>NZ_CAJYES010000067.1 GCF_913773995.1 uncultured Pseudacidovorax sp.
TGACGTCCGCCAGCGTGATGTAGGCGGAGGAGTCGGTGTCGTAGAGCCTGCGGTTCGGGTACTTCTTGATCACCCGTTCAGACGACTTGGACGCCGCCTTCTTGCCCTGCACTGGAGATTCCTTCAAACCACACACCTCGCATTCCACGAGCAAACCATTCTAGGGAGACCCTCGGGACCCCACCGCAAGGTTTACCCTGCCTGGCTCTGTCCGTCAGGCGTTGGGGTATTCCGCACCGCAACTGCCACAACGTGCCAGTTCGTGACCTTCGTCGGTGCGATGGAAGGACAGCAGTGTCCGAGTACTCGCGAACACCCAGCAGCGGGGGCAATGCTCGCGCCCTTCGATCGGCAGGTACGAGCGAGCCCGCTGCTGCACGCGATCCCGGGTAACGAGCACACCCATGCCTTCCGCACGCGCAACATCCTGCGCCGCCATCGTGCCCACCCGTCCACTTGCCCGGTCATTGATCCCGTAAACCGCGCGAGCGAACTCCAGCGGCGCGTGATGCAGAAGCATGGCAGTCCGGCGGCGAGTCGCCGTCTCATCAGGCAGGACAGGGGGCGAACTCATCGAAATTTCCGGATGCAAAAGTGCTGGTCATGTTCGAGGCAAGGTATCACACGGCGCAACAAATTGCATCAGTCGTCGGGTGTGAATATGCAGTGCCGCACACCCAGAGAGCCGGAGATGGTGAGCACGCCCGCGTGCGCAAATTCAAGGCGGCTTGACGGAGCGTCGCCGACGGAAGTGTTGGACTGGACAAGCGCAGGTCTTGCCGACCCAAAAAATACCGTGCTATACTCTACCCTCTCGAACAAACACAGGCGCGTAGCTCAGCTGGTTAGAGCACCACCTTGACATGGTGGGGGTCGTTGGTTCGAGTCCAATCGCGCCTACCAAACGCAGTGTGTCAACCAGGCACACATCAAAAATAGCCCCGCAAGGGGCTATTTTTTTTGCCCATCCGTCGGCGGGTGTCAGCGAAACCGGCGCTTGCCTCCATCCACCACGCGAACCGCTCGTCGAGCCTCGGGCGACAGGCGTCCTCAGCGGCGACGGGCGGAGCGCACGCCAGACACAGAGGCCACGATACCGAGTACGTGGGTAAGCCGCGCTGCATCAGCGATCTCGATGGTGAACGTCATCCACGCAGTGCCACGGACCGATTGCGTCTGCACGCCGATCACATTCATCTTCTCGCGCGCGAAGACATCCGAGATGTCGCGAAGCAATCCCTGGCGATCGGCCGCCTCCACCGCCACGTCCACGGCGTACACCATCTCGCTGCCGGCCCGCGGTGCGCCCCACTCGACATCGATCACGCGGCCGGCATCCTTCGCGGCCATCGTTCGGAAGTTGCTGCAATCGGCGCGGTGCACGCTCACGCCGTGACCCCGCGTCACGAAGCCCCGGATCGCGTCCGGCGGCGCCGGACGGCAGCACTTGGCCAACTGCGTCATCAACGACGACACGCCCACAACCAGCACACCGCCCTTGCCAGAACCATCGGTCGCGCGTGGCTTGCGGATCAGCGGTGCCTCGTCGGCCGCCGGCTGCGCCTCCTGCGGGCGAAGAAGGTTCTCGATGTTGCGCAAGGAAAACTCGTCCTTGCCCACGACCTCGAACAGATGGTCGGCACTGCGAAAGCCCAACTGGGTGGCGAGATCCTCAAGCCGCAATGCGGTCTTGCCCTCGCGCTGCAGCAGCCGTTCGACCGATTCCCGGCCCCGGGCGATGGTCTCGTGTGTGGCCTGGGCGTTGAACCAGGCACGCACCTTGGCACGCGCGCGGTGGCTGGCCAGGTAGCCCAGTTCGACGTTGAGCCAGTCGCGAGACGGGCCGCCCTCTTTTGTGGCGATCACTTCAACGGTCTGGCCGTTCTGCAGGGGCGTGTTCAGCGGCACCATGGCGCCATCCACGCGCGCCCCGCGGCATCGATGACCCAGTTGCGTGTGCACGGTGTAGGCGAAGTCCACAGGCGTGGAGCCCTGCGGCAGTTCCACGATGGCCGCATCCGGGGTCAGCACATAGATGCGGTCATCGAAGAGGCCGCTGGCCTGATCACCGCTGGAGAGGTCGCGCTCCCAGGCCAGCAGTTGCCGCAGCACGGCGATCTTGGCGTCGTACTCGCCGCCGGCCCAGACACCCGCGTAGCCCTTGGCCCCCGCCTCCTTGTAGGCCCAGTGCGCCGCCACGCCGTGCTCCGCATGCTCGTGCATCTGGGCGGTACGGATCTGGATCTCGATGGGCTTGTCGGGGCGGCCGCCGGCCACGTCACGCACCACGGTGTGCAGCGACTGATAGCCGTTGGGCTTCGGGCGGGCGATGTAGTCGTCGAACTCCTCCACGATCGGCTGGAAGTGGGAGTGGACCCAAGCCAGCACCGCATAGCAGTCCTTCACGTCCCCGACGATCACGCGCAAGGCCAGGATGTCGAACACCTGGCCGAAGTCGAGCGACTTGCCTCGCATCTTCTTGACGATGCTGTAGATGTTCTTGGGACGCCCTTGCACCTTGGCCTCGATGCCCTGGCTGGCAAGGTCACGTTCCAGGCGGGCGCGCAACTGCTCGACGTAGACCTCGCGCTCCGCCCGCTTCTCGTCGAGCAGTTGGGCGATCAGCTTGTAGGTGTCCGGCTCAAGAAAGCGGAAGGACAGGTCCTCGATCTCCCATTTGACCTGCCAGATGCCCAGCCGATTGGCCAGCGGCGCGAACACCTGCAGTGACTCCCGGGCCATGCTTTCCGCAACCGGCAGCCTAGCAGCCGCCGCATGCCGCAGGGTCTGCAAGCGCGATGCCAATCGCAGCATCACCACGCGCAGATCCCGCGAGAAGGCGAGCAGCATCTTGCGCACCGTTTCGGTCTGCGCACCACTGCCGTCGGCCATCTGAACGACGCCACGCGTCTGCTTCTGGACCTGCACCAGCTTGGTGGTTTCCAGTGCCAGAGAGGCGTAGTTGTCGCCGAAGACCTTGGCGATGACCTCGTGCGGCCGATTCAGGTGCTGACAGGCGTAGACCAGGTAGCTGGCCGCCTGCATGGCCTCCGAGCCGCCCATCGAGGCCACGATGGCTGCAACGGCATCGGCATGGGCCAGCGTGTTCTCGCCCGTGTCGAGCGTTTCACCCTCGATCAGAGGCGCGGCAAACGCTCGTGCGCGGGCCAGCATGTCCTCCACGCCTGGCGCCACCTGGGCAGTGGCGGCGGACAGGGCATGTTCAACAACGGCTGGCTCGGACACTGACAACTCTCACTCGCAAATTCTGGATTGGCACTCAACGCTCGAACAGAAAAGACGCCACGACGGAAGACTGCGCCGGATCGACCAGCGTGGGCGCATGCCCGACTCCGGCAAACTCGACGAGCGAGGCCTTCGGCCCGCGCTGCGTCATGGCCTGCGCCGTCTCCTGCGACAACAGATCGGACTGCGCACCGCGCAGCACCAAGGTGGATGCTTTCACTGCATCGTAGGCCGCCCACACCACCGCCTCGCCCTGCGCAGCCTGCTCGCGCGTCAGCGCCCGAAGGCCCACGGACAGCGCCGGGTCGTAGTGCAGCCGGTAGGGTGCGCCGGCAACCAGAGCCTGCGCTGCGCCGGCAAGACGCCGCTGCCCGTCGGCACTTCGCTCGCTGGCAGGGACCAACATCGGCACCGTCAGGGCCCGCCACTGCTGAGGCGTGTGCGGGCCGAAGCCGGTGGAAATGCCAAGGAGCATCTCCGCCGCCTCTTCGACGGTGGCGTAGACACCGCCCTGCCCCACGTAGCCCGAGATGCGGGCGATGGCATCGAATTCAACTGCAGGACCCACATCGTTGAGCACAAGGCGTCGTACCGGTGCGGGCGACAAGGCTGGCTGAGCGGCCAGAAAGATGCCGATCAGCCCGCCCATGCTGGTACCCACATGGTCCAAGCGTGCGATCGGTGCGCGTCCATGCAACTGCGCGAGCAACGCCAGCATGTCGGCGACGTACTGGGGAAACTGGTATTGCGCCGGCTCCGCGAGCCAGTCGCTTCGTCCTCGACCCACGACGTCCGGGCAGATCACCCGCACTGGCTCTGATGCTGTCTGCAACAACACGCGAGCGAGCGCATCGAAATCCCGCCCTTGGCGCGTGAGCCCATGCACGCACAGCACCACATGCGCCGCCTGCGGCTCGCCCCATTGCCAGTAAGCCATGCGATGGCCCCCGGCCCCATCGGCGCAGTCCACGAAGTCAAGGATGGGCTCTGTCATGCAAACGTCTCCGTGGCGCTGGGGATAATGCTTGCGTCCATCCTAATTGATCGTGGAGAACGGCCCTCATGCTTCAAGGCAAAACAGCACTCGTCACAGGCTCGACCAGCGGCATCGGACTTGGCATCGCGAAGTCGCTGGCGCAGCAGGGCGCCAACCTCGTGCTAAATGGCTTCGGTGACGCGGACGGCGCGCTGGCGGAGATCCGCGCGTTGGGCGCGAAGGCCGAGTACCACGGGGCGGACATGAGCAAGTCCGACCAGATCGAGGACATGATGGCCTTCGCGGCCGGCAAGTTCGGCCGCGTGGACGTGCTTGTCAACAACGCCGGCATCCAGCATGTGGCGAAGGTCGAGGATTTCCCGGTCGAGAAGTGGGACGCGATCATCGCGATCAACCTGAGCAGCGCCTTCCACACCACCAGGCTGGCCATTCCTGCCATGCGCGAAGCCAACTGGGGACGCGTGATCAACATCGCTTCGGCGCATGGTCTCGTCGCCTCGGCACAGAAGTCGGCCTATGTGGCCGCCAAGCACGGCGTTGTGGGTCTGACCAAGGCCATCGCCCTGGAGACTGCCACGACGGGGGTGACCTGCAACGCCATCTGCCCCGGATGGGTGCTGACCCCGCTGGTGCAGAAGCAGATCGACGATCG
Organism: uncultured Pseudacidovorax sp.; assembly: GCF_913773995.1. Lineage (GTDB taxonomy): Bacteria > Pseudomonadota > Gammaproteobacteria > Burkholderiales > Burkholderiaceae_C > Xenophilus. The sequence continues at coordinate 4,896 of NZ_CAJYES010000067.1, forward strand.
AGCCGCGCGCGAGGGCATTACGGTCGATCAGGCCAACAAGGACCTGCTCCGCGAGAAGCAGCCGTCCCTGCAGTTCACGACCGTGGAGCAGTTGGGCGGGCTGGCCGTCTTCCTGTGCTCCCCCGCCGCCGACCAGGTGCGGGGCGTGGCGTGGGCCATGGACGGCGGGTGGACGGCGCAGTAACTTCTTCGTCGATCAGAACGTAAAGCCGGGCTGCCATGGCCCAGCAGCACACCCACAGCAAGATCTCACTTCAGCTGGACTGAGCCGGACACATTGACGGTCACGGTGGTCTTCCCGGCCTCGACCGGCACCGGCGCTGCATCCGCCTTGAACGCCATGGCCTCGGCGGCCATCATGCGTGGCCGTGGAGCGAAGTCCTGTTGCCCATTCACCGAAACCTGCCGCAGGGTGTAGCCCGAGAAGCCGAAGTTCTGCGCCAGGGTGGCCGCTTTCTGACGGAAGTTCTCGATGGCGCGGGCCTGCGCCTCCGATTCGACCTTGCGCGTCTGCTCGCGACTGAGGCTGAACCCCACATTCGCCACGGTCAGGGTATCGATTCGCCCCGCCGCCTGGGTGATTCGCGGAAAGTCGCGCCCTTCAAGAATGACTTCGGCGCTGCCTTGCCAGCCATTGATCTTGCCGTCGCGGCTGTAGCGCGGGGACAGGCTGAAATTGCCCGTGCGCACATCGAGATCACCCGGCTGGGCTTGCGCACGTGCAGCCGCGAGTGCGGCGTCTACAGCCGCCTTCAGTTGGCTTTGGACCGCTGCCGCCGAGGTGCCGTCACGCGTGGTCGACAGCGTCATGGTCAGCATGTCCTGCTGCGCCTCGACGGAGCCTGAGGCCGAAAGCTGGAGCACATTCTGGGGCGGTGACCACATCGGCCCCTCCTGCGCCAACACAGGCAGCGAGAGCGCGCCGAAAACCAGGAAGGTGGTGGGACGAAGCAAGCGACGAACGATGGTCAAACAGATCCTCTTTGGACAGTGGAAAAAACTCAAAGATGTGCGACTTCAGTGACGGGGATCACGCCAGGGAAACGGAAGATTCCAGCCGCGTCGCGGCGACGAACTGTCTGCACGGGCGCTACCAGGGTCCTGCTGGCCGCCCTCCGCCGGATGGCGGGCGTTCCACTCGCTGCGAAGCTGCTCGCGCAACTCCGCCCTTTGTTCGGGGGACAACTGGCGCACGGCGGCTTCCGCCGCGGTCTCGTCCCGGGGCATCACCTGCTCCTGGGGCGACCGCGCCTGCCGGCCCGCACCTTCGGCGGCCCAAGCGGTCGACACCATCACCGTGCCCGCGGTGATGGCGGCCACCCCGACACACAGGACCTGGGCGGAACGCAGGAAGCAGCGCGCATCAGTCATGCCGCTACTCTGCCACCGCTTGAATGCGCGAACTTTGCTGTCACGCGAGCGGGCGCAAGTTGTGTAACGTCGTGTCATCTGAGGTGCGAGCGTTGAAGAATCGGTGAACTCGACCTCCACAATCGGCTCTGTTACAAATCTGCTCCCGAGGAATGTCGTACTTATGACTCAAAACCAGACCCGTACCGACAAGATCGTGATCGTCGACGACGACGCCCGCATCCGCGACCTGCTGCGCCGCTACCTGACGCAGGAAGGTTTCGAGGTCATCGTGGCTGAAGACAGCAAGGCGCTCAATCGCATCCTGCTGCGCGACACGGTAGACCTGATCGTGCTCGACCTCATGATGCCGGGCGAGGATGGACTGTCGGTATGTCGTCGGCTGCGCGCGGCCAACGACCGTACCCCCATCATCATGCTCACCGCCAAGGGTGAGGATGTGGACCGCATCGTGGGCCTGGAGGTCGGGG
>NZ_CAJYES010000068.1 GCF_913773995.1 uncultured Pseudacidovorax sp.
TACAACAGCGGCGTCTTCGCCTTTGTCGCCGATCCGGGCGCGAATGCGGCGCTCGAACTTGGAGTCCGTCACTGATGTCCCATCTCTCGCTCATCCGCCCGGCCCTGGTGCTGGCAGCGCTCGGCACCGCGGGTCTGGTCGCCATGGCCGCCCCGGCCGCACCAGGCGATGCCGAGGAAGCCGCTATGCGCCCGGGCGCAGCCAGTGGGCCCTCGCCCGCCACCTGCCCCAAGGCCGTGCCGCAGGACGCGCGCTGCTACACCGGCGCCGACGGCGCGGGCGCCTTCTACTGGATCGCCATTCCCAAGGACTGGAACCGCGTGCTGGTGATGCATGCGCATGGCGGCCCCGAGACCGGCCCCCCGAAGCTCGCGCGCAGCGAGGAGGACCTGACGCGCTGGGCCATCACGGTGAAGGCCGGCTATGCCTGGGCCGGCTCCACCTACCGACGCGGCGGCTATGGCGTGACGATGGCGGCCGAGGACACCGAGCGGCTGCGCCGCATCTTCGTCGCCCGTTTCGGTGAGCCCCGTCGCACGCTGCTGCACGGGCAGAGCTACGGCGGTGGCGTGGCCTCGAAGGCGGCAGAGCTGTACGCGCCCCTGGGTGGCATCAAGAGCCCTTACGACGGCCTGGTGCTCACCAGCGGGGTGCTGGGCGGCGGCAACACCGCCTACGACTTCCGGCTGGACCTGCGGGTGGTCTACCAGTGGGTCTGCCGCAACCATCCGCTGCCGTCGGAGCCGCAATACCCGCTGTGGCAGGGCCTGCCGCTCGGTTCCACGCTGACGCGCCAGCAACTGGCCGAGCGTGTGCGCGACTGCACCGGCGTGGGCCTGCCCGCCGCGCAGCGCACGCCCGAACAGGCGGCGCGGCTCAAGACCATCCTGACCGCGGTGAAGATCCCCGAGCGGACGCTGGTCGGCCACCTCAACTGGGCCACCTGGCTGTTCCAGGACCTGACGCAGAAACGCCTGGGCGGCCGCAACCCCTTCGGCAACATCGGCGTGCGCTACGACGCACCGCCCGGCGAGGCCGAGGCGCTCAACGCCGGCGTGCTGCGCTATGCGGCCGACCCTCAGGCCCAGGGCGCCCTGGCGGCGGACAGCCTGCCCACCGGCCGCACCTCGCTGCCCACGGTGACGATGCATGCCATCCACGACCCGACGGCCTTCGTCGAGTTGGAGGACGCCTACCGCCGCATTCGCACCGCCGCGGGCACCGAAGGGAATCTGGTGCAGACCTTCGCCGACGAGCGCGAGCACAGCTACCTGAGCGACCCGGAATACCCGGCCCTGTTCGATGCGCTGCTCGCGTGGATCGACCGCGGCGACAAGCCCACGCCTGCCGGGCTGGCCGAGGCCTGCCGCCGGCTGGAGCCACGCTATGGCACGGCCGGCAAGCCGGGCTGCCACCTGCAGCCCGACTGGCGGCCCCAGCCCATCGAGGCGCGCGTGCCGCTGCGCTGAGGGCCATCAACGGCGATGCCATCGCCGCCGCCGCCCATTGCCTTTCACATCCGGAGACCGACATGACCCCTCACTTCCGCCTGGCCGCCCTGGCCGCTGCAGCCACCGCTTTCGCGGCAGGTGCGCAGGCTGCCGACTTTCCCGATGGCAAGACCATCACCTTCGTCGTGCCCTTCGCGGCCGGCGGCCCGACCGACAAGGTGGCGCGCGACCTCGCCGAGGCCATGCAGAAGGCCCTGGGCGCCACCATCGTGGTGGACAACACCGCCGGCGCCGGCAGCACCATCGGCAACGCCAAGGTGGCCCGCGCCAAGAACGACGGCCTGACCCTGCTGGTCACCCACGTCGGCATGGCCACCACGCCCGTGCTCTACCGCAAGCTCAGCTACAACTGGGAGACCGATTTCGAGTACCTGGGCATGATCAACGACGTGCCCATGACGCTGATCGGCAAGCCGCAGCTCGAAGCCAACAACTTCAAGGAGCTGCAGACCTGGATCAACGCCCACAAGGGCAAGGTCAACCTGGGCAACGCCGGCATCGGCTCGGCTTCGCACCTGTGCGGCCTGCTGTTCCAGAGCGCCATCAAGGCCGAGATGACCACCGTGCCGTACAAGGGCACCGCGCCGGCCATCGCCGACCTGATGGGCGGGCAGATCGATCTGCTGTGCGACCAGACGACCAACACCACGGGCCAGATCGAGGCCAAGAAGGTGAAGGCCTACGGCGTGACCACGCTCAAGCGGGTGAACACGCCGGCGCTCAAGGACATCCCGACGCTGGACGAGCAGGGCCTGAAGAACTTCCAGGTGACGATCTGGCATGGCCTGTACGCGCCCAAGGGCACGCCAGCGCCGGTGCTCAAGAAGCTCAACGACGCGCTCAAGACCGCGCTGAAGGATCCGGACTTCATCCGCCGCGAGGAAGCCCTGGGCGCCGTGGTGGTGAGCGACAAGCGCAGCGACCCGGCCGAACACAAGAAGTTCGTGCAGGCTGAAGTCGCCCGCTTCGGCCCCGTGATCAAGGAAGCCGGCGTCTACGCGGACTGATCGCCAAACGCCCGCACCAACGACAAGGCCCGCCAGCGATGGCGGGCCTTTTTGCTTGGCGTGCTCGCGCGTGAGAAGGCGCGCTTGCCCTCAGTGGTCGTGGTGCAGGTAACTCGCCTGACGCGGCAGGCGCAGGCTCACCAGGAAGGCGATGACCATCATCACGGTCACGTACCAGAAGAAGCTCGATTCGATGCCCGCCGACTTGGCCCAGAGCGCGGCGTACTCGGCCGAGCCACCAAAGACGGCGTTGCCCACCGCGTACGCCAGACCCACGCCCAGGGCACGCACCTCGGGCGGGAACATCTCCGCCTTCACGATGCCGCTGATGGAGGTGTAGAAGCTCACGATGGCCAGCGCCACCACGATCAGCACGAAGGCCACGTAGGGGCTGCTCGTGTGCTGCAGCGCCGTGAGGATCGGCACCGTGAACAGCGTGCCCAGCGCGCCGAACAGCAGCATGTTGTTGCGCCGGCCGATGCGGTCCGACAGCATGCCGAACAGCGGCTGCATGCACATGTAGAGGAAGAGGGCGCCCGTCATCACGTAGCTGGTCGTCTTGATGGGCAGGCCCACCGTGTTGACCAGGTACTTCTGCATGTAGGTGGTGAAGGTGTAGAAGATCAGCGAGCCGCCGGCCGTGTAGCCCAGCACGGTGAAGAAGGCGGCCTTGTGGTGGCGGAACAGCCCGGCCAGCGTGCCGGCCTCCTGGTTCGTGCGTGTCTGCGCGCCCTGCGTTTCGGTGAGCGAGCGGCGCAGCAGCATGGCCACCACCGCGGCGATGGCGCCGACGACGAAGGGGATGCGCCAGGCCCAGGCCCGCAGCTCGGCTTCGGTGAAGATTGTCTCCAGGATCACGATGGTGAGCACCGCCAGCAGCTGGCCGCCGATCAGAGTGACGTACTGGAAGGACGAGAAGAAGCCGCGCTGGCCGCGCAGTGCCACCTCGCTCATGTAGGTGGCGGTGGTGCCGTACTCGCCACCCACCGAGAGTCCTTGGAAGAGCCGGGCGGCGAGCAGCAGAGCAGGTGCCCAGGCGCCGATCTGCGCATAGGTGGGCAGGAAGGCGATGACCAGTGAGCCGGCGCACATCATGGTGACCGAGATCAGCATCGAGGTCTTGCGCCCGCGCCGGTCGGCAATGCGGCCGAACAGCCAGCCACCGATGGGCCGCATCAGGAAGCCCGCGGCGAACACCCCGGCCGTGTTGAGCAACTGGACGGTCGGGTCGGACTTGGGGAAGAAGGCGCCGGCGAAGTACAGCGCCGAGAAGGCATAGACGTAGAAGTCGAACCATTCCACCAGGTTGCCCGAAGAGGCGCCGACGATGGCGAAGATGCGGCGCCGCTTTTCCTCGGCGGTGTACACGGGCTGGAGCGGGGTGGCGGAGGCGGGCGCGGTGCGGCCGGCCGGGTCGATGGAAGCGTTCATGGCAGGCGGTCCAGTTGTTCTGGGGTGTTGTTGTGACCAGGCGCAAGCCTGACACCGCCGCGGGCGCCGCGCTGTCAGCCGGGGGCGCGGCGGGCCGCAGGCGTGCTGCGGCGTTGCCCGCCTTGCCCCTTCAACGGCGCCGTCATGTTCCAGTCAAGGTCGGCGCCTAGACTGCCGGCCGCGCCCGCCGCCCTTGTCGGCCGCGGCCGCCCGGCAGCCTTCGGCTGCCAACGCCGACCCGGCCTCGTGCGTTGTCGGCATGGAGGTGCACCGCGCCTTCGTCCCCGTCACTGCCTTGGCCCATCGTGTGGCCGCAGGCGCTGTCCGTCCAACCTGCCGCCTGCTCGCCCACGCACCGATCCGCCATGCGCCGCCGACTCCTGCCGCTCGAAGTCTCCAGCGCCGTGGGCAACCGCTGGGACTGGGCCCTGCTGCCGCTGATCCTGGCCGTGCTCTTCGGCCTGGCCTTCGCCGCCTCTCAGATGGCGCGCCCCTATGCCGTGGGCGAGCCGCTGCCGCTGAGTCTGGATCCGGCCGTGCTGCCGTACTACCTTCTCCGCACCACACTGCGCATGTTCATCGCGCTGGGGGCCTCGCTGGTCTTCGCCTGTACTTTCGCCGTGCTGGCCGCCAAGTACCGGCTGGCCGAGCGGCTGCTGGTGCCGCTGCTGGACGTGCTGCAGTCCATTCCCATCCTGGGCTTCCTGTCGATCACCGTCACCGGCTTCATCGCGCTCTTCCCGGGCAACCTGCTGGGCGTGGAGTTCGCGGCCATCTTCGCCATCTTCACCTCGCAGGCCTGGAACATGGCCTTCAGCCTTTACCAGTCGCTGCGCACGGTGCCGGCCGAGCTGGGCGAGGCGGCGGCGGTGTTCCAGCTGTCGGGCTGGCAGCGCTTCTGGCGGCTGGAGCTGCCTTTCGCCATGCCCGGGCTGCTGTGGAACATGATGATGTCCATGTCCGGCGGCTGGTTCTTCGTGGTGGCCTCCGAGGCCATCTCGGTGTCGGGCCAGAACATCAAGCTGCCGGGCGTGGGCTCGTACATCGCCATGGCCATCGAGGCGCGCGACCTGCCCGCCATCGGCTGGGCCATCCTGTGCATGCTGATCGGCATCCTGCTGTACGACCAGCTCTTCTTCCGCCCGCTGGTGGCCTGGGCCGACAAGTTCCGCTTCGACGAAAGCGGTAGCGGCGAGGCCAGCCGCTCGTGGCTGCTGGACTGGCTGCGCCGCACCCACCTGACCCGTGCCACCGGCGAATGGCTGGCGCATCGCGTCGTGCGCACGCTGGCCTGGTTTCCGCGGCGCTTCGACGGCACCTCGGTGCGTGCCCGGCCGCGGCCCGCCAATCCGCTGGCACAGCGCGCGGGCGACGCGCTGCTGTCGGGCGCGGTGCTGCTGGCCATCGTCTGGCTGCTGCGTTTCATCCACAGCGAGGTGGGCTGGGGCGAGGTGGGCCATGTCTTCCTGCTGGGCCTCTACACGCTGGTGCGGGTGCTGGTGCTCATTGCCATCGCCGCGGTGGTGTGGGTGCCGGTGGGCGTGTGGATCGGCATGAACCCGCGCTGGTCCGACCGGCTGCAGGCGGTGGCGCAGTTCCTCGCGGCCTTCCCGGCCAACCTGATGTTCCCGGTGGCGGTGCTGCTGATCGTGCACTGGAAGCTCAACCCCGACATATGGCTGTCGCCATTGATGGTGCTGGGGACGCAGTGGTACTTGCTCTTCAACGTGATCGCGGGGGCATCGAGCGTGCCCACCGAGCTGCGCCATGCCTCGCGCAACCTGGGCCTCACGGGCTGGCTGCGCTGGAAGCGCTATCTGCTGCCGGCCGTGTTTCCCAGCTTCGTGACAGGCGCCATCACCGCCAGCGGCGGATCGTGGAACGCCAGCATCGTGGCCGAGTACGTGAGCTGGGGCGACACCACGCTGCAGGCGCACGGTCTGGGCAGCTACATCGCGCAGATGACGGCGACGGGCGACTTCCCGCGCATCGCACTGGGCATCGGCGTGATGTGCGTGTTCGTCATGGGGCTCAACCACTTCGTGTGGCGGCGGCTGTACCAGCTCGCCGAACAAAGAATGCATTTCTGATCGAGAGGGCGAGGCCATGACCGAGCGCGACACCATCATCGACCTCCACGCCGTCGGCAAGGGCTTCCGCGCGGCGGACGGCACGGCGCGGCCTGTATTGCAGGACGTGGACCTGCGCCTGGCCGCGGGCGAGATCGTGGCCCTGCTGGGCCCGTCGGGCTCGGGCAAGTCCACGCTGCTGCGCATCCTGGCCGGGCTGGTGCCGGCCGACCGGGGCGATGTGCGCTACCGCGGCCAGCCGCTGCATGGGCCGGCGCGCGGCATCGCGATGGTGTTCCAGTCCTTCGCGCTCTTTCCCTGGCTGACGGTGCAGCAGAACGTGGAGCTGGGCCTGGAGGCGCGCGGCGTGCCGCAGGCCGAGCGGGCCCGGCGTGCCGCCGCGGCCATCGCGCTCATCGGCCTGGGTGGCTTCGAGGGCGCGCTGCCGCGCGAGCTGTCGGGCGGCATGCGCCAGCGCGTGGGCATCGCGCGCGCCCTCGTGGTCGAGCCCGACGTGCTGCTCATGGACGAGGCCTTCTCGGCCCTGGACGTGCTGACCGGCGAGCGCCTGCGCGACGACATCCTGGCGTTGTGGGAAGGCGGGCAGATGCCCACCCAGGCCATGCTGGTCGTCTCGCACAACATCGAGGAAGCGGTGCTGATGGCCGACCGCGTGCTGGTCTTCGCCGCCGACCCCGGTCGGGTCCGGGCCGAGCTGCGCATCGGCCTGCCGCGCCCGCGTGACCGCGACTCGGTGGAGGTGCGCATGCTGATCGACCAGGTCTATGCGCTGATGACGGCCGGCGCCTCGGGCACGCCGCACGGCCCCAAGCATGCGGTGCTGGCCGAGCGCCTGCCTTCGGCCGACGTGGCCCGCATGGAAGGCCTGCTGGAGCTGCTGGTGGAAGACGACTTCCAGGGCCGTGCCGACCTTCCGCGCCTGGCCGACGAGGCCGAGCTCACCGACCACGACCTGCTGCCGCTGACCCAGGGCCTGTCGCTGCTGGGCCTGGCCCGGCTGGCCGAAGGCGACCTGCTGGTCACGCCGCTGGGCCGCCATTACGCGGGCAGCGCGCGGGCAGGGCGCCAGCGCATGTTCGGCCAGCAGCTGCTGGAGCGCGTGCCCTTGGCGGCGCACATCCGCCACAGCCTGGAACAGGATCCGCAGGGCCATATCTCCGAAGAGCATTTCCTCGACCTGCTGCGCGAGAGCCTTGAAGACTCCGAAGCCCTGCGGGTGCTGCGCCAGGCCATCGAATGGGGCCGCTATGGCGAAGTGTTCGAGTACGACTTCCGCACCGGCATGATCCATCTGCCGGCGCCCGACCCGGTCGAGAACGCGGACGGCTGAGGCTCAGGCGGCCGACCGCGGCGCGCACAGCCCGCCCGGCACTCATCGACGGCCGCGCCGGTCCTCTTCATCGCCGCCCCCCACGCCTTTGGCTGGGACGCAGGTGCGGGCGCACATACTGTGCGGCCCCCGTGCTGCGCCGTACCGGCCTGACAGGGCCGCCACCCCTCCGCCCGCCGCCATGCCCAACAGCACCTTCTCCCTGCCCTCCGGCATCCGCCTGCGGCCCTTCGCCGGCCCGCAGGACTTTCCGGCCATGGTGAACTGCGCCAACGCCAGCTTCGCCGAAGACCAGACGAGCTGGTTCCGCACGGTCGAGGAGATGGCGCGCAACTACGCATCCTTTGTCGATTGCGTGCCGGAGCGCGACGTCTGCATCGCCGAGGCGGGTGGCGAGATCGCCGGCTACGTCCGCTGCTGGCCCTATGTGCAGGCGGACGAGCTCCATCTCTACGCGCAGTTCGGCGTGATGGCGCCCCAGTGGCGCCGGCGCGGCATCGGTCGGGCGCTGCACGCCTGGATGGACGCGCGCCAGCAGCAGATGGCGCGTGCGCACCCGCAGGCACGGGCCCATGCCCACCACGCCTTCGTGACGCAGGGCGAGACCGCACGGGCGGCCTTGCTCGAGAAGGCAGGCTACCGGGTGGCGCGTCACT
>NZ_CAJYES010000069.1 GCF_913773995.1 uncultured Pseudacidovorax sp.
TGCGCAGCGCATCGGCGGGCATCAGGCGCTGCAGGTGGATTTCTTCCTGCACGGCGGCGCCGCGGCGGCGCTTGAGTGTCTCGTCGGCCTCGTGGGCACGCACCAGCCAGGCCAGGCCGTTGACGCGCTCGATGCCGAAGTCGCCGGGACGCTGCGGCAGGTCGGCGCCGAAGGTCACGTGCGCCCGCAGCTGCGGGCGCTGCAGCCGCGCCTTCACCGGCGGGGGCAGCATGCCCATCACCCGGACGTCGTCACGGTTGAGGATCATCAATCCGGTCTGGCCAAAGATGCGCGCCTTGGCGGCGGCATAGGCCTCCATGCCGCCATGCCAGTCCAGGTGATCCTGGGTGACGTTGAGCACCGTGGCGGCGGTGGGCTCGAAGCCCTGCACGCCATCGAGCTGGAAGCTGGAAAGCTCGAGCACCCACACCTGGGGCAGCGTGTCGGCGTCCATGCGCTCGGACAGCGTATCCAGCAGCGAGGGACCGATGTTGCCGGCCACGGCCACGGTCTTGCCGGCGCGCTCGACCAACTGGCCGGTGAGCGCGGTCACCGTCGTCTTGCCGTTGGTGCCGGTGATGGCCAGCACGGCGGGGCGGTAGCCCGGCTCGGGGACGGGCGGCGGTGCGATGGGCAGGGGGGGCGGCGTCTCGTCGAGCGTCTCGTCGTCCGCGGCGGCGTCGTCGGACGGCACTGCCGGGGCCGCGGCTCCGCCGTCGCCGGAGAGTTCAACGGCGATGTCCGCGCCCGTCTCTGCCGCGTCGGCGGACGGCGCAGCCACAGCGATGGCGCCCGCAGCCGCATCGCCGGGCACATCGTGCGCAGCATCTGCCGCCGCGTCGTCCAAGGCGCCGTCTTCATCGGCCGCCGCTTCCGGCGCCACCCGCAGGTCGGCCAGCGCCTGGGCGAACAGGTCCAGCTCGCCACCCACCGGCAGGCCGATGGCGCGCGCGGCATCGACCACCGGTGCGATGGTGGCCGGCGCGAGGCCCGGCGAGCGGTAGACGGCGCGCACCGGCTGGCCCTCGACCAGCGCCGCCGTGAGCGGCCCGCCGACGAAGCGCACCTGCGGCAGCTCGGCGGCCAGCGTGGCCAGCTGCGGCGGCGCCTCACGCGTGTCGGCCACCGTCACATGCGCGCCGTGCCGGGCGCACCAGCGCGCCATGGCCAGGCCCGAGGCGCCCAGGCCCAGGATCAGCACATGCAGGTCGGCGAGATGCTTCATGGTCGTTGCGGCCTCAACGCAGCTTGAGCGTGGACAGGCCCACCAGGCACAGCAGCATGGTGATGATCCAGAAGCGGACCACCACCTGCGTCTCGCGCCAGCCGGACTTCTCGAAGTGATGGTGCAGCGGCGCCATCTTCAGCACGCGCCGGCCTTCGCCGTACTTGCGCTTGGTGTACTTGAACCAGCTCACCTGGGCCATGACCGAGATCGCCTCGACCACGAAGATGCCGCCCATGATGAAGAACACGATCTCCTGACGCACGATCACGGCCACGGTGCCGAGTGCGCCGCCCAGCGCCAGCGCGCCGACATCGCCCATGAAGACCTGCGCCGGATGGGTGTTGAACCACAGGAAGGCCAGGCCCGCGCCCGCCATGGCCGAGCAGAACACCAGCAGTTCGCCCGCGCCCGGAATGGAGGGGAACAGCAGGTAGCGCGAGTACATCGCATTGCCCGTGACATAGGCGAACACGCCCAGCGCCGAGCCCACCATCACCACCGGCATGATGGCCAGGCCGTCCAGGCCGTCGGTGAGGTTCACCGCGTTGCTCGCGCCCACGATCACCAGATACGTGAGGATCACGAAGCCGATGCCGCCCAGCGGATAGCTGATCTCCTTGAAGAAGGGCACGATCAGATTGGTCTTGGGCGGAAAGTCGAGCGCGAAGCCCGAGCGCACCCAGTTGACGAACAGCTCCATCACGCGCCAGTTGGAGCTCTCCGAGATGGAGAACAGCAGGTACACCGCCGCGACCAGCCCGATGATGGACTGCCACATGTACTTCTCGCGCGAGCGCATGCCCTCCGGGTCCTTGTTGACCACCTTGCGCCAGTCGTCCACCCAGCCGATGGCGCCGAAGCCCAGCGTCACCCACATCACGATCCACACGAAGCGGTTGGACAGGTCGAACCACAGCAGCGTGGCGATGGCGATGGCGAACAGCACCAGCACCCCGCCCATGGTGGGCGTGCCGCTCTTGGCCAGGTGCGTCTCCATGGCGTAGCCACGCACCGGCTGGCCGATCTTGAGCGCGCGCAGCCGGCGGATCACCGCCGGGCCGGCGGCCAGGCCCACCACCAGCGCGGTGAGCGCCGCCATCAGCGCGCGGAAGGTGAGGTACTGGAAGACGCGCAGAAAGCCCAGCTCGGGCGACAGCGTCTGCAGCCATTGGGCCAGGCTCATCAGCATGGGCGGGCGTCCGTGTCATGCAGCATGACCGGCCTCCTTGTTGTTGTGCGAGCCGGTGGCATCGGCCACCAGGGCCTGCACCACGCGCTCCATCTTCATGAACCGCGAACCCTTGACGAGCACGCTCGATGCGGCGCCGGCCTGAATCAGCGCCGCGGCGTTGAGGGCCTCGACGGCCTCGAAATGGCGGCCGCCAGCGCCGAAGGCATCCACCGCATGGCGGCTGGCCTCACCCAGGGCGAACAGCGCGTCGATGCCGCGCTGACGGGCCCAGTCGCCGACTTCGGCGTGGAAGCGCGGCCCCTGGTCGCCGACCTCGCCCATGTCGCCCAGCACCAGCAGACGCGGGCCGGGCAGTTCGGCCAGCACGTCGATGGCGGCGCGCACGGAATCGGGATTGGCGTTGTAGCTGTCGTCCACCAGCGTCAGACGGTTGCCATCGGGACGCTGCAGAAGCTGCGCACGCGAACGGCCACCGACCGGTTCGAAGGCCGACAGCCCGGTGCCGATCGCCTCGGCCGTCACGCCGGCGGCCAGCGCACAGGCCGTGGCGGCCAGCGCATTGCGCAGGTTGTGCCGGCCCGGGATGGCCAGGCGGGCCTGCACCATGCCTGCGGGCGTGCGGGCAACGAAGCGCCAGGCCTCGCCGTCCCACTCGGCCTCGGCCAGCGCGACGTCGGCCGCAGGCGATTCGCCGAAGAGCAGGCAGCCTGCACCGGCCGGCACCAGGTCACGCCACAGGTCGGTGTAGTCGTCGCCGTGCGGGAAGACCGCCGTGCCGCCCGCGGTCAACGCCTGCAGCACGCAGCCGTTCTCGCGGGCGACCGCCTCGACGGTGGCCATGAATTCCTGGTGCTCGCGCTGGGCGTTGTTGACCAGCGCCACCGTCGGTCGGGCGATGGCCGCCAGCCGCGCGATCTCGCCCGAATGGTTCATGCCCAGCTCGACCACGGCCAGCCGGTGCGCGGGCCGCAGGCGCATCAGCGTCAGCGGCAGGCCGATCTCGTTGTTGAAGTTGCCCTGCGTGGCCATGCTGGCGCCGGGCGCCGCGGCGCGCAGGATGGACGCGACCATCTGCGTGACGGTGGTCTTGCCATTGCTGCCCGTCACCGCCACCAGCGGCAGCGTGAAGCGGGCGCGCCAGCCGGCGGCGATGGCGCCGAGCGCGGCCAGGGTGTCGGGCACTTCCAGGCCAGACAGGCCCAAGGGCGCCAGCCGGCCCGGCTCGGCCACGGCGGCGATGCCGCCCTGCGCCTGTACCTGCGCCAGGAAGTCATGCGCATCGAAGCGCTCGCCGCGCAGCGCGACGAAGAGGTCGCCCGCGACCAGCGTGCGCGAGTCGGTGTGCACCCGCGCGACCGCGCGGCTGCTCTCACCCACCACGCGCGCACCCAGCACCCAGCCGGCGGCCTCGGACAGAGTGAACAAAGATTCCATCGATGCGTTCATGCCGACCGGCTCCTGGCGGCAAGCGCCGTCTGCGCCTGGGCGCGGTCGGAAAAGGGAAGACGCCGGCCGGCGACTTCCTGGTAGTCCTCATGGCCCTTGCCGGCCAGCAGGACCACGTCCTGGGCCGCGGCTTGGGCAATGGCCTCGGCGATGGCGGCGGTGCGGTCGACGACCACACGGGCCGCATGCGGCGCCGCCAGGCCGGCCACGATCTGGTCGACGATGGCCTGCGGCGATTCGCTGCGCGGGTTGTCGCTGGTGACGACGACACGGTCGGCACCCCGCTCGGCGATGTCACCCATCAGCGGGCGCTTGCCGGGATCGCGATCGCCGCCGCAGCCGAACACGCACCACAGCCGGCCGCCGCGCGACTCGGCGAAGGGGCGCAGCGCGGCCAGCGCCTTCTGCAGTGCATCGGGCGTGTGGGCATAGTCGACCACCACCAGCGGCAGGCCGGCATCCGCCGCCACCACGTCCATGCGGCCGGGCACGCTGCCCAGGCGGGCGCAGGCGGCGGCGGCGGCGCCCAGCGGCAGGCCAAGCGCGCGCAGCGTGCCGATCACGCCCAGCAGGTTGGCGACGTTGTAGTCGCCCACCAGCGTGGTCGAGACCATGGCCTCGGCACCGCCCTGCTCCACCACCTGGAAGCGCAGGCCCTGAGGGCCGTGGCCGGCCTCGCGGGCCGACAGCCGCGCGGGCGCGCCCGTCGCCGAGCAGGTCCACAGCTCGACCAGCGCCGTATCGAGCAGTTCACCCGCGAGCCGGGCGCCCTGGGCGTCGTCGATGTTGACCACGGCCGCGCGCAGCCCCGGCCAGCGGAACAGCTCGGCCTTGGCTGCCCAGTAGGCCGCCATGTCGCCGTGGTAGTCCAGGTGGTCCTGGGTGAAGTTGGTGAAGACGGCCACGTCGAAGTGCAGGCCGTCCAGCCGGCGCTCGGCGATGCCGATGGAGGAGGCCTCCATGGCGCAGGCCTTCACGCCCTGGCCGAGCAGATCGCGCAGCGCGCGGTGCAGCGTCACCGGATCGGGCGTGGTGAGGCCGTTGTAGTCGACGGCCGGCGGCACGCCGATGCCCAGCGTGCCGGCGACGGCGCAAGGGCCGAAGGCGCTGCCTTCCAGCGCCTGCGCCAGCCACCAGGCGGTCGAGGTCTTGCCGTTGGTGCCGGTCACGGCCAGCAGCGTCATCGCGTCGGCCGGCCGGCCGCACCACGCCGCGGCGATGGGGCCGGTCGCGGCCTTGAGCCCCTCGTAGGCTGCCACGGCGGGTTCATCGCCGAAATCGAAGACCTCGCTGCCCTGCGCTTCGACCAGGCAAGCCACGGCGCCCTGGGCCAGCGCCCCGCGCACGAAGCGGCGCCCGTCGGTGGCGGCACCGGGCCAGGCGATGAAGCCGTCGCCCTCGCCCACGGCGCGGCTGTCCACCTGCAGTTGTCCGCGCACGCGTGCGGACAGCCAGGCGGCGGCCTCGTCGGGGGAATGGAGACGGTGCAAGGCCATCAGAAGCTCTCGTCCACGCCCTGCGTCAGCACCAGCGGCTTGACGGCCAGGTCGGGCGGCACGTTCATCATGCGCAGCGTCTGCTGCACCACTTCGCTGAACACCGGGCCGGCCACCGTGCCGCCGTAGAAGTTGCCGTCGCTCGGCTCGTCGATCATGACGCCGACGATGATGCGCGGCTTGTCGATGGGCGCCATGCCGGTGAACCAGCCACGGTACTTGCCTGCCGCGTAGCCTTTGCCGACCTGCTTGCGCGCCGTGCCCGACTTGCCGCCCACCGAGTAGCCCACGGTCTGTGCCAGCTGACCGGTGCCGCCGGGGCCGGCGGCCATCTGCAGCATCTTGCGCACGGCCGCGGCGGTGGAAGGCGAGAACACGCGCACGCCCGGCGGCTCGTCGCTGCTCTTGAGCATGGTCAGCGGCAGCACCTTGCCGTCGTGCGAGAAGGCGGTGTACGAATGGCACATCTGCAGCAGCGAGGCCGACAGGCCGTAGCCATAGGCCATGGTGGCCTGCTCGACGGGCTTCCAGGTCTTCCAGGGCCGCAGGCGGCCAGGCGCCGCGCCGGGGAAGGTGATCTGCGGCTTCTGGCCGTAGCCCAGCGCGGTGTAGGTGTCCCACATCTCGCTGGGGCTCATCTTCTGCGCGATCTTCAGGGCGCCGACGTTGCTGGACTTCTGGATCACGCCCTCCACCGTCAGCACGCCGTAGTTGTGGGTGTCGCTGATGGTGAAGCCGCCGATCTGGTAGCGGCCGGGCGTGGTGTCGATGATGGTGCTGGGCTTGACGCGCCCGGCCTCCAGCGCCATGGCCACGGTGATGGGCTTCATGGTCGAGCCGGGCTCGAAGGTGTCGGTGATGGCGCGGTTGCGCAGTTGCTCGCCCGTGAGGTTGCGGCGCTTGTCGGGCACATAGCTCGGATAGTTGGCCAGCGCCAGCACTTCGCCGGTCACGGCGTCCAGCACCACCACGCTGCCGGCCTTGGCCCGGTGCTTGGTCACGGCGTCGCGCAGCTTCTGGTAGGCGAAGAACTGCACCTTGGAGTCGATCGAGAGCTGGATGTCCTTGCCGTCCAGGGGCGGCACGCGCTCGCCCACGCCCTCGACCACGCGACCGAGGCGGTCCTTGATCACCCGCTGCGAACCGGGCCTGCCGCCCAGGTCCTTGTCGAAGGCGAGCTCGATGCCTTCCTGGCCGTGGTCCTCGACGTTGGTGAAGCCCACCACATGCGCGGCGGATTCGCCCTCGGGGTACTGGCGCTTGTATTCACGTGTCTGGTAGAGGCCCTTGACGCCCAGCGCCGCGATCTCCTTGGCGATGGGCTCATCGACCTGGCGCTGGATCCAGACGAAGCTCTTGTCCTCGTCGGCCAGCTTCTTGTCCAGGTCCTGCGGCTTCATGCCCAGCAGCTGTGCCACCCGGCGCAGCTTGGTGCGGGTGTCGGGGTCGTTGCGGTCGATGTCCTCCGGAATGGCCCACACGCTGGGGGCGATGACGCTGGAGGCCAGGATCAGGCCGTTGCGGTCCAGGATGCGGCCGCGGCTGGCGGGCAGCTCGATGGTGCGGGTGAAGCGGACCTCACCCTGGCGCTGGAAGAAGTCCTGCCCGATCACCTGCACATAGGCCGCACGGCCGGCCAGCACCACGAAGCCGAGCGCGATGGCGGCCACGATGAACTTGCTGCGCCAGACGGGCGTCTTGCTCGCCAGCAGCGGGCTGGTGGTGTAGCGAACGGAAGGACCGCGGCTCATCGCGTGCTCCTGGCTGCAGCGGCCGGGGCGCCGGCGGGCACGACGGGCGGCGCCGGCGGCACCGCGGGGATCACCGTGCCGTCGGCCCGCACATACAGCGTGATGGCGGGCGTGGTGGTGCGCATCTTGAGCTTGTCCTTGACCAGCGACTCGATGCGCAGGGGCGTGGCCTGGGCGCGGCGCTCGACCTGCAGGCGCTCGTATTCGGTTTCCAGCGTGCGGGCCTCCGCCTGCGCGCGGTAGTACTGACCATAGAGCTGGCGCGACTGGTACTGGGTGTGCACCAGCAGCAGCGCCGTGCCGATGACGGCCAGCAACAACAGCAGATTGAGCCGGGTGATCATGAACGTTGCCCCCATGCTCGGCGCTGCGCGTCCTCGCTGCCCCCCGAGGGGGCGCTGGCTTGCTTGGGGCGGCCCGGCGCGTCGCCGAGCACCTCCGTGCGCTCGGCCACGCGCAGGATGGCGCTGCGCGCCCGCGGATTGGCCGCCACTTCCTCGGCCGACGGCTTGATGCGCTCGAGCGCGCGCAGCTTCATGGGCTTGGGCGCGGCGAAGGGCGCGCGGCGGTCGTAGACCTCCTTGGAATGCTCGGCGATGAACTGCTTGACGATGCGGTCTTCCAGCGAATGGAAGCTGATCACCGCCAGCCGGCCGCCCGGCGCCAGCACCGACAGGCTGGCGCTCAGCGCCTGTTGCAGCTCTTCAAGCTCGGCGTTGATGAAAATCCGAAGAGCCTGAAATGTGCGCGTTGCAGGGTTCTGGCCCGGCTCGCGGGTTTTGACCGCGCCAGCCACGAGCTCGGCCAGCTCGGCGGTGGTTGAAATTGCGCCCCGTTCTTGTCGGCGAGCAGCAATCGCCTTTGCAATCTGAACAGCAAACCGTTCTTCGCCATAGTCACGGATCACCTCTGCAATCTGCTGTGGTTCGGCTGTGGCCAGCCAGTCGGCCACGCTCTGGCCGCGCGTGGGATCCATGCGCATGTCGAGCGGGCCGTCCAAACGAAAAGAAAAACCCCGGGCGGGGTTGTCGATCTGGGGGGAGCTGACACCGAGGTCCATCAGGACCCCGGCCACACTGCCGGGTGGCAGCTCCCCCAGGTGGGCGAAGCCCTGGTGCCGGATGGAGAAGCGCGGATCCGCGATCTCCCTGGCCTGCGCCACCGCCTCCGGGTCCTTGTCGAAGGCCACGAGGCGCGCGCCGGGCGCCAGCCGCTGCAGCAGGAGCCGCGAATGGCCGCCGCGACCGAAGGTGGCGTCCACGAAGGTGCCGTCCGCGGGCGGTGTGTCACCCAGCACGGCGGTCACGCCCTCTTCGAGCAGGACGGTGGTGTGGAGGAAGGATGCAGCCATGGCGGTCACAGCTTGAGCATCCGGGCCGCTTCGGAGTTGCGGATGTTCTCCATCATCTCCGCAGCTTCCTTGGCCTGGTAGGCCGTCTTGTCCCACAGCTCGAAGCGGTGACCCACGCCCAGCAGCAGCACGTCGCGGGTGATGCCCGCCAGCTCACGCAGCTCCGGCGAGATCAGCACGCGGCCGGTGCCGTCGAGCTCTACGTCGGAGGCACTGCCCAGGTAGAAGCGCTTGAGCCATTGCTCGGAGGACGGCAGGGCCGCAAGGCTGGCCCGCGCCTCTTCCCACACCGGGCGGGGATACAGGTTCAAGCCGCCATCCGGGTTGCGCGTGACCGTGATCTGACCACCGGCTTCCGTGCGCAGGGCGTCCAGATACCGGGCCGGCATCGACAGCCGCCCCTTGGCATCCAGATTCAGCGATGACGTGCCCTGAAACACGAGCCCATGACTCCCGAAAAAGCGGCCGGCGAACTGCCGGGTAGGACGTGGCCTCACCCACGATTTCCCACTTTCCTGCACTTTTTTGCACTGTAGCAGGAAACATCTGCCTCTCCAGGCCTGTTACGAGCTATTTTTTGTAATGGAATCAAGGACTTAGAGCACAACTTTCCCGCTACTTTCTCTGTATTTTTCCTTGCTGATTAAGCACTTAGCTATCACAGTGGATGTTCCGCGTGAGCTGGTGTAGGCCCCGGCCTTCGCCAAAAGGCCACGGCCCGGGTTGTTGCCAACCCGGGCCGTCAAACTGTCGAGAAGTGTTGAGGGCGCGCTCAGAGAATGAAGCGCGACAGATCCTCGTCCTTGCTGAGCATGTCCAGCCGCGCATCGACGTAGGTCGCGTCGATGCTCACCGTCTGGCCGGACAGCTTGGCCGCATCGAAGCTCACCTCGTCCAGCAGCCGCTCCATCACGGTCGACAGGCGCCGGGCACCGATGTTCTCGGTGCGCTCGTTCACTTCGAAGGCGATGGTCGCCAGCCGGGTGATGCCGTCGGGCGTGAAGGCGAGCGTCACGCCTTCTGTGGCCAGCAGCGCCTCGTACTGTTTGACGAGGGAGGCGCGGGTCTGCGTGAGGATGCTTTCGAAATCCGCCACCGACAGCGACTGCAGCTCGACGCGGATCGGCAGGCGGCCCTGCAGCTCCGGGATCAGGTCGCTGGGCTTGGCCAGGTGGAAGGCGCCGCTGGCGATGAACAGGATGTGGTCGGTGCGCACCACGCCGTACTTGGTGGTGACGGCGGTGCCTTCCACCAGCGGCAGCAGGTCACGCTGCACGCCCTGGCGCGACACGTCGGCACCCTGGGCCTCGCTGCGGGTCGCCACCTTGTCGATCTCGTCGATGAAGACGATGCCGTTCTGCTCGGCGTTGACCAGCGCCTGGGCGCGGATCTCCTCCTCGTTCAGCAGCTTGCCGGCCTCTTCCTCGGTGAGCATGCGCAGCGCCTCGGCGATCTTGAGCTTGCGTGTCTTGCGCCGGCCCTGGCCCAGCTGGCTGAACATGCCGCGCAGCTGCTCGGCCATCTCTTCCATGCCGGCGGGGCCCATGATCTCCATCTGCGGCCGGGCCTCGGCCACCTCGATCTCGATCTCCTTGTCGTCCAGCTGCTTCTCTCGCAGTTTCTTGCGGAAGGCCTGGCGGGTGGCGTTGCCGCCTTCGGCGGCCGCAGCCTTGCCTTCGGCGTCGCGGGCGGCGGGCAGCAGCGCGTCGAGGATGCGTTCCTCGGCGGCGTCCTCGGCGCGCACCCGCACCTTCGCCACCTCGGCCTCGCGCGTGCGCTTGATCGAGACCTCGGCCAGATCACGGATGATCGAATCCACGTCCTTGCCCACGTAGCCGACCTCGGTGAACTTGGTGGCCTCGACCTTGATGAAGGGCGCATCCGCCAGCCGCGCCAGACGGCGGGCGATCTCGGTCTTGCCCACGCCGGTGGGGCCGATCATGAGGATGTTCTTGGGCGTGATCTCCGGCCGAAGCTTCTCGTCGACCTGCTGCCGGCGCCAGCGGTTGCGCAGCGCGATCGCCACGGCCCGCTTGGCCTCCTTCTGGCCGACGATGTGGTTGTCCAGCTCGGACACGATTTCCTGGGGGGTCATGGCGGACATCGGGTTCCTATCCATCAAGGGTCAGAGCACTTCCACGGTGTGGTGCATGTTGGTGTAGATGCACAGCTGCCCGGCGATCTCCAGCGACTTGCGCACCACATCCTCTGCGGACAGCTCGGTGTTCTCGACCAACGCCTTGGCCGCCGAGTGGGCATAGGCGCCGCCCGAACCGATGGCCACGATGCCCTGCTCGGGCTCCAGCACGTCGCCATTGCCGGTGATGATGAGCGAGGTGGTGCGGTCGGCCACCGCCAGCATGGCCTCCAGGCGGCGCAGCACGCGGTCGGTGCGCCAGTCCTTGGTCAGCTCGATGGCGGCGCGGCTGAGGTGACCCTGGTGCTTCTCCAGCTTGGCTTCGAAACGCTCGAACAGGGTGAAGGCATCGGCCGTGGCACCCGCGAAGCCCGCCAGCACCTTGCCCTGGTACAGCCGGCGCACCTTGCGCGCCGAGCCCTTGAAGACGATGTTGCCCAGCGTCACCTGACCGTCGCCGCCGATGGCGACCTGATCGCCCTGCGGCGTGCTGCGGCGCACGCTGACGATGGTGGTTCCATGAAATTGTTCCATCGCAGGAACATGGGGTCGGTACCGGGTGGCGCAAGGGCGCCACGACCTTTTTTTCGACCGCTCAGGCTCAGGCGGCGCGCGGGACGACCGCCGCGCAGCGGTCGACACCGGTCAGCCTCAGGAACTCGGCCAGCACGCCATGCACTTGCAGCAGCCGCAGGCCTGGTCGCGCGCCGAGTCTGGCGCGTAGCGCCTCAGCCGCCGCCAAGTCCATGCGAACGAGCGCGGTGCAATCGATCTCGGGGGCCGCACCGGCCCGATCCAGGGCCTCTTCGATCCGCTGCCAGGCGAGGCTGTCGGCACCGGCCAGTTCGCCCGCGAGGAAGGCGCCCCGCACGGCCACAGGCTCCGCCAGCGCAGCCCGCCCAGTGGGCACGGCAGCGTCCCCCATCTCGGCCACGGTGCCGTGCGGTGGCTGCCACGAAGGCGGCGTGATCTCGTAGGTGATGCAGTAGTTGAGCGCCACCAGCTCGAAGTCGTCCAGCCGGTTCAGCAGGCGCAGCACGGCCAGCCGCAGACTCCACCATCCTGCGTCGACCCCGCGCTCGCCCAGGGGCGTTGCCGCGTCCAGCACCTGGAGCAGGCGCTCGGCCCCCAGGAAGCCCATCTGCACGGGCGACAGCGCCCAATGGGTGACCAGCGTGGTGAGCGGTTGCACCGCATCGGACTCGATCTGGCCCAGACCTCGCCAGTCCAGCCGCCAGACACTGCCCTTGGCCCGCGACAGGGCCTGCGTCAGCGCCAGCAGGGCGGGACGGTCCAGCCGTGCGGGAGCCTGCCAATCGGCGTCCGCGCGCGCGTCCAGGCGCTGCGCCACCTCGCCCGTGCGCGCGTCGCGCGCCAGCGCGCGCAGCGACACCCAGGCCGGCATCGGTCGGCCGAAACGCTCCGCATAGGGTGGAGCCGCTTCGGCAAAGCGCTCGGCATCGCCCGTGGCCCGGTAGAAGTCGAGCAATGCTCGCCAGGTCTGCTGCTGGTCGGCAAAGGCGCTGCCGGGCACCAGCGCCTGCCGCAGTGCGCTTTCGGCCCCTGCATCGTCGCCCTGTGCAAAGCGGACGGCCGCCTCTTCGAGCGGCGTGTCGAAGGCCAGACGCGGCGTTGCGGGGGCTTCGGTGTACTGCACGGCCGCGGGCGGCAGCAGGGCCTCGGGCGGCTGCGGCGCCACGGCCGCGCGCGGCGGCTGGAGATCGGTCGGCAGCACCGGCGCCGTGTCGGCATAGGCACGCGCATGGTGCTCGGCCAGCGATGCGTCGACCGGTTGTGCGCTCCCAGGCGCGGTGTCGGTGCCGCCGGGAGCGGTCGCCGCGGATTCGGAGGTCCACCACTGCTGCGACATCTGCGCCTCGATCTCGTCGATCTTGCGCAGGGTGAGCGCACGCCGGTCGGTCATGCGGTCGCTGGAGGGCAGCGACGAGGTGATGTTGCCCGGGTCCTCGGTGGTGCCCCGCTGGCGCAGCTTGCGCAGCATGTCGAATTCGCGTCGGCGCACGAAGTCGTTGCGCTGACGCCGCTCCATCAGTTCCTTGAGTGCCTCCCGGCTGTAGCCGAGGTCGGAGGCACCCGCGCCCGACGCGCCCTCGAGCTCGGACCAGTCCTTGAGCGGGTTCCTCACGAACTTGGCGACCTTGGAAAACAGGCCTCCCGCGTCGTCCTTGGACATGCCCCGTGGTGAGAGAGAAAGGTTGAAGGCTTGCGGCCCGGGGACGGACCGGGTCCGTCCCGGTCCGTCGCGGCGGACTCAGTCGCCGAACATCTTCTGCTTGAGCTCGCGGCGCTGCTGCGCCTCGAGCGAGAGCGTGGCCGTCGGGCGGGCCAGCAGGCGACCGACGCCGATGGGTTCGCCGGTCTCGTCGCAGTAGCCGTAGTCGCCAGCATCGATGCGGGCGATGGACTGCTCGATCTTCTTGAGCAGCTTGCGCTCGCGGTCGCGGGTGCGCAGCTCCAGGGCGTGCTCTTCCTCGATGGTGGCGCGGTCGGCGGGATCGGGCACCACCACGGTGTCCTCGCGCAGGTGCTCGGTGGTCTCACCGGCGTTGTCGAGGATGCCCTGCTTGAGCTGCTGCAGCTTGAGCTTGAAGTAAGCCAACTGCGTGTCGTTCATGTACTCGCTGTCGGGCATCGCGATGACTTCGGCATCGGTCAACGCTTCGACCGGCTTGGTCTTCCAGTTGTTCGCGAGCTTGGGGTCCTTCTTGACGGACAGGAGGGGCGGGGGAACGAGGGCCGTGGACATGGTCGTTGAGAAACTGGCCTTGGGGGCGGTGGAGGCCACCGCCTGAGGCATGGACGGAACGGTCAATTGCGACAACCGGGCCGAAGGACGCGCCCGCGGAGGCAGTGCATCGGGGGACGGCACTGCATCGGCGGCGACCGGCGTCTTGGCATCGAGGTCGGCGCTGGCCGGGGCGGTTTTCTTCACGTGGCGGGCTCCTTCACTGGCTGCGGTCTTCCCTGCCTGACGGGCAGCGCCGAGGGTGGCGGTCCGCAACAGGCGCGCGATTGTATAGAGAAAGCACCTTGTAAAAAGGTGACGGCGATTGGCCTAGCGCGAACGTCCTACACCAGGCATTGATCCAAGCCCTGCTCCAGGATGTCGCGCGGCAGATCGATGCCGATGAACACCATGCGGCTCTCGCGCGTCTCGCCCTCACCCCACTCGGGGCCGAGGTCGCTGCCCATGAGCTGGTGCACGCCCTGGAAGATGACCTTGCGCTGGGTGCCGTTCATGTCGAGCACGCCCTTGTAGCGCAGCATGCGCGGACCGTAGATGTTGACGATGGCGCCCAGGAAGTCCTCCAGCCGCGCCGGATCGAAGGGCCGCGTGGCACGGTAGACGAAGCTCTTGACGTCGTCGTCCACGTGGTGGTGATGGCCGTGGCCATGTTCGTGCTGGTGCGAAGGGTGGTCGCAGTGCTCGCCATGTTCGTGGTCATGGTCGTGGTGCGCGTGGTCGTGGTCGTCCGCCTTCAGGAAGTCGGGGTCGATGTCGAGCTTGGCATTGAGGTTGAAGCCGCGCAGGTCGAGCACCTTGGCGATAGCCACCTCGCCGAAGTGCGCCTTCTCGATGGGCGCGCGCGGGTTCATGTGCTTGAGGCGGTGGATCAGCGCGTCGGTGTCCTCGGCGCTCACCAGGTCGGTCTTGGACAGGAAGATCTGGTCGGCGAAGCCCACCTGACGGCGCGCCTCCTGCCGGTCGTTGAGCTGCTGCGCGGCATGCTTGGCATCGACCAGCGTGACGATGGAGTCGAGCAGGTAGCTCTCGGCGATCTCGTCGTCCATGAAGAAGGTCTGGGCCACGGGGCCGGGGTCGGCCAGGCCGGTGGTCTCGATGATCACGCGGTCGAAATCGAGCAGGCCCTTGCGGCGCTTGGCGGCCAGCAGCTGCAGCGCCTCGCGCAGGTCCTCGCGGATGGTGCAGCAGACGCAGCCGTTGCTCATCTGCACGATCTGCTCCTTCGATTCCGTGACCAGGATGTCGGAGTCGATGTTCTCCTCGCCGAACTCGTTCTCGATGACGGCGATCTTGTGGCCGTGCGACTCGGTCAGCACGCGCTTGAGCAGGGTGGTCTTGCCGGAGCCGAGGAAGCCGGTGAGGATGGTGGCGGGAATGAGGGCCATGGAAACGCTCCGGGAATGTCGGGGGACGACGGGGACAACGGGAAGGGGCGAAAGTTTAGGCTGGCGGCAAAGACTCGGCCGGCCGGCGCTCTTTGCAGGTGCGGCTACTTGCGCACCACCACCAGGCCCTTGAGGTACTCGCCCTCGGGGAACTCGATGGTCATGGGATGGTCCGGCGCGGCGCCCAGGCGTTCGGCGATGTAGCCGTCCACGCCTGCGTCGATGCCGGCCGAGGCCACGATCTTGTGGAACAGGTCGGCGCCGATGCCACCCGAGCATGAGAAGGTCAGCAGCACGCCGCCCGGCGGCAGCAGCTTGAGGGCCAGCCGGTTGATGTCCTTGTAGGCGCGGGCGGCCCGGTCCGCATGCGCCACCGTGGGCGCGAACTTGGGCGGGTCGAGCACGATGGCGTCGAACCGCCGACCCTCCTCGATGAAGCGGCGCAGCGTCTGGTTGACGTCGGCATCCAGGAACTGCGCGTTGGCCGCCTCGAAGCCGTTCAGCGCCAGATGCGCCCGTGCCCGGTCCAGCGCCGGCTGCGACGAATCGACGGACACCAATTCGGCGCCCTCCAGCACCCCGGCCGCCGCCAGCCCCTGCGCTGCGGCGACGGTGAAGCCGCCGGTGTAGCAATAGCAGTTCAGCACGCGGGCGAAGCGCCGGTGCCGCGCCAGCTCCGAAAAGCGACGGCGACTGTCGCGCTGGTCGAGGTAGAAGCCTGTCTTGTGGCCGGTGGCCACGTCCAGGCTCAGGCGCCAGCCGTGCTCCTGGATGGTGATCTCGGTCGGGCCTTCGCCGCGCAGCCAGCCACTGACCGCAGGCAGCCCCTCGCGCTCGCGGCCACTGGCGTCCGAGCGTTCATACAGCTTCGTCAGGCCGGTGGCGGTCAGCAGCGCGTCGGCCAGCACCGCCTTCCAGCGTTCGACGCCGGCCGACAGGAACTGCGCCACCAGCGTGTCGCCGTAGCGATCCACGATCAGGCCGGGCAGACCATCGGCCTCGCCATGCACCAGGCGCTGGCCGTCGCTGGCGATGTCGAACAGTCCGCGCGCCCGCACGGCGGCCTGGCAACGGGCGGCGAAGAAGGCGGCGTCGATGCGCTGCCCCTCGTCGAAGCTCCAGGCGCGGGCGCGGATCTTGGAGGCCGGGCTGCAGGCCGCCCAGGCCAGAAAATGGCCGTCGTGCGATTCGATGCGCACCGTCTCGCCCGCGTCGCCGCCGCCCTTGGCGATGGCGGCATCGAAGATCCAGGGATGGCGGCGCTGGAGCGACCGCTCCTTGCCGGGCTTGAGGCGGAGTGTTTTCATGGGCCGCCTATTGTCGCGGCGACCCCTTGCCCACTCTTGGCTCCGGCAAAGGCAACGCCTTCAACGCACCCAGATCAGATCGCCGAGATAGCGGCCGGGCAACAGCGTGAATGCGCCGGTCACCAGGCAAGCCCCGACGTAGGTCCCGACCATCGTGCCCTGGTGGGCCGCGATCTGCCCACGCAGCAAAAAGCGAAAGGCCAGAAACATGGCGGCCCAACTGACGGGAACCAGCAGATGAATCCATGTATAGCCAGCAACGTTGGGCATTGCATGGTCTCGGATGAACAGAGCGGAAAGTCCCGTCATGATCATCAAGGTGACCCATGCGTAGCCGAAGGCGCGATGAATGCGCGGGTGGGGCGGTCGCCTCCAACGCGCCAAGATGGCCACCGGCCCCAGAAAAAACGCGCCCGCTGCGCAGGCGAGATGCACGGCAATCACCGGCGTCATCTTCATGTCGAGACCCTCCCAGGCACGATTCTTCGAACTCAATCCTCGCTGTCGCCCCGCGCGTGCGCCCGGGGGTGGGCAGCATCATAGATTTTTGCCAGGTGCTGGAAGTCCAGCCGCGTGTAGATCTGGGTGGTCGAGATGCTGGCGTGGCCCAGCAGTTCCTGCACCGCACGCAGGTCGCCGCTGGACTGCAGCAGGTGGCTGGCGAAGGAGTGGCGCAGCATGTGCGGATGCACCGGCGCGGCCACGCCGGCCTGGATGCCGCGGGCGCGCAGCATCTGCCACACGGCCTGCGGCCCGAAGCGGCCGCCGCGCAGGCCGACGAAGAGTGCGGGCGAATCGACCGGCCGCAGCCCGCGCTGTTCCAGCCAGGCGCCCACCGCCTGCACGGCGGGGCCGCCCATCGGCACGCTGCGCCGCTTGCCGCCCTTGCCGAGCACATGCACCTCGGCAGAGGGCAGATCGAGCCAACCACGGGCCTCGGCGGAAGGATCGCGGTCCAGGCCGGTGAGCTCGCTCACGCGCAGGCCGCAGCCGTAGAGGAGTTCGACGATGGCGCGGTCGCGGGCCTCGGTCCAGGCATCGGCCTCGGGTTGCTGGTGCTCGGCCAGGCGCACAGCATCGTCCACGCCCAACGCCTTGGGCAAGGGCCGCGGCGCCTTGGGCGCATGCACGTCCTGCACCGGGTTGCCCGGCACCAGGCCCTCGCGGCCCAGCCAGCGGTAGAAGCTGCGCCAGCACGACAGCACCAGCGCGATGCCGCGCGGCGCCCGGCCCGCGCCGTGCAGCTGGGCCGTCCAGCGGCGGATGTGGGCGGTCGCCACCCGCTGCAGCGGCAGGCCGGCATCGGCTGCGCGCTGCAGCAGCTCGGCCAGGTGCAACGCATACAGCTCGACGGTGCGCTCGGCCAGGCGACGCTCCACCCGCACATGAGCGAGGTAGCGGTCGACCAGCGCGCGGTCGGCGTCGGCCTCGGACGAAGGATCAGTAGTCACCACGCAGGGCATTGTTGACCACGGCCGCCACCTCGCGCACGGCAGCGCGGGCGGCGCGGTCCCAGCGCCGGCAGGGCACGGGCGCCGCGGCGTACTGCACCTCGAAGGCGGATTCGAAGCCGGCGCCGCGCGCCAGCTGCCGGGTGCGCCAGAGGTGCGAGGGCTCGGTGACGACGATCACGCGCCGCGCACCGGCGGCTTCAAGTACGGGCCGCGAGAGCCGCAGGTTCTCGCGCGTCGACTGCGAGGCGGACTCGCGCAGCACCGGGCCGGTGTAGCCCGCCGCGCGGGCCAGGGCCTCCATGGCCTCGGCCTCGATGCGGCCATCTTCATGGTCGACGCCGCCGCTCATCACCAGCAGCTTCACGCGGCCCGCTTGCGCGAGCGCCACCGCGGCATCGACACGCGACGCAAGGCAGGGATTGGGCGCGCCGTCGATGAAGGCCCGGTTGCCCAGCACCAGGGCCGCGTCGGCATCCTTCGCGGGCGGGTTCGCCAGCACGTGCGCGCCGTGCCGCGTCACCATGACATGGATCGCCGCGCCAGCCATCAGACCCAGGGCGGAAAGGATGAGCCCCACCCGACGCCATCCTCCGGCGTGCGTCCGGCGCCTCAAGCGCGCAGACGGGACAGGGCGGCCGACGCCAGCTGGGCGATGCGCTCCAGGAAGTCGGTGCCCATCTCGGCGTTGTAACGCTGCGGATCGGGCGAGGCCAGCACCAGCAGGCCGAAGGCCGGCGCATCGGCCGCGGTGCGCAGCGGGATCAGCGCCAGCGACTGCGCCTGCTGCGGCTCGTTGAGCCAGGCCGTCGCCTCGAAGCCGGCGTTCAGGCCGATATAGGGCGTGGTCAGCGAGGTGGCCAGGGCCTTCACGTCCTCGCTCACACCCTGGGCGTAGCCCTCGCCGGCGTAGGCCGGATCCAGGTCCCAGAGCTTGATGGCCGTCTGCGGCACCATGAACTGCTGGTGCAGGCCCTTGATGATTTCCCACGGCAGGCCGCGCAGATCGCGCCAAGTGAGCAGCGACAGCGTCCAGCGCTGCAGCCGGTCGGCCGTGACCACGTTCTCGGTGCCGTGGCGCACCATGTCCATGATGCGATGCTCCAGCGCCTTGATCTTCTCGCGCAGCATCTCGGCCTGGCGCTCCTGCAGGCTGACGGCGCGCTGGCCGTGCGGACTGGTCAGTTGCACCTCGGCCAGCAGTTGGGCGTGGCGCTCGAAGAAGTCGGGCGTGTTGGCCAGGTAGTTGGCGATGTCGTCTTCGGTGATGGGATTCATGGCGGTGTGCGGTCGGTCAACCGGTGCGGGCGAAAGGCGGCGCACCGGAAAGAGGAAGGATGAGAAAGGGTCAGGCGGTGCGAAGGCGGTTGCAGCGCATCAGAGCTCGTCCGGCACCTCGATCTCGCCCGCGAAGACGGTGACGGCAGGACCGGTCATCAGCACGGGGTCGGCCTCGCCGCCGGCCCATTCGATGGTGAGGATGCCACCGCGGGTTTCGACATCGACGCGGTGGTCCAGCCGCCCGAGGCGGATGCCGGCCACCACGGCGGCGCAGGCGCCCGTGCCGCAGGCAAGCGTCTCGCCGGCGCCGCGCTCGAACACGCGCAGGCGCACATGGGTGCGGTCCACCACCTGCAGAAAGCCGGCGTTGACCCGCTGCGGAAAGCGCGGATGGTGCTCGATGCGCGGGCCCTGCTCGGCCACCGGTGCCGTCTCGACGTCGTCCACGAGCTGCACGGCATGCGGGTTGCCCATGGAGAGCACGGCCACCGCCACAATGGGCTCGTCGGCCTTGGTGGAGAGGGCCAAGTGCCATGTGTGCCAACCGCCGTCGGGCTGCGGATCGAGGCCGGCGGTGTCGAAGGGCACGCGGCCCGGCTCGAAGACCGGCGGGCCCATGTCGACGGTGACGCGGCCGTCGTCGTTCATGCGCGGGGCGATCACGCCCGACAGCGTCTGCACCCGCACCACCGCCTTGTCGGTCAGGCCGCGCTCGCGCACGAAGCGCATGAAGCAGCGCGCGCCGTTGCCGCACTGCTCCACCTCGCCGCCATCGGCGTTGTGGATGACGTACTGGAAGTCCACGCCCGCGGCGGGTGAGGGCCGCACGCTGAGGATCTGGTCGGCGCCGACGCCGAAGTGGCGGTCGGCCAGGAATCGGTACTGGCCGGGCGTCAGGCCCAGGGGGCCGGCGGTCTCGTCGAGCACGACGAAGTCGTTGCCCGCGCCCTGCATCTTGGTGAAGCGGATTCGCATCGGCGGATTATCGGCGTCGGGATGGCGTCACAGGACCGGCGCGGACATGGCTGCAGCGGTCTATTCGCCGGGTAGCCCGGGGACCAGCCGGCCATCGCGCGCGACGATCCGTCCGCCAGCCACCACCAGCCGGCGCGTCGGCTGGGCCACCACCGCTTCTGCCACCGTCTCGGCTTCGACCAGCACCAGGTCGGCGCGGCAGCCGGGCGCCAACCCATGCGCCGCGAAGCCGCAGGCCCGCGCGCCCCTGGCGGTGACACAGTCCAGCGCCTGCTCGACCTCATCGTCGCGGCGCAGGTTGTAGCGCAGGCCGATCTGCATGGCGCGCGCCAGCATGTCGGGGCTGCCGTAGGGCGTCCAGGTGTCGCGGATGCCGTCGTTGCCGCCGGCCACCGTCACGCCGGCAGCGCGGGCGGCCAGGAGGGGCGGCACGGACCGCGAGGGCGGCGCGCTGGTGATGAGCGCCACATCCAGCTCGGCCAGCCGCGACAACAGGGTCTGCACCTCGGCCGCGGGAAGGTCGCCCAGGCAGAAGGCATGGCTCACCGCGACGCGGCCCTGCATGCCGAGGGCGGCGGTGCGATCCAGGATCAGGCCGAGCGAGAAGCCGCCCATGGCGCACGGCTCGTGCAGGTGGATGTCCAGCGGCTTTCCATGGCGCTCGGCCAGGCCGAACAGCACGTCCAGCGAGCGCACCGGGTCGCCGTCGATGGCGCAGGGGTCCAGCCCGCCCAGCACGTCCGCGCCCTCGGCGAGGGCGGAATCCAGCAGTTCGGCCGTGCCGGGCCGCCCGAGCAGTCCGGACTGCGGAAAGGCCACCGTCTGGATCTGAAGCCAGGGCGCGAGCGCCGCCACCGTCTGCTGCACGCCGACCAGGTGGCGCAGGCCGGCCTGGGTGTCGATGTCCACATGGGTGCGCAGTCGCGTGGTGCCGGCGGCCAGGAAAGCGCGCGCCAGCCGCATCGACTGGGTGGCGGCGTCGTGGCCGCTGGCCGCGCGGAATTCGCGCTCGTTGTCGATACGTTCGATCAGCCGGCTGCCGACGGCGTTGCGGTACCAGGGCAGGCCCCAGAGCGTCTTGTCGAGGTGGGTGTGCGACTCCACCAGCCCCGGCAGCAGCAGGGCACCGCCGCCCTCCTCTTCCGGCGTGCCGGCGGGTGGGGCGAGTCCGGGGCCGATCGCGGCGATCCGCCCCTCCTGCACCAGCACATCGACCGCAGCGCCACCCATCGGCCGCACGCGGCGCAGCAACCAGGGCGCGTCCGTGGCACGGGTCAGATCCATCCGGCTCTCCTCGGCCCTCATCGCGCGGCGGCAGCCCGGGTATGCCGCCCGGCTTCGGGGCAAAGCGGACATCATGCCATTGCGCTGACAAAGCCGCGACGACCGCCATGCGCGCATCGACCGCGCTGCTGATAATGCGCCGATGCCCCGGCTCTCCCAGCAACTCCATCCCCCGCGCGAACCGGCGCCTGCGCGTGCGGCCGCCACCGTGCTGTTGCTGCGCGACACCGAGCTGGGCATGGAGGTGCTGATGACCCGGCGCTCCCCGACGGCCAGCTTCGCCCCGGGTGCCTACGTGTTCCCGGGCGGCCGCGTGGACGACGAGGACACGGAAACCCGACGCATCGCGCTGCGCCGCCGCACCCAGCCCCGCGTGCAGCTGACGCACGCCATCGCTGCCGTGCGCGAAGCCTTCGAGGAACTGGGCGTGCTGCTGGCCGAGCATGCCGACGGCCGCCCGGTGAGCGCCGCCGAGGTCGCGGCCATGGACCGCAGCACCCCGCCCGCCGTGCCTTTCGCGCAGCAATGCGCACAGCGCGGCCTGCGCCTGGCCACCGACCGCGTGTTCTCCTTCGCGCACTGGATCACCGACCGCGATCTGCCCAAGCGTTTCGACGTGCTCTTCCTGGTGGCGCGCATGCCGCCCGGGCAGACACCGCAGGCCGACGAGGCCGAGCAGTTCGAGCCCAGCTGGGTCCGTCCGGCGGATGCGCTGGAGCGCCATGCCGCCGGCCGCTTCGACATCATCTTCCCCACCATCCGCACGCTGCAGCGGCTGGCCACCTTCGCCAACGTGCACGCCGTGCTCGAAGCCTGTGCGGGCGAACGCCCGTTGTGGAGCAGTTGCCCCCGCGCCGGCCTGCTCAAGGGCGAGGAAGCGCGCTACATGGAGCACGAGTCGCCCTACGGCGAGCTGGCCCTGGTCTGCCCCGACGGCCAGATCGGCCATGCGCTCGACTGGCAGCACGAGGCGCCCGTGCCGCTGCTGCGCAACGTCCAGCGCCTGACGGCGCCCAACAGCAGCGTGATGACGGGCCCCGGCACCAACAGCTACATCGTGGGCGACAGCGACAGCGGCTATGTCGTGATCGACCCGGGCCCCAACGACTTCGACCACATCGGCCGGCTCTGGCGCGCCACGCGCGGCGACATCCGCGCCATCGTCTGCACCCACTCGCATGCGGACCATTCGCCCGGCGCGCAGCCGCTGCAGGCGCTGTGCGAGAAGCGGCCACCCATCCTCGGCCTGCCCTCGGCGCCCACCGCCCGGCCCACGGCGCGCTTCACGCCTGACCGGGCGCTGGGCGATGGCGAAAGCCTCAAGCTCGAAGGCGCCCCGGCCGACGACGGCAGCGGCCAGCGCATCACGCACACGCTGCGCGTGATCCACACGCCGGGCCACGCCGCCAACCACCTCTGCCTGGTGCTGGAAGAAGACGGCCTGCTCTTCTCCGGCGACCACATCCTCAACGGCAGCACCACGGTGATCGATCCGCCGGACGGCAACATGAGCGACTACCTGGAGTCGCTGGACCGGCTGGACGAGGCCTGCGCCGCCTTCCATGTCGAGCACATCCTGCCGGCGCACGGCTACGTGCTGGGCACGGCGCGCACCGCCATCGCGCGGCTCAAGGCGCACCGGCTGCAGCGCGAGGCCAAGATCGCGGCCGCCATGCGCAAGAAGCCCACCGGTACACCGCAGGACTGGCTGGAGATCGCCTACGCCGACACCCCGCGCCACCTGTGGCCCGTGGCCGCGCGCTCGCTGGAGGCGCATGTGGAGCGCATCCTGGTGCGCGCTTCCGAGCCGGCGCCGCAACCCTCCCGCTTCGATCCCGAATGAGCGGCGAACGACTGGCCAAGCGCGTGGCCGCCCTGCGCGGCTGCTCGCGCCGCGATGCCGAACTGCTGATCGCCCAGGGTGCCGTGCGCGTCGATGGGGCGCCGGCCGTGGCGCCGCAGCAGCGCGTCACGCCAGACCAGCAGGTGGAGGTCGACGAAGGCGCCCAGCCGCGGCCCCTGCCCCCGGCCACGCTGCTGTGGCACAAGCCGGCGGGGGTGCCGGCCGACGCCCAGGATTGGGCCATCGACCAGCGCGTGGACGTCCATCCGCAGGCGCCCA
Organism: uncultured Pseudacidovorax sp.; assembly: GCF_913773995.1. Lineage (GTDB taxonomy): Bacteria > Pseudomonadota > Gammaproteobacteria > Burkholderiales > Burkholderiaceae_C > Xenophilus. The sequence goes on from NZ_CAJYES010000069.1 coordinate 23,174, forward strand.
CGGCGCCGGGCCTGTTCATGCAGCAGCATTGCGCCGCCGCGCTGGGCGATGCGGCCAGCGGCCTGGTCGTGCACACGCAGGTGCGCGGCGTCTGGCGCCGGCTGGTGGACGAGGCTGCGCTGGTCGAGCACGAGTTCCTGGCCGAGGTGCAGGGCGAACCGCAGCCGGCGCAACTGGCGGCGCTGCGTCCCGCCGCCGCCAGTCTCGCGCGCCAGGGCGGCGGCACCACAGGGCTGCGGCTGGTGATCGGCGGCGCCGACGCCCACCGCATCGCCGAGCTGTGCGACCGCGCGGGACTGCGGCTGGTCGGCCTGCGCCGGCTGCGCATCGGCCGCGTGCCGCTGGCAGGACTGGCACCGGGACAGTGGCGGCTGCTGCGGGCGAGCGAGCGGTTCTAGCGCGCCCAACGACCGCCACAAAGACGAAACGCCAGCAAGCTGGCGTTTCGAGAGGGTGTAAGTTGTGAAGCGCGCCGATACGCCGGATTCTGTGCACCGCGGTTGCCCGCGATGTGACCGCCATCTGTCTGGGCCGCCGGTCACCCGGACGGCTCAATGCTACCTACCCGTGAACTCAGCGGGCCGCCTCGACGTTCACCTACTTGGTATTGCTGCGCGCAGAGATTGCCCGTTTCACCCGAACTGAATCGGCTCGTCTCTGTTGCTCTGATCCTCACCTCGCGATGGGGAGCCGTTAGCTCCTGCGCTGCCCTGTGCAGTCCGGACGTTCCTCCAGTGCCGCCTTTCGGCGATTGCACCAGCGGCGGTCTGGCGTGCTTCACGGCCGCGATTATCCGTGATCGCCGCGGCGGCAAAGCCGCCGACAGCAGCCTGCCACCGAATCTCGCCACAATGGCCCGTTCCATTCCTGTCCGCCCGAACCTTCCAAGGAGATGACGACGCCATGAAAGCCAGCAGCATCCTCGACACCATCGGCCGCACGCCGCACGTGCGCATCAACAAGCTCTTCGGCAATGCCACGCAGCAGGTGTGGATCAAGTCCGAGCGTGGCAATCCGGGCGGCTCGATCAAGGACCGCGTCGCCCTGGCCATGATCGAGGACGCCGAGAAGTCCGGCGCGCTCAAGCCGGGCGCCACCATCATCGAGCCCACCTCGGGCAACACCGGCGTGGGCCTGGCCATGGTGGCGGCCGTCAAGGGCTACAAGCTGGTGCTGGTGATGCCCGAGAGCATGTCCATCGAGCGCCGCCGCCTCATGCTGGCCTACGGCGCCAGCTTCGACCTGACGCCCAAGGAAAAGGGCATGAAGGGCGCCATCGCCCGCGCCGAAGAACTGGTGGCCAGCACGCCCGGCGCGTGGATGCCGCAGCAGTTCAACAACCCGGCCAATGTCGACGTGCATGTGCGCACCACCGCCGAGGAGATCGCGGCCGACTTCCCCGACGGCATCGACGCGATCATCACCGGCGTGGGCACCGGCGGCCACATCACCGGCTGCGCGCAGGTGCTCAAGAAGAAGTGGCCGAAGCTCAAGGTCTTCGCGGTCGAGCCCGTGGCCTCGCCCGTGCTGTCGGGCGGCAGCCCGGCACCGCACCCGATCCAGGGCATCGGCGCCGGCTTCGTGCCGCAGATCATGAAGACCGACCTGCTCGACGGCATCATCCAGGTCGACGCCGAGCCGGCCCGCGAGATGGCCCGCCGCTGCGCCCGCGAGGAAGGCATGCTGGTCGGCATCTCCTCCGGCGCCACCCTGGCCGCCATCGCGCAGAAGCTGCCCGAGCTGCCGGCCGATGCGGTGGTGCTGGGCTTCAACTACGACACCGGCGAGCGCTACCTGTCGGTGGAGGGCTTCCTGCCGGCCTGAGGGCCAAGCGGCCGGCCGATCCGTCAGGCCGGCGCCAGGCGCTCGCGGCGGGCGAAGCGCACCACGGTCACCCCCGCCCGCGCCTGGCGGGCCGTGGGCATGACCAGCACGCAATCGTCATAGGGGGTGCGCACGAGCTCCCCATCGTTGTCCCCGATCACGGTGCCCGCCACGGGGACGAGCGGCAGGCCGGCGAAGTCGCCGATGAACCGGAAGCGCTCACTGCGCGCCACGACCGGGCCGGTGACATGCAAGGCCCACTGCTGCTGCGCGTCCGGCTGGCGCCAGCCCCGCAGCAGCGGCGCCGCCGCGTCGCGCGGCAGCGTACCGGCCAGGTCCAGAAAGCGCACGCACTGGTCACGCGCCACCACCACGCTTGCGGGGTCGCCATGGAAGCCGCATTCGATGAGCAGGGAACGGGTGTCGGGATGCTGCGCATCGGCGGCTCCGAAGCGGCCGAAGTCGCGCATGCGCACACCGTCCTGGTGACCGGCGTCCACCACCACATGCTCTGGCGCCCGCATCTGCCGCGCCAGCGCCAGGTTGCGCGGCTGCAGGCCGACCAGCGCCAGCGCAGGGCCGGGCTCATGCATGGAGTGCA
>NZ_CAJYES010000070.1 GCF_913773995.1 uncultured Pseudacidovorax sp.
TTCCGAGGCTGGCCGAATGAGCGCCGTCGCCCTTGCCCCCGCGTTGGCGGCCAGCGACCTAGCGCCCGGCGGCGGCGCCCCAGTGCCCTGGAGCGACGAGGTCCTGCACCCGCGCCTGCTGCGCACCGTGCTCGGCTGCTACCCCACCGGCGTGGCCATCGTGGCCACCCGCAGCGCCGACGGCCGGCCGGTGGGCCTCACCATCAACTCCTTCGCTTCGCTGTCGCTGGAGCCGCCGCTGGTACTGTGGAGTCTGGTCAACCGCTCGCCCAGCCTGCAGGCCTTCCGGGACTGCACGCACTTCACGATCAGCGTGCTGGGCTGCTCGCAGGAAGCCCTCGCGCGGCACTTCGCCAATCCGGCGGTGCCCGACAAGTTCGATGGCATCGCCGTCATGGAAGCCCCCGAGGGCGTGCCCGCCATCGCAGGCGCTGCCGCCACGCTGGTGTGCGCCAGCGATCACCACCGCGAGACAGGCGACCATCATCTGCTCGTGGGCCGCGTCCTTCGCGTGGCGCGCAGCGAGACGGCGCCGCTGGTGTTCCATGGGGGGCGGTTCACGGGGTTGGCGGCTTGAGCCGACCGATGCGATGGCCGGCAGTCCCAATTTGGGACTAAACTTGCGCGATGCGGATCATCGCCGTCAGCGCCCTGCGGGACTACTGGTCATCGCATCCCGATGCCAGGAGGCCACTGCTGGCGTGGGTCGAAGAAGTACAGGCCGCGCAATGGCGCACGCCGGCTGACGTGAAGGCAAGTTTCCGTAACGCAAGCATCCTGCCCGGCCGGCGGGTGGTGTTCAACATCAAGGGCAACGACCACCGGCTGGTGGTGGCCGTGGCCTATGCCTTCGGCGCCGTCTACATCAAGTTTGTTGGCACGCATGCAGAGTACGACCTCATCGACGTGCACAACGTGGAGCCTGAATGATGAACCTGCAACTGCACCCCATCTGCAGCGAGGCGGATTACCGCTCGGCGCTGAAGGCGGCGGAAGCCTTCTTCGACGTGCCGGAGGAGCCTCGGCCCGACAGTCCGGAAGGCGCTTATTTCGAGGCGCTGATCACGCTGATCGAAGCGTACGAACGCAAGCATTTCCCGATGGATCCGCCCGACCCGGTGGATGCCATCAAGTTCCGCATGGAGCAGGCCGGCCTCACGGTGGCAGATCTGGTGCCCTACATCGGGCCCCGCCACCGGGTTTACGAGGTGCTCAATCGCAAGCGCCCGCTGACGATGCCGATGATCCGGCGCCTGATGAACCTGGGCATTCCTGCACAGTCCCTGATCGGCCCGGCGGAACCGGTCACCGCCTGAGGACTGATGTTCCCGAAGGCGCCCGCGCAGGCGTCTGCGCAGCCCCGACACTATTTGCAGACGATGCAGTGAGCGCCAAGATTCAATGCCGCCGCACCGTCTCGCTCGGGTACTCGCCGAAGCGCGCACGGTAGTCGGCGCTGAAGCGTCCCAGGTGGCCGAAGCCCCAGCGCAGCGCGACGCCGGCCACATGGGTGCTGCCGCCCAGCAGTTCGGCACGGGCCCGCTCCAGCCGCAGGTCCTTGAGGTACTGCATGGGGCTCACGCCGAGGAATTCCCTGAAGCCCGCATAAAGGCTGCGCACGCTCACACCGGCCACCTCTGCCAGTTGATCAGCGCACAGAGGCTCGTGTGCATGGGCCTGGATGTGGTCCTGTACACGGCGCACATGGCGCGGCAGCACGGCATTGCAACGTGCAGGCGACGCATGGCTGTGGTTGTGCGGCTGCACCGACAGCAGCGTGGCCGCCACCAGTTGCCCGACCTGCTGGCTCACCAGTCGGTGCTGCGACACGTCCATGTCCTGCGCCATCATCTCCTGCAGGTAGCCCAGCAGGTGCATCCACATGGCGTTGTCGCGCCAGCCGAAACCCAGCTGGAAGCGCACCGGCGCGTCGAGCGCACGGCCCAGTTGCAGCGCCAGCGTGCGCTCCACCAGCGCGCGCGAGACGCGCACCATGAGCTGCTGGTTGTCGGCCGACCAGCGCATCACCGTGTCCTCGCTCGGGCTGAGCACCGTGGCCTCGTGCGGGCCGGAGTCGCTGTGCTGGCCACCGCTGTCGACCTGTGCACGGCCGGCCAGCGGCATCTGTACCAGGAAGAAGTCTTCCAGCGGACCGGGCTGGATCTCCACCTCGGCGCCGTAAGCCAACAAACTCAGCGAGACGTCGCCGAAGCTGGCATGGTGCATGCGCGCATCCAGGCGCTGGGCGCGACCGGCCACGTCCAGCCGGTGCGGCTTCATGACGCTGCCCACGCGCAGCCGCGTCTCTTCGAGATCGGCCGAGGCGAAGAAGGGCCGCAGTGGCCGCGCGGCCGGCAGGGGGGCAGAGGGTTGGCGGGAGAAGAAGGCACTGGCAGTGGGGTTCATGACGGGGCCTCGTGTCACGCGTTGCCGGGTCTGCGGGTGGCGTATTGCGGGCGGGCGATGCCGGCAGCGGTGCTGAACCGTTAGCAAGATCGGCGCCACGGCGTGCGCGCTGCCGTGGTGCAGTTAATTTAGTCCTGAAGCAATGTGGACGCACTCGGGGGTTGCACGGACTCGGAGACTGCTTGGCGATCAGGAAGGGCTCCCCCTCTCCCCAGCCCTCTCCCGCGAGGGGAGAGGGAGTATTGGGGAAGCCCGGATGCCGGATGCCGGATGCCGGATGCCGGATGCCGGATGCGGGGTGCCAAGTGCACGGGGCTGACGTGCGAAGAGCAAAGGGCCTGCAGCTGGGCCTGGGCGGTGGGGGACAAATGAAAAGCGGCCCGTCGGGGCCGCTCTTGCTGCGGGGGGTGCGCGCGACGAGCGCTCAGTCGGGCACCACGGCGGTGACTTCGATCTCCACCTTGGCGCGGTCCTCCACCAGCGCCGACACCTCCACTGCCGTCATCGCGGCGTTGTAACAGTTGATCAGCTCGCGAAAGTGCTTGCCGATGGCCGGGTAGGCGGCAACGTATTCGCGCTTGTCGGTCACGTACCAGGTCATGCGCACGATGTGCTCGGGGCTGGCGCCGGCTTCGCGCAGCACCTCCACGATGTTCTGCAGCGCCTGGCGCACCTGCTCGCCAAGATCGTCGGTATGGAAAATGCCCTGCGCGTCCCAGCCGATCATGCCGGCCACGAAGACCATGCGGCCACGGGCGGTGACGCCGTTGGCATAGCCCTTGGGGCGCGGCCAGCCGGGAGGAAGAAGAACTTGCATGGGGACTCCTGCGGGAAAAAAGTTGGATTCAGTTCAGGGCCGGATCGGGCGCAAAGCGCAGCAGCGCGTCGCGCACGTCCGGCGGGATGTCGATGGCGCGGTGCGTCTGCAGGCTGGTGAAGACCAGCACCTGCCGCGAGGCCACGCGCAGTTCGCCATCGGTGCCGGTGCATTGCAGCGCCAGCGTGAGCGAGCGGCCACCCGCGCGCTCCACCGCCAGGCCCAGCTCGACGGTGTCGCCCAGCCGGCTGATGGCGCGGAAGTCGCATTCCAGCCGCACGATGGGCAGGCCGATGTGGCGGCCGGCGATCATGCCGGCGTAGTTGACGCCCAGGCTCTCGTTGAACCAGTCCTCCACCAGCTGGTTGAACATCACCAGGTACTGGGGAAAGAAGACGATGCCGGCGGGGTCGCAGTGCGAGAAGCGGATGAGCTGCGTGCGCGTGAAGCGGCCCGGCGGCGCGTCGGCGGTCTCGGCCGGGTCGACAGAGGTGGCGACGCGGATCACGAGGCGGCCCCCGTTTGTTCCGCAGGCGTGGCCGGGGTGGTCCCCGTCGTCGGCGCCATCGCGCTCGCCTGCGCCGCCTGCTTGAGCACGAAGCGCTGCAGCTTGCCCGTCTGCGTGCGCGGCAACTGCGCCACGAAGACCACCGAGCGCGGGTACTTGTACGGCGCGACGGTCGCTTTGACGAAGTCCTGCAGCGTGCGCACCATGGCCTCGCCCGCTTCGCCCTGGCCGGCACGCAGCACCACGAAAGCCTGCACGATCTGGCCGCGGTCAGCGTCGGGCGCACCGATGACGGCGCATTCGGCCACGGCCGGGTGCTGCATCAGCGCCTCTTCGACCTCGGGCGCGGCGATGTTGTAGCCGGCCGAGATGATCATGTCGTCGGTGCGCGCCTGATAGAAGAAGTAGCCGTCGGCGTCCATGAGGTACGCATCGCCGGTGAGGTTCCAGCCACCCTGCACGTACTGCGCCTGGCGCGCATCCGACAGGTAGCGGCAGCCTGTCGGGCCCTGCACCGCCAGGCGGCCGACGGTGCCTGGTGGCAGTTCATGGCCGGCCTCGTCCACGATGCGGGCGCGATAGCCGGGCACGGGCTTGCCCGTGGCGCCGGGCCGCGCGCTGGCCTCGTCGTGCGAGATGAAGATGTGCAGCAGTTCGGTCGAGCCGATGCCGTCGATCAGCTCGATGCCGGTCGCCTGCTTCCACAGTGCGCGGGTGGTGGCGGGCAGCGCCTCGCCAGCCGACACGCACTTGCGCAGCGGCGTGGCGCGCAGCACGGCGCCCTGCTCGGCCAGCAGCCGATACGACGTCGGCGCGGTGAACAGCACCGTGGCGCCGAAGTCCTGGATGCCCTGAAGCAGTTGCGCCGGACCGGCCTTCTCCAGCAGCACGGTGGATGCACCCACATGCATGGGAAAGAGCACCAGCCCGCCGAGCCCGAAGGTGAAGGCCAGCGGCGGGCTGCCGATGAACCGGTCGTCGGCCGTGGCGCGCAGCAGGTGCGGCGGCCAGCAGTGGCACACCGCCATGACGTCGCGGTGGAAGTGCATGGTCGCCTTGGGCACGCCGGTGGTGCCCGAGGTGAAGCCGAACAGGCAGGTGTCGTCGGCTGCCGTGTCGACGTTGTCGAAGACGGGCGAGGCCGTGGCCATCAGGGCCTCAAGGCTTTCGGGCCCGTCGGCATGAAAGTGGCGGATGTGCTGGAGCAGCGGCGCCTTATGCGCGGCCAGCGCCAGCTCCTCGGCCAGGGCGGCATCGCACAGCGCATGCGTCACCTGGCCGATCTCGAGGATGGGCACCAGCTCCTTGGCGCGCAGCAGCGGCATGGTGGCGACGGCGATGCCGCCGGCCTTCATCACCGCGAACCAGCAGGCCGCCAGCATCGGGTTGTTGGGCGCGCGCAGCAGCACGCGGTTGCCCGGCACCAGGCCCATCTGCTGTACCAGCACGTTGGCGATGCGGTTGGCCTTGTCCTGCAGCTGGGCATAGGTCCAGCGCAGGCCGGGTGCCAGGATGCAGGGCCGGTCGCCACGGCCTTCGGCCACGTGGCGGTCCAGCAACTCGGTGGCGCAATTCAGGCGCGCGGGCATCTGCAACTCGGGCAGCTCGAAGATGAACTGCGGCTGCTGCTCAGGCGGCGGCAGGTGGTCGCGCGCGAAGGTGTCGACGTGGGCGCTGGCGGTCATTGCGGTCTCCGGCCGTGTCCGCTCAGGCCGCCTTGGCTGCGCCGGCCTCGCGCAGCAGCTCGCGGCCGATGATGAGCTGCTGCACCTCGGTCGCGCCTTCGTAGATGCGCAGGGCGCGGATCTCTCGGTAGAGCCGCTCCACCGGCTGCTCGCTCACCACGCCCAGGCCGCCGAACATCTGTACGGCCGCGTCGATGACCTGCTGCGCGTTCTCGGTGGCAGTGAGCTTGGCCATGGCCGCGTCCTTGGTCACCGGCTCGCCGCGGTCGCGGCGCCAGGCGGCGCGGTAGGTCAGGAGCGCGGCGCTGTCGATGGCCGTGGCCATCTGCGCCAGCCTGGCCTGCGTGAGCTGGAAGTCGGCCAGCACGCCGTTGAACATGCGGCGCGTGGTGGCGCGGGCCAGGGCCTCGTCGAAGGCGCGGCGCGCGAAGCCCAGCGCGGCGGCGGCCACGGAGGTGCGGAACACGTCCAACGTGCGCATCGCCACCTTGAAGCCCTCGCCCGCCGCGCCCACGCGCTGGCCGGCGGCCACGCGACAGCCCGTGAAGCGCAGGCGCGCCAGCGGATGCGGCGCGATCACCTCGATGCGCTCGGCGATCTCGAAGCCGGGCGTGCCGGCCTCGACGATGAAGGCACTGATGCCGCGGGCGCCTGGCGCCTCGCCGGTGCGGGCGAACACCACGTAGAAGTCGGCGATGCCGCCGTTGGAGATCCAGGTCTTCTCGCCGTCGAGCACGTAGTGGTCGCCGTCCTGGCGCGCGCTGCACTGCATGGCGGCCACGTCGGAGCCGGCATCGGGCTCGGACAGGGCGAAGGCGGAGATGGCCTCGCCGCGCGCCACGCGCGTCAGATAACGCTCGCGCTGCTCCGGCGTGCCGTGCAGGCTGATGGCGCCGCTGCCCAGGCCCTGCATGGCGAAGGCGAAGTCGGCCAGGCCACTGTGGCGGGCCAGCGTCTCGCGGATCAGGCAGATGGCCCGCGCGTCCATGGTCTGCGCAGATGCGCCGACGGCATGCTTGAGCCAGCCGCCCACGCCCAGCGCCTTGACCAGCGCGCGGCATTCGGCGTCCACGTCGTGGCCATGGTCCTGCGAGATGTTCTGCGTGGCCCAGGCGTCCACGGCCTGCGCCAGTTCGCGGTGGCGGGGCTCGAAGAAGGGCCAGTCGAGGTAACTCTGGTCCGCCATGTCAGGACTCCCGCCGGGCCGCCCCAAGGGAGGCCTGCGCCCCCTCGGGGGGCAGCGAATACACGAAGTGATGAGCGTGGGGGCACATGTCAGTCTCCTTTGAAGACCGGCTTCTGCTTCGCCACGAAGGCCTCGTAGGCCCGCGTGAAGTCCTGCGTCAGCATGCACAGCGCCTGGGCCTGGGCCTCGGCCTCGATGGCCTGCTCGATGGTCATGGCCCATTCCTGGTGCAGCATGGTCTTGGTGATGCCGTTGGCAAAACTGGGCCCTTCTGTCAGCTGGGCAGCCAGCTTCTGCGCCTCGGCCAGCACCTCTTCGGGCGCGCACAGGCGGTTGAAGAAGCCCCAGCGTTCGCCCTCCTCGCCACCCAGGGCGCGGCCGGTGTAGAGCAGCTCGCTGGCGCGGCCCTGGCCCACGATGCGCGGCAGCATGGCGCAGGCGCCCATGTCGCAGCCGGCCAGGCCCACGCGGTTGAACAGGAAGGCGGTCTTGCTGCGGGCGGTGCCCAGGCGCAGGTCCGAGGCCATGGCCAGGATGGCGCCGGCACCGGCGCACACGCCGTCGATGGCGGCCACGATGGGCTGCGGGCAGGCGCGCATGGTCTTGACCAGCTCGCCGGTCATGCGGGTGAACATCAGCAGCTCGGGCGCCTTCAGCCGCACCAGCGGGCCGATGATCTCGTGCACGTCACCGCCAGAGCAGAAGTTGCCGCCGGAGCCGGTGAGCACCACGGCTTTCACGTCGTCGGCCCACTTGAGCTGATGGAACAGGTCGCGCAGCTCGGCATAGCTGTCGAAGGTGAGCGGGTTCTTGCGCTCGGGGCGGTTCAGCACGATGGTGGCCACGCCGTCGGCGACGGACCACTGGAAGTGCTTGGCCTCGTAGCCGGCCAGCGGGCGCTGGTTGCCGGCCACCAGGGCCGGATCCACGCGGGGAATGCTCTCGCTCATGCGGTCTCCGTTCTTTGCTGTCTGCGTTGGTGTGGTGGAAGGCGAAGGCGCGGTCACATGACCTCGCCGCCCGCCACGGAAATGGATTGGCCGGTCACGGCGCCCGCGCCCTGGCCGCACAGCCAAGCCACGGCATCGGCCACCTCGTCGGGCTGCACCAGGCGGCCCTGGGGGTTGCTCTTGACGAACTCGGCCCGTGCGGCCTCGGGGCTGCGGCCCGTCTTGGCGACCACACGCTCGATGCTCTGGCGCACGATGTCGGTCTCGGTGTAGCCCGGGCACACGGCGTTGACGGTGATGCCCTTGGTCGCCAGTTCCAGCGCCAGCGAGCGGGTGAGGCCCACCACACCGTGCTTGGCCGCGCAGTAGGCCGACACGTAGGCATAGCCCACCTGCCCCGCCGTGCTCGCCACGTTGACGATGCGGCCCCAGCCCGCCGCCAGCATGCCGGGCAGCACGGCCTGGCTGCAGACCATCGTGCCGGTCAGGTTGACGGCCAGCATGCGCTGCCAGAGCGCCATGTCCATCTTGTGGAAGGGCGCGCTCTCGGCCTGGCCGGCGTTGTTGACCAGCGCGGCGACGGGGCCGAAGCGGCTTTGCGCCTCGGCCAGCGCGGCCGCCACCGCCCCGGCATCGGCCACGTCGGCGCTGACGGCGAACAGGTGTTCGGTATCTCCGGCGGCCACGGCCTGCACGGCCTCGGCGCTGCGACCGAGCACGGTCACGTGCCAGCCTTCGGCCACCAGCCGCCGCGCAATGGCGGCGCCGATGCCGCGGCCGCCACCGGTCACCAGCGCATGGCGCGATGCGGTGGTGCCGCTCACTTGCCGGCCCCCGCCGCCTCAGCCATGGCCTTCTCGCGCGCGAAGTTGGCTTCCATCTGCGGCTTGGCCGACCGGTACTGCTTGGGCCAGGTGATGGCCGTGTAGCCGATCTTGGCGGCCTCGGTCAGCGTCCAGGCCGGGTTGGCCAGGTGCGGACGCGCCACCGCGCACAGGTCGGCGCGGCCTGCGGCCAGGATGCTGTTGGCATGGTCGGCCTCGCTGATCGCACCCACGGCGATGGTGGGGATGCCCGCCTCCTGCCGGATGCGGTCGGCGAAGGGCGTCTGGAACATGCGGCCGTAGACCGGCTTTTCCTTCTTGCTCACCTGGCCCGAGGAGCAGTCGATCAAGTCCGCGCCCGCGGCCTTGAAGGCACGGGCGATGGCCACGGCGTCCTCGGGCGTGATGCCGCCCTCGACCCAGTCGTGGGCCGAGATGCGCACCGAGATCGGCTTGTCGACCGGCCAGGCCTCACGCACGGCGGCGAACACCTCCAGCGGATAGCGCAGCCGGTTCTCCAGGGAGCCGCCGTATTCGTCGGTGCGCTGGTTGGTCAGCGGCGAGATGAAGCTCGACAGCAGGTAGCCGTGGGCGCAGTGCAGTTCCAGCCAGTCGGCGCCGGCCTCCGCCGCGGCGCGGGTGGATGCGACGAACTGCGCCTTGACCTCCGCCATGTCCTCGTGCGTCATGCCGCGCGAGAGCTGGCTCACGCCCTCCAGGTACTGCTGCGGCGATGCCGACAGCAGCGGCCAGTTGCCCGACTCCAGCGGCTGGTCGATGCCCTCCCACGCCAGGCGGGTGGAGGCCTTGGCGCCGGCATGGCCGATCTGGATCGCGAACTTCGCATCGCTGTTGGCGTGGATCCAGTCCGCGATGCGCTTGAAGGCCACCGTGTGCTCGGGCTTGTAGAGGCCCGGGCAGCCGGGGGTGATGCGGCCTTCGGGGCTCACGCAGGTCATCTCGGCGAAGACAAGGCCGGCGCCGCCCATGGCGCGCGCGCCCAGGTGCACCAGGTGGTAGTCGCCGGCCACGCCGTCCACCGCCGAGTACTGCGCCATGGGCGAGACGACGATGCGGTTCTTGAGGGTGACGCCACGCACCGTGTAGGGCGTGAACATGGGCGGCGGCGGGGTCTTGCCTTCTGGGACCGGTACGTCGGCACGTTGCGCGAACCAGCGCTCGTAGCCTTCGAGCCAGCCGCGGTCGCGCAGGCGCAGGTTCTCGTGGCTGATGCGCTGACTGCGCGTGAGCATCGAGTACATGAACTGCTCCGGCTCCAGCTGATCGCAGTAGCGCTTGCCGCAGACCTCGAACCATTCCATGGCGTTCCAGGCGGCGTTCTGGATGCGCAGCGTCTCCACGCGGCGGGCTTCCTGGTAGGCCTTCAGCACCTCGGGGATGTGCTCGCGGGTATCACCTTCGCGGACGAACAGGCGGGCCAGCTCGATGGCGTCCTCGATGGCCAGCTTGGTGCCGGAGCCGATGGCGAAGTGCGCCGTGTGCACCGCGTCGCCCATCAGCACCACATGGCTGCCGTGCTCGTTCTGCAGCGACCACTGCTCGCAGACCACGCGCTGGAAGTTGATCCAGGCCGAGCCGCGCAGGTGCCGGGCATTGGTCATCAGCTTGGCGCCCTGCAGGTCGCCGGCGAAAAGCTTCTCGCAGAAGTCGATGGACTGCTGCTGGTCGGCCTGGTCCAGGCCGTGGGCCTTCCAGGTGTCCTCGGTGGTCTCGACGATGAAGGTCGAGGTGGTGTCGTCGAACTTGTAGATGTGGGCCTGGAACCAGCCGTGCTCGGTGCGCTGGAAGTCGAAGGTGAAGGCCTCGTAGACCTTGTTGGTGCCCAGCCAGATGAAGCGATTGGGCCGCGCCACGATGTCGGGCTTGAAGACGTCGGCGTACTTGCTGCGGATGCGCGAGTTGACACCGTCGCTGGCGATGATGAGGTCGGCGTCTGGATAGTCGGCGTCGCTGTCGGCCTCGGTCTCGAACACCAGGTTGACGCCCAGCGCCTCGCAGCGCGCCTGCAGGATGTTCAGCAGCTTCTTGCGGCCGATGCCCACGAAGCCGTGGCCGCCCGAGCGGATGCGCCGGCCCTTGAACAACAGCTCGATGTCGTCCCAGTGGTTGAAGGCCTGCTCGATCTCGTCGGCCGTCTCGCGGTCGCAGGCGCGCATGTTCTCCATGGTGGCGTCCGAGAAGACCACGCCCCAGCCGAAGGTGTCGTAGGGCTTGTTGCGCTCGACCACGGTCACCTCGTGACCGGGGTTGTGCTTCTTCATCAGCAGTGCGAAGTACAGGCCGGCCGGCCCGCCGCCGATGCAGACGATGTTCATGGAGAGGCTCCTTTGCGATGGCTTGGGATGGAGTCTCCTCCTCATTTAGTTTAGTTGTCAAGCAATTCGGGCGGCGCCCGGGTCGCGTCCGCAACTCCTGCAGCGGACGGACAGGCGCTGCGGCCAGCGGATAGCGGCGGCGCGAGGCGCTTCCTAGCATGGCCCTGCCACTGTCGGGAAAGGCCCGCCGGTGCACCGCGAACCCTTCTTCGTCCCTCTTCCTTCCTCTTCGTCTGCAACCGCCAGGAGAACCATCCATGAGCCGCAAGATCGCCATCGTCGGAGCGGGCCAGTCCGGCCTGCCCCTGGCCCTCGCCCTGCAGGGCCGGGGCGACACCGTCACCCTGGTCACCAACCGCAGCCCGGACGAGTTGCGCCGTGGCAAGGTGATGTCCAGCCAGTGCATGTTCGACAACGCGCTGCAGATCGAGCGCGATTTCGGCCTGGACCTGTGGGCGGACGACTGCCCGCCCGTGGAGGGCATCGGTCTCACGGTGCCGCACCCCGAGCAGCCGGGCGAGCGCCTGATCGACTGGTCGGCCCGACTGGACCGGCCAGCGCAGGCGGTGGACCAGCGGCTGAAGATGCCGGCCTGGATGGAGCTGTTCCGCGAGCGCGGCGGCAACCTGGTGTTGCAGGACGCTGGGATCGCCGAGCTGGAAGAGTTGGCTGCCACGCATGACCTGGTGGTGGTGTCGGCCGGCAAGGGCGAGATCGTTCGCCTGTTCGAGCGCGACCCGGTGCGCAGCGTGTTCACGCAGCCGATGCGCGCGCTGGCCCTGACCTATGTGCACGGCATGACGCCGCGCACGCCCTACTCGCGCGTGTGCTTCAACCTGATCCCGGGCGTCGGCGAGTACTTCGTCTTTCCCGCGCTGACGCTCAGCGGGCCGTGCGAGATCATGGTGTTCGAAGGCGTGCCGGGCGGCCCGATGGACTGCTGGAGCGACATCCGCACGCCCGAGGACCATCTGCGGCAGAGCCTGAAGATCCTCGACACCTACCTGCCCTGGGAGGCCGAACGGTGTCGCGACGTGCGCCTGACCGACGACGGCGGCGTGCTGGCCGGCCGCTTCGTGCCGACCGTGCGCCGACCCGTGGGCACGCTGCCCTCGGGCCGCCAGGTCCTCGGCATGGGCGACGCGGTGTGCGTGAACGACCCGATCACGGGTCAGGGCTCCAACAATGCGACCAAGGCCTTCAAGGTGGTGCACGACGCGATCGTGGCGCGTGGCGACGCGCCCTTCGACGCCGCGTGGATGAATGCGACCTTCGAGCGCTTCTGGGACTATGCCCAGCACGTGGTGCGCTGGACCAACACGCTGCTGGAGCCACCACCGCCCCATGTGCTGAACCTGCTGGGCGCGGCGGGCCAGATCCCGGGCGTGGCGCATGTCATCGCCAACAACTTCAACCATCCGCCGGGGTTCTTCCCGTGGTGGACCGATGCGCAGGCCTGCGAGCGGTTCATCGCTGACCAGGCGGGGGCTGCTGTACCAGCTTGATCGGCTGCCGCGAGTCGGCTCGTCGGCTCGTCGGTCGGTGGTCCGTTGGCGATGGTCCGGCCCTGGCGCCGGTGAGGGCGTGGCGGCGCTTCAAGTGGGGCGGTCGGCGCTGCGCGCCGACTCCCCTCCGGTGCTCGGACAGACGGGCCGCGGCAGAACTCGCTACGCGCTTCGCGCTGCGCTCAAACAACTGCCGCGAGTCAGATCACGAAGCAGGCCTGTCCTTCGGCAGGCCCGCAGCCCGTCCGCCCTGCGCTCCTCGGCACCCCACAGGCGCGCCGCCACGCCCTCACCGGCACCAGGGCCTACGTTGGGGGTGATCGGCCGGCACTACGTCCTGCACCCCGCACTCCGCACCCTGTGCCTGTACCTGTACCTGTACCTGTACCTGTACCTGTACCTGCGCCTGTGCCTGTGCCTGTGCCTGTGCCTGCACTCTGCGCCGAAGCGTGCTCACTTGCCGTCCTGGCTGGACTCCTTCCCCCACTGGGGGAAGGCAGGGATGGGGGCCAGTGCGCCGTTACGGTTGGTGTGCAGACAATCCCTGCCTTTTTGATGCCCAACGCGCGTCTCCACGCGCCGGCGCTGGGCCCAGGGCGCGCGGGCGATTTCGGGGTCGGCGAGGCGCGCAGGATGGACGGGCTGCAGGCCTGCCGAAGGACAGGCCTGCTTCGTGATCTGACTCGCGGCGTTTGTCTGAGCGCAGCGCGGAGCGCGTAGCGAGTTATGCCGCGTGCCCGTCCATCCGAGCACCGCAGCGGAGTCGGCCCGCAGGGCCGACCGACCCCGTATGAACCCGCGCGCCCTGGGCCCGGCGCCGGCGCGCACCCCATGCCCGGCACCGGCGCGCACCCCGGCCCCCCCACCGAGCACACGGAACCCGCCGCCCTCTGAACACCTCGTTCATGGCAACTGCGAGAGACCCGACAACCGAGCCACAAACTTCCGTCGCGATTCGGATAGCCACCCGCCCGAACCGGATAGCCCCGAACGACAGCCAAGGCAAAGATGCCCCCATGGCAAGCCCCGCAACCTCAGCCCCAGACGACGTGCTGCTCATCGGCAGCGGCATCAACGGCCTCGTGTGTGCCGCCCTGCTCGCCCGCAAGGGCCGCAAGGTGCGCGTACTGGAGCGCGAGGCCACGCTCGGCGGCTGCATCCGCACCGACGAGCTGACGCTGCCCGGCTTCCAGCACGACACGCTCTCCACCGCGCATCCGCTCTTCCTCGTCGGCCCTGCCTACGCAGCCCTCGGCAAGGCGCTGCACGAGGCGGGCCTCGCCTACTGCAACACCGACAGCCCCACCGGTGTGCTGATGCCCGATGGCCGCCACCTGGTCCTGTCCACCTCGCGCCAGCTCAACCGCCAGCGCATGGAAGCGCTGCATGCCGGCGACGGCGCGGCCTTCGTGCAGACGCTGGAGGGCATGGCCGAGCGCGCCCCACTGGTCTTCTCCTTGCTGGGCAACGAGCTGTGGAAATTCGACACCGCCCGCACCCTTGCCGGCGCCGCCTGGAAGGACGGCCCACATGCCTTGGCCGGCTTCTTCGGCGAAGCCCTGACGCCCGCCCGGCCCTGGCTGCAGCAGCGCTTCGGGTCGGACCTGGTCGGCGCGCTGCTTGCGCCCTGGGTACTGCATTGCGGCCTGGGGCCGGACTCTCCACTCTCCGCGCTGATGGCGCAGGTCGTCGCGTTCACGCTGGAGGCGGTGGGCATGCCGCTGGTCCAGGGCGGCAATGCCAACACCGTGCGCGCCTTCGAGCGGCTGATCCGCGACGCCGACGGCACGCTGGAGACCGGCTGTGATGTCGAACGCATCCTGGTCGAACGCGGCCGCGCCGTCGGCGTGCGGCTGGTCGGCGGTCGCGAGCTGCGGGCCGGCGAGGTGGTGGTCAGCGCCACGCCCACGCAGCTCTACGGCCGCCTGCTGGCGCCCGAGCACATCCCGCCCGAGATCGCCGGCCAGGCCCGTCAGTGGCGCTACGGCAAGGGCAACATGCAGATCCACCTCGCGCTCTCCGAGCCGCCGCAGTGGCCGGATCGCGCGCTCGACAAGGTCGGCTACCTGCACCTGAGTGGCGGGCCGGACGCCATCTCGCGCGCCGTCAACGAGGCCGAGCGCGGCCTGCTGCCTGCCGCGCCCACCATCTGCGTCGCACAGCCCACCGCGCTGGACCCGAGCCGAGCGCCCGAAGGCCGGCACATCCTGTGGATCCAGCTGCCCGAATGCCCGCGCGAGCCCGTCGGCGATGCGGCCGGCGAACTGGAGGTGCCGCCCGGCGGCCAATGGACGGAGACACTGCGCGAGGCCTATGCGGACCGCGTGATCGCCCAGATCGCCCGCCACGCGCCCAACCTGCCCGGCAGCATCCTCGGCCGCGCCGTGCTCTCGCCGGCGGACCTGCCGCGCCTCAACATGAACCTGGTGGGGGGCGACCCGTATGGCGGCGACTGTGCCCTCGACCAGTACTTCCTCTGGCGCCCCCTGCGCGGGCTGCGCAACCACGAGACCCCGGTCGCCCATCTCTGGCACATCGGCGCCTCCACCCATCCCGGGCCGGGACTCGGCGGCGCGTCGGGTGTGCATGTGGCCCGGGCCCTCGGGGCCCTGTGACGACTGCATCCGCGGCCCCCTTCCCTCTTCATCCCTTCCCCGCTCGCACTTTTCCCCACGGAGCCCACGACCATGACCGCCTCCCTCGCCCAGTTCGCCCAGGACATCGCCACCGGCGCCCTGCGCGTCGTCGACCTGACGCAGACCCTGTCGCCCCGCTTCCCGGCCCTGCAGTTGCCGCCGCAGTTCGGCCAAGTGTGGGCCTTCAAGATGGAGCGCATCTCGCAGTACGACGAGGCCGGCCCCGGCTGGTACTGGAACAACTTCTCCTGCGGCGAGCACACCGGCACGCACTTCGACGCGCCCGCGCACTGGATCACCGGCAAGGACCATCCGGCCAACACGGTGGACACGATCGACCCGAGCGTGTTCATCGGCCCGGCCTGCGTGATCGATGCCAGCGCCCCGGTGGCCGACAACCCCGACTGGCTGCTCACCGTGGATTTCCTGCGCGCCTGGGAAGAGACCCACGGCCGCATCCCGGCCGGCGCCTGGGTGCTGCTGCGCACCGACTGGTCCCGGCGCATCGACGACCCCGCCGCCTTCGTCAACATGCGCGAGGACGGCGCCCACACGCCCGGCCCCACGCAGGAGGCCGTCGAATGGCTGATCGGCGAGCGCAACGTGCGCGGCTTCGGCGTCGAGACCATCAACACCGACGCCGGCCAGTCCTATGCCTGGCCGATGGCCTACCCCTGCCACACACTGATGCATGGCGCCAACAAGTACGGCCTGCAGTGCCTGAAGAACCTCGACCAGTTGCCGCCCCAGGGCGCCATCGTGCTGGCCGCGCCGCTGAAGATCGAGGGCGGCTCGGGCAGCCCGCTGCGGGTGCTGGCGCTGGTGGGCGCCGACCACTGAGCACGCCGTCGCCGGGCGGGGCAGGCGGTCATCTCGCCGCGTGATACCCCCATGACTGCGCCCCCCTGCACCGCGGGCGTCCTGCTTCCTAAAGTGCGCCTCGTCCGGCCCGTCTCCGCGGCCGGCGAGACCCCACCAAGGAAGAGACAGTCCCACGATGCAACCCGACGTGCTCGTCATCGGCGGCGGCAATGCCGCGCTGTGCGCCGCGCTGATGGCGCGCGAGGCCGGCGCCAGCGTGCTGCTGCTGGAGGCCGCGCCCCGTGCCTGGCGCGGCGGCAACTCCGCCCACACCCGCAACCTGCGCTGCATGCACGACGCGCCGCAGGACGTGCTGGTCGAGGCCTACCCGGAAGAGGAGTTCTGGCAGGACCTGCTCAAGGTCACCGGCGGCCAGACGCAAGAGCCGCTGGCGCGGCTGGCCATCCGCCATTCGGGCCACTGTCGGCCCTGGATGCGCCGCCACGGCGTGCGCTTCCAGCCGCCGCTGTCGGGCGCGCTGCATGTGGCGCGCACCAACGCCTTCTTCATGGGCGGCGGCAAGGCGCTGGTCAATGCCTACTACCGCAGCGCCGAGGCCCTGGGCGTGCAGGTGCGCTACGAGGCACCGGTCGCGCAGCTGGAGATCGAGGACGGCCGCTTCGTGGCCGCCCATACGGCAGCGGGCGAACGCATCGCAGCCCGCAGCTGCGTGCTCGCGGCGGGCGGCTTCGAATCGAACCGCGACTGGCTGCGCGAGGCCTGGGGCCGCAATGCGCGCGGTGAATTCCCCTCCGACAACTTCCTGATCCGCGGCACGGCCTACAACCAGGGCGTGCTGCTGCGCCACCTGCTGGACGCGCAGGGCGCCGACCGCATCGGCGACCCGACCCAGGCCCACATGGTGGCCATCGATGCCCGTGCACCGCTGTACGACGGCGGCATCTGCACCCGCATCGACTGCGTGTCGCTGGGCGTGGTGGTCAACCGCGAGGGCGAACGCTTCTACGACGAGGGCGAGGACTTCTGGCCGAAGCGCTATGCCATCTGGGGCCGGCTGGTGGCCATGCAGCCGGGGCAGATCGGCTACTCGATCATCGACAGCCAGGCCATCGGCCGCTTCATGCCGCCGGTGTTCCCGGGCGTGAAGGCCGACAGCCTGCCGGCGCTGGCCACCCAGCTGGGCCTGCCGGTCGAGGCCTTCATGCGCACGCTGGAGGCCTACAACGCCGCCTGCCGTGGGGGCCGCTTCGACCACACCGTGCTGGACGACTGCCGCACCGAGGGCCTGACACCCGCCAAGACGCACTGGGCCCGGCCCATCGTGCAGGCGCCGTTCTACGGCTATGCGGTGCGGCCGGGCGTGACCTTCACCTACCTGGGCCTGCGCACCGACGACACCGCGGCCGTGCGCTTCGGCGGCGTGCCGAGCGACAACCTTTTCGTGGCCGGCGAAATGATGGCCGGCAACGTGCTGGGCAAGGGCTACACCGCGGGCGTGGGCATGAGCATCGGCACCGCCTTCGGCCGCATCGCTGGCCAGAACGCCGCCCGCGCCGCCCGGCAGCAGCCGCCACGCACCCTGGCGAACGTGATCGCCGACGACAAGGAAAGAGACACCCATGCAAGCGCTTGATGCCATGGTCAACGAGGCCCGGCAGCTGGCGCTGGGCGAGGTGGTGCCGGTGCCGGCCTCCACCGCCGCCGAGGACGAGGTGGCCCGCCAGCTGCAGATCTGCAATGCCTGCCGCTACTGCGAAGGCTTCTGCGCCGTCTTTCCGGCCATGACGCGGCGGCTGGCCTTTCCGGTGGCCGACGTGCACTACCTGGCCAACCTCTGCCACAACTGCGGCGCCTGCCTGCATGCCTGCCAGTACGCACCGCCGCATGCCTTTGCCGTCAACGTGCCGCAGGCGATGGCGCGGGTGCGGGCTCGCACCTACCAGGACTACGCCTGGCCGCCGGCCCTGGGCCGGCTGTACGAGCGCAACGGCCTCACGCTGTCGGTGGCGCTGGCGTTCGGCCTGGGGCTCTTCCTGGCGCTGGCCGTGGCGCTCAAGGGCGGGCTGTGGCGGGCCGTGCCGGCCGGCGGCCATTTCTACGACCTGTTCCCGCACAACCTGATGGTGGGCCTGTTCGCGCCGGTGTTCCTGTTCGCGGTGCTGGCGCTGACGCTGGGCGTGCGCCGCTTCTGGCAGGCCGTGACGCCGGTGACCGGCGCAGTGGCCGTGAGCGGCCCGGCCGGTGCGGAGGCCGCGGCGGACATCGCGCAATTGCGCTATCTGGACGGCGGCCATGGCGAAGGCTGCCACGAGGCCGACGATGGCCCCACCCTGGCGCGGCGACGCTTCCACCACCTCACCTTCTACGGCTTCCTGCTGTGCTTCGCGGCCACGGCCGTGGCCACGCTGTACCACTATGCGCTGGGCCTGCCCGCGCCCTACGACCTGCCCAGCCTGCCCAAGCTGCTGGGCGCCGTCGGCGGCGTGATGCTGATGGTCGGCAGCGCCGGACTGGGCTGGCTGCACCTGCGGCGCCATCCTCTCCACGGCGATGCAGCCCAGCGGCCGATGGACCGCGGCTTCATCGCGCTGCTGTTCCTCACCAGCGCCAGCGGCCTGGGCCTCTGGGCCGCCCGGGGCAGTGCCGCCATGCCGCTGATGCTGTGCCTGCACCTGGGCGCGGTCATGGCGCTGTTCGCCACCCTGCCCTACGGCAAGTTCGCCCACGGCATCTTCCGCAGCGCCGCACTGCTGCGCTACGCCGTCGAAAAGCGGCTGCCCAACCCGGCCGCGGCCGGCGGCGAATGAGGCCTGCGCCTTCCCCTTTCCAGACCTTGCTCGGAGACACCATGACGACTTCCTCCCACCGCCGCGCCCTGCTGGCGCGCCTGGCCTGCACCGCCCTGGGCGGCGCAGCGCTGCTGCCCGCCCTTCACGCCACCGCCCAGGCGCAGGACTTTCCGCCCCGCAAGCCGGTCACGCTGGTGGTGGGCTTCGCCCCCGGCGGCGCGGCCGATGCCGCCGCGCGGCTGATCGCCAAGAAGCTGTCCGAGAACATCGGCCAGCCGGTGATCGTGGACAACAAGGCCGGCGCCGGCGGCAACATCGCGCACCAGTACGTGGCCGGCCAGCGCACCGACGGCACGGTGCTGCTCTTCGGCTCGGTCGGGCCGCTGACCATCGCGCCGCACCTCATGAAGCTGAGCTACGACCCGTTCAAGGACCTGGCGCCCGTCTCGGGCGGCGTGTACTTTCCCAACGTGCTGGTGGTGCACAAGGGCCTGGGCGTGCACAACCTGCAGGAGTTCGTGGCGCTGGCCAAGCGCAAGAGCATCGACTTCGCCTCCACCGGCGCGGGCTCGGCCTCGCATTTGGCGGGCGAGCTGTTCAACCAGCGCGCAGGCGTGAACATGGTGCACGTGCCCTACAAGGGCGGCGCCCCCGCCCTGCAGGACCTGCTGGGCGAGCGCATCGCCTCGTACTTCGCCGCGCCGCCCACGGCCATGCCGCATGTGGAGGCCGGCACGCTGATCCCGCTGGCCACCACCAGCCTGAAGCGGCCGGCCTACCTGCCCAACATCCCGACCATGGCGGAGTCGGGCTACCCGGGCTTCGAGGCGCTCAACTGGTATGCCTTCGTCGCGCCCGGCAAGACGCCCGCGCCCATCCTCGACGGCTGGAACCGCGAGATCGTCAAGGTGCTGAACGACCCGGGCGTGAGCGAGGCCCTCACCAAGCACGGCCTCACGCCCCAGCCCACCACGCGGGCCGAGTTCGCGGCCTTCATGCGCAAGGAATACGACCAGTGGGGCACCATCGCCCGCGCACGCAAGCTGACGGCGGAATGAGGGCGGGCGGGCAGCCCCTTGTCACGGCGCAGCGACGGCGCACCGGCCGGTGAGGACAATCGCAGCCCATGGAACTGCGCCAGCTGCGTTACTTCGTCCGCATCGTCGAGGCCGGCTCGATGAGTCGCGCCGCGCTGGAGCTGGACGTGGTGCAGTCGGCGCTCAGCCAGCAGGTCTCGCGCCTCGAAGGCGAGCTGGCCACGCGGCTGCTGCAGCGCACGCCGCAGGGCGTCACGCCCACCGAGGCGGGACTCGCCTTCTTCCATGAGGCCAAGCTGACCCTGCGACATGCGGAGCAGGCCGTGCGCTCGGCACAGCAGGCGCGTCTGTCGGGCAGCGTGAGCATCGGCCTCGCACCGACCACATCGGCGCTGCTGGGCCTGCCGCTGATGCAGGCGATGCGCGAGCGCTACCCCGAGGTTCGGCTGCACATGGTCGAGGGCATGTCGGGCCACCTGGCCGCGATGCTGCGTGCCCGCGAGCTGGACATCGCCATCCTCTTCGGCCACCGACCCGACGCGCTGGCACTGCATGAGCCGGCCGGTGGCGCGGGTCGCGGCTGGCAGGTGCTGCCGCTGATGGAGGAAGCGCTGTTCCTGATCCGCTCGGTGGTCCAGCCCGCGCTGCCGCCGCAGGTGGACATCGAGGCGCTGCGCAACGAGCCCCTGATCCTGCCCACCGGCCCCCACGGGCTGCGCAGCGCCATCGATGCCGCCTTCGACCGCGCCGGCATCGCGCCGCGGGTGGCGCTGGAGGTCGATTCGCTGGCCATGGTCATGGCCGCCGTGGATGCCGGCCTGGGCGCCACGCTGCAACCCTGGGCCGCGCTGGGCCGCTATCCGGATGCCGACCGACGCTTCCGCCACGCCCGGCTGGACGCGCCGGTTGCGCGCCGCGTCAACCTGCTGTGCAGCCGGTCCGACGAGGAGCTGGCGCCCGCCGTGCTGGCGGCGCGCGGCGTGGTGCGCGACAGCGTGCGCGCCCTGGTCGAGGACGGCCGCTGGGCTGGCGTCACGCTCGTCTGACGCTCACCAGCGCAGCAGCCGCGGCCCCAGCACGGCCCCGGCGGCCACCGGCAGCAGCATGCCGAGCACGTACCAGGTGGCCAGAAAAGGCGCCGTCAGCTCCGGGCAGTGCAGAGCGTACACCGTGGCGCCCGCGCCGCCCGCCAGCAGGCCGGCCGCGGCCCCCGCGCGGCGCGGCCGCGTGGCGGCCATACCGCGCAGCATCCAGAAGGCTGCCACGAACACGGGCAGCCCGATCAGGCCGATGTTGACCACGCAGGTGCGCCAGGTCTGGCCCATGAGCGCCGGCATGCGCACAGGCTCTGGCATGTCGATCCAACGCCACACGGCCAGCGCCCACAGCAGCCCGACGGCCACCACGGCCAGCCAGCCGGCCCGGCCCGGACGCACGCCGGGGCTGGCCAGACGCCGCACCATCAGCAGCCCGGCGACGGCCACGCACAGCGACACGGCCAGCTTGACCCACAGCATGGGCAGCGCCATCACGCGCCAGAGGTCGCCGCGCACCCCATAGCCCGCCTGCATGAGCAGCAGCGACAGGGGCAGGCTGCACGCCAGCGCCAGCCACAGGCGGCGCGACGCGGTACCAGCGGGCACCGGCGCCGCGTCCTGCGCCAGCAGGTTCACCAGATCGTCGGTCTTCATGCGGCAGCCTCCTTGTCGATGCCGAGTCGGGCGGCCAGAGCCTTGAGGCCGCGGTGCACGCCCACCTTCACGGCCGATTCGGACATGCCGGTCAGCTGCGCCGTCTCGGCCACCGACAGGCCCTGGAGCTTGGTGTGCACGATGGGCAGGCGATGGCGGTCGGGCAGCGTCTCCAGCAGCACCAGCAGGTCGCGGCGCGCCTCCTGGGCGTCAGTGTCCGAGTCGGCCACCAGTTCGAGCGCGTCGTCCAGCGGCTCATGCAGCGCCTCGCGCGAGGACTTCTGGCGCAGGTGGTCGATCAGCTTGTGGCGGGCGATGGCATGCGCCCAGGCCGTCACGGGATGGTCGCGCAGGTAGGTGTGTCGCTGGTTGTGCATGGCGAGAAGGCACTCCTGGACCAGGTCCTCGACGTCGTCGGGCCAGCCGAACAGGCGCCGACGCAGAAAGGCGCGCAGGTGCGCCGCCAGCTCGGACAGGAACTGGCGGTAGGCGGCTGCATCGCCATCGAGTCCCCGAAGGAACAGCGTGCGCAGATGGGCTTCGGCGGTACTCATTCGGACAGGCCTCTTTCCATTCGCCTCGGCGGGCCTGCGGGTTACAGGCGCGGCGCTTTTATTTTTTCGTCGGCGATTGTGCCGCCGCGTAACGGCCGCCGCGCCGGGACGGAACTAGCAGACGGTCGCCGCGATGGCGGTGCCGATTCCGACCTTCAACCCTTTCATCAGGAGCCTTCACCATGACCTCGACCCGCCCCCTCGCCTCCACCGCCTTCCTGCTCGCCGCCCTGGCCGGTGGCATCGCCCATGCGCAGGACAGCAAGCCCGCCGACAACATGGCCAAGATGGAGAAGTGCTACGGCGTCGCCCTGGCCGGCAAGAACGACTGCGCCGCCGGCCCCGGCACCACCTGCGCCGGCACCTCCAAGGTCGACTACCAGGCCAACGCCTGGAAGAACGTGCCGGCCGGCACCTGCACCAGCATGAAGACGCCCAAGGGCATGGGCTCGCTGACGCCGATGAAGTCCTGATCGCCGGGCCGCATCGCCATGCCGCAACCGCCATCGCAGCCCGGCGCGGGCCTGGGCCTCAAGCCGCAGCATTTCGACGAGGCGCTCACCGCCGATGCCGAAGGCCTGTGGTTCGAGGTCCATCCCGAGAACTACATGGTCGATGGCGGCCCGCGCCTGGCCTGGCTGGAGCGCATCGCCGCGCGGCATCCGCTGTCGCTGCATGGCGTGGCGATGTCGCTGGGCGGCACCGAGCCGCTCGACGCTGCGCACCTGCGGCGCTTCCGCGCCCTGGTGGACCGGTTGCAGCCGGTTTTGGTCTCAGAGCACCTGGCCTGGTCGCGGGCTGGCGGCCGCTACCTGCCCGACCTGCTGCCCGTGTTGCGCACCGATGCCTCGCTCGCACGCATGGCCGATCGCGTGGACCAGGCACAGCAGGCACTGGGCCGGCGCCTGGCCATCGAGAACCCCTCGCACTATCTGCGCCTGGACGGCCACACCTGGGCCGAGACGGACTTCCTCGCCGAACTGGTGGCGCGCACCGGGTGTGGCCTGCTGCTCGACCTCAACAATGTCCATGTGTCCTGCCGCAACCTGGGACAGGACGCCGCGGCCTACCTCGACGGCTTTCCCGCCGAGGCGGTGATGGAGTTGCACATTGCCGGCCATTCGCCCGACCCGGTGCATGGCGACGCCCTGCTCGTGGACACCCACGACCGCGCCGTGGCGCCCGAGGTGTGGGCGCTGCTCGGGCGCTTTCTGCGCCGGCACGGACCACGGCCCGTGCTGCTGGAGCGCGACGGCGACGTACCCGCCTTCGCCGACCTGATGGCCGAGCGCACCCAGGCGCAGCAGTGCCTGGATGAAGCGTCCAGGCAGGAGGCCCTGGCGTGAGCGCCCGGCCTGCCGTCGTTGCGCGGGTACGCAAGGCTGGCGACGATGAAGCGCCTCGTGCCAGGACGGGCTGCGCCAGCGACGCCGCCGAGGACTTCGAGCAACTGTTGCACGCCGCCCTGCTGGCACCCCACGCCGAAGGACCGCTGGCCGACCAGCCCGGCCTGGCCGTCTATCGCAACGGCTTGCGCCGCGCCTGCATCGATGCGTTGGTTGCTAATCACCCGGCCACGGCCCGGCTGGTGGGCGAAGACTGGCTGCGCAGCGCCGCCGCGGAGTACCTGCGGCATGAGTTGCCGACCGACGCCAGTCTGCTGCGCTACGGCGAGGGTCTGCCGGACTTCCTGGCGGGGCTGCCTTCGACCGCCGAGATGCCCTGGTTGCGCGCCGTGTGCCGGCTCGACCGTCTGTGGCTGGACGCCCACCAGGCGGCCGATGCGCAGCCGTTGCACGCTGGCCTCCTTTCCACCCTGCCGCACGACGCTCTGGGGCAACTGCGACTGCGCCCCCTGCCCTCGGCCCGCTGGGCGTGGCATGCCGATGCGCCGGCCTTCGCGATCTGGCAGGCCGCGCGGGCCGGCGCAGAGGCGGCGGATCTGGCCGAACTGCCCTGGCAGCCCGATGGCGCCCTGCTCGTACGGCCCGGCGAGGCGGTCGAGTGGCATGCGCTGGACCGCGCCGGCTGCGCCTTCCTGGATGCCTGTGCCAATGGCCAGACGCTGCTCGACGCCAGCGCCCGGGCCGTCGCGGCCGACCCCGGCTGCGCCATCGCCACGCTCATCGGCCAGCTGCTCGGCTGGCAGGTGCTGTGCCTCGATCCCATCTGCACCCACGAACCATGAACGCTACCTCGCTTCCCCCGTCGAACGCCCCGTTGGGAGACCGTCTTGCCGCTTTCGGCCGACGCGCCGCCTGGCATGACGCCCTCGCTCTGATCGACCGCGTGGCCATCGCGGCGATCTTCTGGCAGTCCGGCCGCACCAAGGTCGACGGCTGGTTCCACATCAACGACAGCGCCTACGAGCTGTTCCGCACGGAATACCGGCTGCCGCTGCTGCCGCCTGAGCTGGCTGCGCAGATGGCCGCCACAGCCGAGCACGTGCTGCCCCTGCTGCTGGTGCTGGGCCTGTTCACCCGCCTGTCGGCACTGGGACTGCTGGGCATGACGCTGGTGATCCAGCTCTTCGTCTACCCGTCCG
This sequence comes from uncultured Pseudacidovorax sp., assembly GCF_913773995.1. Classification (GTDB taxonomy): domain Bacteria; phylum Pseudomonadota; class Gammaproteobacteria; order Burkholderiales; family Burkholderiaceae_C; genus Xenophilus. Next base: position 24,292 of record NZ_CAJYES010000070.1, read on the forward strand.
CATGGCCCACGCACCTCTCGTGGGCCGGGCTGCTGCTGTACCTGCTGGTGCACGGCGGCGGCCGCTGGTCGGTCGACGGTTGGCTGCGGCACCAGCGCCGCCATGCACGCTCGAACGCGCCCTGACGTCTAGGGCAGGCACGCTCAGGCCTTCAGATCACCCCTGCGTCGACCACGACGAAGGGCAGCGACTTGTCCCGCTTGGCCCGGTACATGGCAGCGTCGGCCTGGTGCAGCAGGTCGTCGGCCTGGGCCTGCTCCGACGGCGCCGTGGCGAAGCCGATGCTGCAGCCCACGGCCAGTGACTCGCCACCGACATGCACCGGGCTGCGCATCGCCGTGTGGATGCGTTCGGCCACGACCGCCAGCTCCGGCGCCGCAGGACTGGCGCGGTCGAGGAAGAGAACGAATTCGTCTCCGGCCAGACGCGCCACGTAGTCGCCCTTGCGGCAACTCGCCTGGAGGCGCTGCGCGCATTCGCGCAGCACCTGGTCGCCCGCGCCGTGACCGTAGGCATCGTTGATGCCCTTGAAGCCATCCAGGTCGATGAAGGCCACCACCGCCGTTTGGCCCGCGCGGCGCGCGCGGGCGAGTGCACGGTCGAGCTCGGCGAACCAGGCCGTGCGGTTGGGCAGGCCCGTGAGCGGATCGGTCATCGCCAGCACCTCCATCTGGCGCGAGTCGCGCGCCTGGGCGGTGATGTCGTGCATGGTGCAGACGGCACCCAGGCTGTGGCCGTCGGGTGCCCGCAGCGGGCTGGCATTGCAGCTCACCGTGCGCGGCTCCATGCCCGGCGTCCGGATCACGATGGCCTGGCCGCGCACCTTCTCGCCGGCATAGGCGCGGGCCAGCGGCACCCGCTCCGGCGTCAGCAGGGTGCGCCCGTCGGGTTCGCACAGGCCGAAGTAGGTCGGCCATTGCGCAGGCGGCAGCGCCCGGGGGTCGACGCCGTGCCATTCGCGGGCGGTCTTGTTGAATTCCTGCAGCGTGCCGCTGCCGTCGCACGACACCACGCCATCGGGCAGCGCCTCCAGCAGTTCGGCGATGGCGGCGGCGCGGCTCTCGCCCAGGATGCGCTGGCGGCGGCTTTCCAGCAGGTCGGCGGCACGCACCGCCAGGCGCCGCAGCGCTTCACGCTGAACGTCGCCCAGCCGGCGCGGCGCGTGGTCCATCACGCACAGCGTCCCGTAGCGCCAGCCGGCCTGGCCGATCATCGGCATGCCGGCGTAGAAGCGCAGGTAGGGCGCATTCGCCACCAGGCCGTAGTGCGCAAACCGCGGGTCTGCCCGCATGTCGGGGATCTCCAGCAGATCGGAGCGTTCGATGGCGTGGCTGCACACGGCCTGGCTGCGCGGCGTGCCCTCGATCTCCAGCCCGCACCGGGCCTTGAACCACTGGCGCTGCGCGTCCACCAGGGTGACCAGCGCGACGGGCGCTTCGCAGATCGAGGCCGCCAGCCAGGCCAGGTCGTCGAACGCCGCCTCGGGCGGCGTGTCCATGATCTGCAAGTCGGCCAGGGCGCGCAGGCGGCCGGCTTCGGTCATGCCAGGGGTGGCGTCGGTTGTACTCGGCACGTTGCTTCCTCGGGAGTTCGGCCCGCCCATCCTAGCGGGCTTGCTTTGCGGCAAGCGCAACGGAGCATTCACAAGGATGCGCTTGTGGGGTGCCCGGGCCAACCCTAGGATGACCGATCAACGCCGGTCCCCTTGCCACCCTTCACGAACGATCGCACCGCCATGGCTTCACCGAGCGCTCTTCTTGCCCGCCTCATCGGGGCCGCCGCGCTCGGACTGATCGCGCTGCGTCCTGCCGGTGCGCTTGCACAAGAGGCCTACCCCAGTCGCGCGATCACCATGGTCGTGCCCTACCCGCCCGGCGGCGGTGGCGATGCACAGGCGCGGCTGATCGGCCAGAAGCTGGGCGAGCGACTCGGGCAACCCATCGTCGTGGACAACCGCGCAGGGGCGAGCACGGCCATCGGCGCCTCCTTCGTGGCCAAGGCGCGGCCCGACGGCTACACGCTGCTGATGAGCTCGAGTTCGACCTTCACGCTCAACCCGGCGATCCGCAACGCCCTGCCCTACGACCCGATCCGTAGCTTCGAGCCCATCGGCCTCGTGAGCCGCGTCGGGCTGGTGATGCTGACCCATCCGGCGCAGCCGCTTCAAAATCTCAAGGACGTCATCGCCGCCGCCAAGGCCGACCCGGACAAATACGCGTATGCCTCCTTCGGTGCCGGCACCAGCGCGCACTTCGTGGGCGAGATGGCGATGCAGGCCATGGGCATCCGGATGGTGCACGTCCCCTACAAGGGCAGCGCGCCCGCGATGACCGACCTGATCGGCGGGCAGATTCCCATCTCCTTCGACACCGTCACCGCGGCGATCCCGATGGTCAGGGCCGGCAAGGTCCGGCCCCTCGCGATCACCACCGCCAAGCGGTCGCCCTTCCTGCCCGACGTGCCCACCTTCAGCGAGCTGGGCTATCCGTCCGTCAAGCTCGACGCCTGGGGCGCTTTGATGGCGCCGCGCGGACTGCCGCCCGACGTGCATGCCAAGCTGGAAAAGGCCCTTTCCGCGGTGATGGCCGACCCCGCCGTGAAGAAAGGCCTGGCCGAACAAGGCGTCGAGGCCACCTTCCTGCCCTCCGCAGAGACGGCCGCATTGGTCGAGCGCGAGCTCACGTTGATGCGCGCCACCGCCCAGCGGGCCGACATCCGGCCCGAGTGACAGGCGGCGCGCACCGCGTGCCCGCCTTCCATCGACGAGACAAGCTTTCGATGACGACCCCCGCCACAACCTCCGCCACCCTCGATCTGGCGCTCGACGCGCTCAAGACCGACTTCGTCGCCCGCAACCCGGCCAGTGCACGCCAGTTCGAGCAACAGGCCCGCGACATGCCCGGCGGCAACAGCCGCTCGGTGCTGTTCTACGCCCCCTTCCCGCTCACCATGGCCAGCGGCCGCGGCGCGGAGCTGACCGACCTGGACGGCCATACCTACAGCGACTTCATTGCCGAGTACACCGCCGGCGTGTACGGCCACTCGGCACCCGAGATCCGCGAGGCCGTGCTCGCGGCCATGGACAAGGGCATCAACCTCACCGGCCACAACCTGTACGAAGGCCAGCTGGCGCGGCTGCTGTGCGAGCGCTTCCCGCAGGTCGAGCGGGTGCGCTTCACCAATTCGGGCACCGAGGCCAACCTCATGGCCATCACGGCGGCCCTGCATTTCACCGGCCGCCGCAGGATCGTGGTGTTCACCGGGGGCTACCACGGCGGGGTTCTGGGCTTCGGCGCGACGCCGGCGCCGACGACCGTGCCCTTCGACTTCCTGGTGCTGCCCTACAACGACGTCGAGCGCGCACGCTCGGAGATCCGTGCCCAGGCTTCCGAGATCGCCGCCGTGCTGGTCGAGCCGATGCTCGGCGCCAGCGGCTGCATTCCCGCGGCGCCCGGCTTCCTGGCCGCGTTGCGCGAAGCCACCTCCGAAGCGGGCGCCCTGCTCATCGCCGACGAGGTCATGGTGTCGCGCCTCGCGCCGCAGGGCCTGTTCATGCAGGCCGGCATCCGCGCGGACATCACCACACTCGGCAAGTACATCGGCGGCGGCATGTCCTTCGGGGCCTTCGGCGGACGGGCCGACATCATGGCCCTGTTCGATCCGCGCGGCGGTCCGTTGCTGCATTCGGGCACGTTCAACAACAACGTGGTGACCATGGCCGCCGGCCATGCGGGGCTGACGCGCCTCTATCCGCCGGAGGCGGCGGCAGGACTGTCGGCCCGGGGCGAGTCGCTGCGCCAGCGCCTCAACGCGCTCTGCACCGCGAGTGGCGTCGCCATGCAGTTCACCGGCGTGGGGTCGGCGATGAATGCCCACTTCGTGCGCGGGCCGGTGGTGCGTTCGGAAGACGTGGCGGCGGCCGACCCGAGGCTGCGCCAGCTGCTCTTCTTCCATCTGCTGGCGCAGGGCATCTACATCTCGCCGCGCGGCTTCATCGTGCTGTCCCTGCCGGTGACGGACGAGGCCATCGAGAAATTCGTGGCGGCCGTCGACCTCTTCATCCAGCGTTACGCAAGCCTGCTGGCCTGACGACACGCCCTTCGGCCTGGCCGCCTACTTCTACAGCCAGGACGTGCGGCGCACTGGCGTGTGCCCGATGCGCTCGAGGCAGGTATCGTCGGCATCGATGACGAGACCAGAGAAAGACTTCGCCATGAGCAATCCCTTCAAGAACGCCCTGGCCGCGCGCCAGGCCCAGGTCGGCCTGTGGCTGTCGATGGCCGATTCGTACGCGGCCGAGGCCTGCGCCACGGCCGGCTTCGACTGGCTGCTGATCGACGGCGAGCATGCGCCCAACAACGTGCTCAGCATCCTGCCGCAGCTGCAATCGGTGGCGGCCTACCGCAGCCATCCGGTGGTGCGGGCGGTCAACGGCGACACCGCGCTCATCAAGCAGTTGCTGGACATCGGCGCGCAGACGCTGCTGGTGCCCATGGTGGACACGGCCGAGCAGGCCGCGGCGCTGGTGTCGGCCACGCGCTATCCGCCCGAAGGCATCCGCGGCGTCGGGGCCGCGGTGGCCCGGGCCTCGCGCTGGGGCGGACGGCGCGACTACCTGGACGAGGCGAACGACGAGGTCTGCCTGCTGGTGCAGGCCGAGACCCGCACGGCGCTGCAGAACCTGGAGGCCATCTGCGCCGTCGATGGCGTGGACGGCGTCTTCATCGGCCCGGCCGATCTGGCGGCCTCGATGGGCCACCGCGGCAAGGCCGGCCATCCCGAGGTGCTGGCGGCCATCGACGACGCGATCCGCACCATCGTCGCCAGCGGCAAGGCCGCCGGCACGCTGACCAGCGACGCCACACTGGCCTGCCGCTACCTGGACCTGGGCGCCACCTTCGTGGCGGTGGGCTTGGACATCACGCTGCTGGTGCAGGCCACCCGCAGGCTGGCGGCCGACTTCGGCCGCGGCGAAGGCGTGGCCGCGGCGCCCGCGCCGCACACCGGCCCCTACTGAGCGGCCGGACCGGCTGCACCTTCGCCGCCACCCGCGGCCCAGCGCACCAGGTGCGCCAGGACCGTGGCCGCCGCCTCCGAAGCGGGTCGTCGCGGATGCAGGCAACCGATGGGCGCCGGCGCGCCCGGTACATCGATGGGCAGCCGGTGCAGCCGGCCGGAGGCGACGAAGCGGTCCATGTGGCTGCCCAGCCCCAGGTACAGCAGCCGCAGCTCGCACACCAGCGCGACGCCGAGCGCCAGCGTGCGCGTGCTCACCCGCGCCACCGGCGGCGGGGCACCGAGCGTGTCGCACAGCGCCGCGAAGGCCGCGTGCGGCGGCGAGCCCTCGGGCGGCAGCAACCAGGTCTCCTTGGCGCAGCGTTGCAGGTCCACGCCGCGGCGTCGCGCCAGTGGATGGTCGCTGGCGCAATAGACGCCCATGCGGTCCGTGCGCAAGGGCGTGAAGTCGTGGCCCGCCGGCACCTGCACCGAGGCCCGGCACAGCACCAGGTCGGCCGCGCGGTCCTGGCACACGGCGGCAATGTCGGCGGCCTCGATCTCGCGGTAGTCGAGCCACAGCGCCGGCTGGGCGGCGCACACGGCCGGAAGTGCCGGCGCGGCGATGGCCGTGCTGGCCGCCGCAATGCCGGCGATGCGCACCAGTCCGCCGGCCCCCTGCGCAAGGCGGGCCGCATCACCGGCCAGCAGGTCGAACGCGTCCAGAGCGCGCCGCAACGCCGGCAGCAGCAGCGCGCCCTCGCGCGTGAGGCGCACGCCACGCGCGTGGCGGTCGAAGAGGGTGAGGTCCAGCAGCGCCTCGACCCGGTTGAGCGCCTCGGTGGCCGAAGGCTGGCTCATGCCCAGGTCGGCAGCGGCCTTCTGCATCGCCCCCAGCTCGGCCATGCGTACGACCAGTTGCAGTTGCCGCGGACGGGCGTAGTGCAGCAGACGGCGGGCGAGGGAGGCGGCGGCATCGGCGGCGGACATGGGCGGAGCGGATTCCGATATAGGAGAGCCCTATAGCTTAGGCCCAGCCGTGGGTTGCTGCCTGGACAGGCGGCGCCAAGAATCCGCCCGCACATCCCTACGCCGGAGACAACCGCATGCAGACCTTCCAACCCCGCGCCCAACCCAGGCTCGCCCGCCGCACCCTCCTCGCCCGCGCCGCCCTGGGCACGGCCCTGGCCCTGTCCGGCGGCCTGGCCGGTGCCCAGACCTATCCGGCCAAACCGGTCAGCCTGGTCGTGCCCTTTCCGGCCGGCGGCGCCACCGACACCGCCACGCGGCTGGTGGCCCAGCACCTCGGCCAGGTGCTCGGCCAGACCGTGGTGGTGGACAACGTGGCCGGCGCCTCGGGCGCCATCGCGGCGCAGAAGGTGGTCCGTGCCGCGCCAGACGGCTACACGCTGCTGGCCGGCACCTTCAACGAGGTGGCGCTCGCGCCCATCGTCACGGCCGGCACGCCCTACAAGCATCAGGACCTTGCGCCCATCGGCGAGATCGGCGTGACGCCCTTCGTGCTGGTGGCCAATCCGAAGCTGCCGGCCAACTCCATCGACGAGCTGCTGGCCCTTGCACGCCAGAAGCCCGGCACCCTCAACGTCGGCGTGCCCGGCCTGGGCACGCTGCAGCACGTGGCCACGGCCATGTTGGCCAGCCAGGCTCGGGTGAGCTGGCTGACCGTGCCCTACAAGGGCGCCGCGCCGCTCAATGCCGACCTGCTGGGCGGTCAGGTCGACCTCGCGGTCGTCACGCTCCCCTCGGCCATCGGCTACATCCAGGACGGCAAGATGAAGTCGCTGGGCCTGATGAGCCTGCAGCGCGACGAACGCGCCAAGGACATCGCCACCATCAACGAAGGCCGCGAGATCAAGGGCTTCACCACCGACGCGTGGCTGGGACTGCTGGCGCCGGCCAAGACGCCGGCGGCCGTGATCACGACCATGAATGCGGCCCTTGCCAAGACCCTGGCCATGCCCGAAGTGCGCGACGGGCTTGGCAAGCTGGGCTTTCGCGTGCAGCCCGGCACGCCGGCGCAGTTCGGCGAGTTGATGACCCGGGAAGACGCCCGCTACCGCAAGCTCGCCGCCACGGTGAAGCTCGACCGCTGAGAACGACGCCGAGGACGACCGCCTTGCTCTGCCTGTCCGACGACCCCAGTGCGACGCCCGAAGGCGCCGCGGTGCGCGAGATCTTCTCGGCACGCGCCAGCGTGGCCGGCATCCTGGCCTTCGAGGCCGCGCTGGCCCGCGTGCAGGCGCGGCGCGGGCTGATTCCGCAGGCCGCGGCCGACGACATGGCCGCCAAGGCCGATCTGCGATTCTTTCCCGAGGACGAATGGGCCCGGCATCGCGCGGAGGTGGGCCATCCGCTGGTGGCGATCCTCGACACCTGGCGCACGCAGCTGGCGCCCGAGAGCCGCGAGTGGCTGCATTACGGCGCCACCACGGCCGACCTGTTCAACACGGTGCTGGTGCAGCAGTTGCAGGCCGCCGGTGCGCGGCTGGTGTCGCAGATGTGCGGCATCGAACAGCGCCTAGCCGACATCGCCGCCGAACACCGCGCCACGCCCATGGTGGCCCGCACGCTGGGGCGCCATGCGCTTCCCTTCACCTTCGGCATGAAGGTGGCGACCTGGCTGGCCGAACACGGCCGCAGCATCGAGCGGCTGCAGGGCTGGCTGGCCCGCTACCGCACCGGCATCCTGAGCGGGGCCGTCGGCACCTATGCCTCCTTCGGCGATGTCGGCCCCGCCATCGAGCGCGAAGTGATGGCCGAGCTGGGCCTGGACGCGCCCGAGGCCGTGGACTGGAAGGGCAGCCGCGATCGCTTCGCCGAGTTCGGCTGCGCCGTCGCCCTGGCGGCCGGCACGGCGGGCCACATCGGGCAGGAGATCTTCCTGCTGTGCGGCGACGACCTGGACGAGCTTCGCGAGGCCACCGGTGCGGTCGGCTCCTCGACCATGCCGCACAAGAGCAACCCGTCGCTGAGCATCGAAGTGGTGTCGCGCGCGCGCGAAGTAAGCGCGCGTCTGCAGCCGCTGCTGGCCTGGATCGGCATCGTGTACGAGCGCGATTCAGCCCAGCACGGCGAGGTGCTGCGCGACCTGTGCGTCGGCATGGCCGACCTGCTGGCGATGCTGCAGCGACTGCTCGACGTGCTGGTGGTGATGCCACGGAACATGGCGGCCAACCTGGCGCGCAGCCAGGGGCTGGTGCTGTCCGAAGCCATCACCTTCGCCCTGGCCGGCCGGCTGGGCAAGCACAGCGCGCACGAGAAGATGAAGCAGCTCGCCCGCACCGCTCAGGCGCAGGGCTGCTCGCTGCAGCAGGCGGCCCTGGCGGACCCCACGCTCGCGCCGCTGCTGGCCGAGACGCCAGGGTTGTTCGACGCCACCAGTCACCTGGGCCAGGCGGCGGCGATCACCGACGCGGCCGTGGCTCGGGTGCGCCAGCGCCAGCGCTAGGGCGGACGCTCACACCACAGGCACCGCGCGGGGCCCGCGTCTGGCATCACGGGCCGCTGCAGGCGCGGCCCGTCCTCAGTACCCGCTCGCTCCGCCGTTGCGCCGGTTGTCCGCCGCGCCGCGGTAGATGGGAAAGCCGTTGGCGTCGTAGCCCACGGCGATGCCCGACAGGCCGCTGGTCAGCCCCGTCACCTGCGCGTTGCTGCTGGTGTTGCCGTAGCCGCTGATCAGGCGCGCCACTTCGTCCGCGATCGGCTTGCCGGCTTCGAGCTGGGCGATGCCGTTCTGTCCGGTGAAGTTGTCCGCGTTGATGGCGGCCTGCAGGTCCATGCCGTAGACCACATGGCCCAGGAAGGTCTTGACGATGTAGTCGGGGATCGGGCCGCCGCCGGCCGAGCCCCACACCAGCCGCAGGCGGCCATCCGCATCGAAGGCGATGGCCGGCGCGATCGAGCTGCGCGGGCGCTTGAAGGCGGCGTAGCCGTTGACGTCCAGGCCCGGCGTGCTGGCCGAGAAGTTGGACATGACGTTGTTGATCATCATGCCCGCCGCCTCGATGTGGGCGCCCCAGTGCGTGTTGATGGTGGTGGTCATCGACAGCGCATTGCCAAAACCATCGATCACGGCGACGTTGCTGGTGGTGTTCCAGTCTTCGCTGCGCGCATCGGGCTGGCCGGACGTGGCCCGGCTGGGTGTCGTGGCGCGCGCCAGCACCACCGGTGCACCGGGGGCGCGGGCCAGGGTGTCGTAAGTCGTGGGATCGGTCGCGCCGAAGGCCGGGATGCCGTCGGCGGTGCCGCCCACCGGCACCGTCGCCAGCGCCGTGCCGGTGATCAGCGCGGCGCGGCCGTCCAGGTAGGCCGGCGACAGCAGCAACCCCACGCGGGCATTCACGTTGGAGTACGCCGGGTCGCCCACGATGTTGCGTCGGTCGGCATTGGCCAGGCGACTGCCCTCCGTCAGCAGATGCAGCCAGGCCGTGCTGTTGAAGCCGACGCTGCCGATGGCCTTGCGCTCCATCAGGCCGAGGTTGTACAGCGTGACCACACCGCCGAAGGAAGGCGCCGGCTGCGTGAAGATGGTCATGCCGAAACGCGTGCCCACCAGCGGCTTGCGCTCCACCGCCTTGTAGCTGGCGAAGTCGGCGGCCGTCATCAGGCTGGGGATCCGGGCGATGGTGCTGGCGGTGGATGGGGCGATGGCGGTGCCCGCCGCCGGGAGGATCGATGCACAGGGCAACTGGCCCGTGGTGAGCTTGGCGACGATCGCCGGTGCGATGGAGCCTGCCGGATCGTAGAAGGCGGCCGCCCCGCCGTCGCGCACCTTGGTCAGGGTGGCGGCCAGTTCGGCATTCTTGATGAGTGTGCCCACCGGCAGAGGCTTCTGCTGCGTGGCGTCCGACGGCAGGCAGTAGCGCGCGTTGATGTCGGGGTATTTGCAGCGGGCCGCGCCGCGCGCCGGGCCGGCCGAGTTGACCCAGGCCGGCACGCCGCTGCCGGCCGACACCGGGTTGCCGTCGTCGTCGTACTCGCCCGAGTCGGAATACAGCGTCTGGTACATGTACTTCGTCATCGGGAAGCCGTTGGTGGCGGTGGCGATGCTCTCGTCCCACAGCTTGTTCCACGCCAGACGGCCATAGGACTTGTGCACCAGGTCCAGCACGGCCAGCGTGCCGGGCACCCCGGCCGCGCGGGCCGAGATGTTGGTGTTGCCCTGCTGCGAGGAGATGCTGGCGCCTGCCGTGAGGCCGCTCTTGCAGACGTTGAAGCCGCCCGTGGTGCTCACGTCCTGCGCCACCGCGCGGTAGATGTCCGCGACGCCGCCGGTGGTGGCCGGTGCCGCCGAGAAGCCGTCGAAGGCACGCACCTTCTTCGTGGCCGCGTCGTAGTAGGTGATGACCGTGCCGCCGCCCAGGCCCGAGGCGAAGGGCTCGGTCACGTTGAGCATGCCCTGCACCGCGATGGCCGCATCGATGGCGGAGCCGCCCGCGGCAAGGATACGGCAGCCGGCCAGCGACGCCTGCACGTCGGCCGAGGTGACCATCAGGTTGGTGCCCGTGATGCCCACGGTCTGGCCATAGGGTGCGCCCGCCTGCAGGGTGCACCGGGCCGGATCGAAGGCGACCGTGCGGGTGGGGGGCACGGGCGCGCCGGTCGCCGGTGCCGGGGCCGGTGTGCCCGCCGAGGGCGGCTGCGGCGCCGGCGCGGCGAGCGAGAAGGTGGAACCGGAGCCGCCACCGCAGGCGGTGAGCCAGCCGGCAGCGAGCACCGCGGCGGTCAGGGGAAGGGAGAAGGGATGGCGCATGGAACCTGAGACGTTGAGCGGGATTACCCGAAGCGGGCCATTAAACGTGAAAAAGCACGGAAGGTGGGCGACGCCTCGTCGACGCGGCCGTGTTGCTGGCCCCGCGCCATCGCGCAGCGGGATGGCACCCCGGCCTGCCTGCGCGGCAGGCCTGAGATTCAGCCCTGCGCGCCGAACCTGCCCTCGAAGGCCATCTCTGCCAGCGGCCGGCGGTCGCTGGGCAGTTCACGGGCGCGGATGCCTTCGGGCAGCACGGCGGGATCGCCCCTGCGCCCCACGGCCACCACGGTGTCGAGGGCGTAAACCTCGGGCAGACCGATGGCGGTGCGCAGCTTGCCTGCGTCGAAGCCGGCCATGGCATGGGCCGACCAGCCCGACAGCTGCGCCTGGAAGGCCAGGCTGGCCCACGCCGCGCCCGCGTCGAAGGCGTGGGAGGCATTGGGCGCCGGCTCGGTCTTGCCGGGGAACACGGCCTCGCGGGCGGACGCGATCACCACCAGCGCGGCGGCGCGCTTCGTCCACATCTGGTTGAACTCGATCAGGCTGTCGAAGATGGGTTGCCAGGCGGCGGTGTCACGACGCGCATAGATGAAGCGCCACGGCTGCGCGTTGTAGGCCGAGGGGGCCCAGCGCGCCGCTTCGAGCAGGCTCAGCAGCGCCGGCTCGGCGATGGCCTCTTCAGTGAAGGCGCGTGGCGACCACCGGTTGATGAACAGCGGGTCGATGGGATGGGCGGGTTGACGGGGGTTGCTCATTCGAAAATTCCAGGGGAAAGGAAGCGCGTGCAAGCGGCATGCCAGAAAAGAGGCCAGGCGGGCATGCGCAGATCCGGACGCAGCCGCCGGGCCGGGCCTGCACGGCCTGCGGCAGGCTGCACGGCGAGAAATCATGCCAGCTCCGCGGCGGAGCCAACTTCGGTGACAGAGCCCACAGCCGATGACATCAGCCTGCAGGCATTTGCCCCAGGCGGCCCTAGTCCAGCACCCTCACGCTCGGCGCATCGTCGAGCCGCCAGATACCTGCCAGCAAGGTCTTCGCACGGTCCAAGCCGATCACCGGCGCCGCCAGCTCCATGAGCTTGTCCTCCAGCTCGGCATCGGACAGCGGCAGCTCGGGGTCGCCGTTGCGGTCGGGCTGCAGCCACACGTAGTGCTGGCCGTCCTCCGTCTCGATCTCCACACGAGCCGCGCGGCGGCCGGAGAAGGCGGCGTCCAGTTCCGCGTCGACCTGGGCCTCGATGCGGGCCATCAGCGCCCGGATGCGGCCATCGGGGAGCCAGGCGTCGCCACGGCCCAGGTCCTCGGCCAGTGCACGGCGCAGTTGGGGCATGGGTGGGGAATCCAGGCCGGGAAACAGCCGCGTGTCAGTCGATGACGGCGCGCTTGGTGTGGTGCAGCACCTCGTCGTTCAACCGCAGGTCGCGAAACTGGGTGGCATGGCGGGCGAAGACGTCGACGGCATGCATGGCGATCAGCGAATAAGAGGTGGAACGCGTGGGAGCGCAGCGTCAGCCGCCGAGCGCCTCGCGCAGCCAGGCGTTGACCTGCGTCGCCGCCTCGTACTGAACCCAGTGCCCGGCCCCGGGAATGATCTGCGCCGGGCAGCCGACGAGCGCGGCGGCTTCGGCCGGATCGACCGTCACATCGTGCATCCCCCAGACGGCCGCCGCCGGGCCGGCATGCGCAGCGACGAGCGCCTGCAGGCCGCCGGCCCGCGACAGCCGCTTGCTGCGAAAGCGCGTGGCCTGGCAGGCCCGCGTGTGCAGCGCCAGCGCTTCGTCGTCGATGGCTGCGTCGTCGTGCAGCATGTGCATGAGCAGGTTGTGACGCATGATGGCCGCGAGGGCTGCGGTGTCTTGCGCCTGCGCGGCCGCATGCCAGTCCTGAAGAGCGCCGCGCGGACGCCGCGCGCCGCCATGGCCGGCGGGGCCGAGCAACAGCAGGTGGTGCACCTGCAAGGCCATCTCGTTCGATTCGGGGGCCTCGGTCGCCCGCGCCGCCAGATGGGCCGCCACCAGCCCACCGAAGGAAAAGCCCGCGAGGTCGACGCCCCTCTCCGGGACGCCGGGCAGTTGCGCGATGCCGGCCATCAGCCGCGCGAGCAGGGTGTCGAGCCCACCTTCGTCGACGGCATCGGAATCGCCATAGCCCGGCATGTCGGGCACCCACACGGCCCGCTCCTCGGCCAGCGCCTCGATGTTGCGCACCCAGTGCATCCAGTTGCCATGGCCGCCATGCAGCAGCACCAACGGAGGGCGGCGCCTGCCGTGGAGGCCCCATCCCCGCCAGCGCACACGGCCGCCGATGGGGCCAAAGTCCAGCTGACGGGCCAGCGCGTCGAGCCGGGCGGCGCGCGGTGCGCGGGTGGCGAAATCGATGGAGAGCGATGCAACTTCAGGTGTCATGCGCGAAGTCTGCCTTCAGGCCAGCACGAGCACACCGTCCGCCGCGCGCACGCCCTGCCCTTCAGGCAGCACGAACACCGGGTTGATCTCGGCCTCGGCGATGCGGTCGCCCAGCTGCGCAGCCATGGCCGAGAAGGCCACGATGGCGTCGACCAGCGCCGCCACGTCGGCCTTGGCGCGGCCGCGGAAGCCGTCCAGCAGCGGCCAGGTCTTGAGCGACTGCGTCATGGCCAGTGCATCGGCGCGGCCGAGCGGGAGGAGTCGGCCGTCGTGCTCAGGCAGCAGGCGCAGCGTGGTGTCCTGGAACAGCTCGGCCGTGACGCCGCCCATGCCCAGCAGCACGGCCGTGCCGAGCGCGTCGCGGTGCAGACCCAGGATCAGCTCGGTGCCGCCCGAGACCATCTGCTGCACCAGGAAGCGCTGCGGCAGTACGCCGGCACGGGCCTCGACGTCCGCGGCCATCTGCGCCAGGCGCGGCCCGATGGTCTGCGCGTCCAGGCCGACCGCCACGCCGCCGACGTCGCTCTTGTGCGTGATCTGCGAGGAGAGGATCTTGAGCACCACGCGCCCGCCCAGCTCGCGCGCCGCGGCCTCGGCCTCGCGCGCATCGTGCACCACGCGTTCGGCGGCGCAGGGCACACCGAAGCGGGCGAAGACGGCCTTGGCCGCGGCCTCGTCCAGCGAGCCGCTGGGCAGATCACCGGCATCTACGGGCCCCCCCCCGGCGGCCACTTCGGCGGGCGCCTCGAAACCGGTGGCATGCAGCATGCCGGCCAGCGCCGCAGTGCAGCTTTCGGCCGCCGCAAAGGCGGGCACGCCCCGGCGCATGAGCAGGGCGCCGATCTCCGGCGCGTGCGGGCTCACATAGGCCATCACCGGCTTGTCGGAATCGGGCAGGCAGTCCTGGATGGCGCCGGCCAGCAGCTCGGGCATGGCCAGGCTGGAGCTGCCCACGATGATCACCAGCGCGTCGTAGCTCGGGCTGGCGAGCAGCGCGCGGATGGCGCCGCGCAGCAGGTCGGGCCGCAGGCCGGCCAGCGTCACGTCGATGGGGTTGCGGTCCAGCACGGCCTCGCTGCCGGTCTGCAGGGCACGCAGCGCCTCGGCCGTGGCGGCATCGGGCGCCGGCGTCTCGAAGCCGGCCACGCCCAGGTCGTCCGACACCAGGGTGCCCGCGCCGCCGGTCGAGGTGAGGACGGCCACGCGCCGGCCGCGCAGGCGACGCCCGGTTGCCAGTGCCGCAGGAATGTCCAGCAGGTCCGAGAAGCGCTGCGCGCGGATCACACCCACCTGGCGGAACAGCGCGTCGTACATGCGGTCGGCGCCGGCCATGGCACCGGTGTGCGAGACGGCCGCCTGCGCGCCGGCCTCGGAGCGGCCGATCTTGAAGGCCACCACCGGCTTGCCGGCGCGCGCCGCCTTCAGGCAGGCGGCGCGGAAGCGCGCCGGGTTGCGCACCGCCTCCACATAGAGCGCGATGACCTGCGTGGCCGGATCGTCGGCCAGGTGCTCGATGAAGTCGGCCAGCTCCAGGTCCACCTCGTTGCTGGTGGCGATGAGCTTGGACAGGCCGATGCTCCGCGCCGCCGCCCGCGACAGCAGCGAGCCCAGGATGCCGCCGCTTTGCGACACCACGCCGATCCCGCCCAACGGAAAGTGGTCCATCTCCAGCGCACCGGACGGCGAGAGCACGATGCCCTCGGTGAGGTTGACCAGGCCGATGGTGTTGGGCCCCAGGATGCGCATGGAGCCTGCGGCCTGCACCAGCTGCTGCTGGCGACGCGCGCCCTCCTCGCCCGTCTCGGTGTAGCCGCTGGCCAGCACGATGGCGGCGGCGCAGCCGCGCTCGGCCAGTTCCTTCACGGCCAGGTGCGCGCGCTCGGCGCCCAGCAGCACCACGGCCACTTCGGGCACCTCGGGCAATGAGGCAATGTCGGGGTAGCAGACCAGGTCGTCGATCTGCGTGACCTTCGGATTGACCGGCAGGATGCGTCCGGCATAGCCATGCTTGCGCAGGTAGGCCACGGGCCGGCCCGAGGTCTTTTTCGGATCGGCCGAGGCGCCGATCACGGCCACGCTGCGTGGCGACAGGAGTCTGGCGATGGCGTCGCTCACGGCCTCACTCCTTGGCGGTCGTCTTGGCCAGGAAGGCCTCGACCGAGGCGCGGTGCTCGCTGCTGGTGTAGCAGATGCCCTGCGCCTGGCTGCCCTGCGCGAACACATCGTGCGACGACAGCTCGAAGCTCTGGTCGAGGATGGACTTTGTCAGCGCCAGCGCCGTGGGCGACGCGGCCGACAGCTCGGCAGCCCAGGCCTGGGCATCGGCCAGCAGCGTCTCGGCCGAGGTCTTGCGGTCCACGATGCCCAGCGCCAGGGCCTCGTCCACCTTGACCTGGCGGCCGGTGAAGATCAGCTCCTTGGCCTTGGGCAGGCCCACGCGGCGCGGCAGGAAGTACATGCCGCCGCCGTCCGGGATGATCCCGCGGTGGATGTACGACCAGGTGAAGCTGGCCCATTCGCTGGCGATGATGAAGTCGCAGGCCAGCGCCGTGTCCGCGCCCAGGCCCGAGGCCGCGCCGTTGACGGCCGCGATTACCGGCTTGGGGCAGGTGTGCAACAGGGCCTGCACCTGATGCACGCGCTGCTGCCGGTGCCAGCCGTTGAAGCCCACCTCGCCGGCGGGCGCGTTCATGCGGCGCTGCATGCCGGCGATGTCGCCGCCGGCGCAGAAGCCCTTGCCGGCACCGGTCAGCACCAGGGCGCGGATGGCCTTGTCGGCGCCCACATGCTCCAGCGCATGGGCGAATTCGCGGCGCATGTCGTCACTCATGGCGTTGCGCTTGTCGGGTCGGTTGAGCGTGAGGGTGGCGATGGCGTTCTCGACCGAGAGGGTGATGAAGTCGTATGTCATGGCAGTGTTTCCGATGCGGCGCGTTGCGGGCCGGGGCTCTCGATCAGTCCGGCTTGATTCCGTTCTCCTTGACGATGCGGGCCCACCGGGCCTCTTCGGCCTGAACGTAGGTGGCCAGATCGGCGGGCGTGCCGCCACTGACCACCAGGCCCTCGTGTTCGATCTTGCGGGCGAAGTCTGGCGTGCGCACCGCCTTGCGGGCGGCGGCGCCGAGGCGCTCGATGACGGCAGGCGGCGTGCCGGCCGGCACATAGAGGCCATACCAGCTTTCCATCTGGTAGCCCGGCACGGTGGCGGCGATGGCGGGCACCCCCTTGAAGGCCGGCGAGGGCTCGGGCGTGGTCACGCCCAGCGCGCGCAGCTTGCCGCTGTCGACGAAGCCGGACGCCGCGGCGGCCGTGGCGAACATCATGTCCACCTGCCCGCCCAGCAGGTCGGTGAGGGCCGGGCCGGCGCCCTTGTAGGGCACATGTACCAGCTTGATCCCGGCCAGGTTGGCGAGCATCTCGCCAGCGAGGTGGGCCGAGGTGCCGGTGCCCTGCGAGGCATAGCTGAGCTTGTCGGGCCGAGCCCTGGCCGCGGCGACCAGGTCGGCCACCGACTTGAGGGGGCTGTCGGCCCTCACCACCAGCACGTTGGGGCCGCAGCCAATCAGCATGACCGGAGCGAAGGCGGCGTTGCTGCCATAGGGCAGCTTGGGCTGGAGCGCGGGATTGACCGCGTGCGCGAAGGACGCGACCACCACCGAGTAGCCATCGGGCGCGCTCTTGGCCACGCTGTCGGTGCCGATCATCGTGCCGGCACCGGGCTTGTTGTCGACGATGACCGGCTGGCCGAGGTCCTTGCCCATTTCCTGACCCAGCGTGCGCGCGATCAGGTCGGTGCCACCGCCAGGCGAGAAGGGCACGACCAGGCGGATCGGATGGTCGGGGTAGGCGGCCGACGCGGCGCTGGCCGCGCCGAGGGCACCGAGGGCGATGAGGCCTGCGCAACCTGCTCGCAGAAGGCGTCGAATCATGGGATGTCTCCGTGTTGACAGGGCTCCGGGCGGCTTGGGAATCGACTGCCGGGCCGGTGCCAACTCTAGGTTCGTTCGGCACGCCAGAAGCGGTCGCCGTTCCATTCAATGGAATTGGCCTAAGCTTCGCGCCCTGCCAATCTGTCGTTACTTCATCGCCATGCCACACCCTGCCGACACCCCGACCGACAAGCCTGGCCGTTCCCCGGCCAATCGCTCGCTGGAGCGGGGCGTGGCACTGCTGCGTGCCTTCCGGCCCGGCTCTGAACTGCTGGGCAACAACGAACTCGCCGAGCGCACCGGCCTGCCCAAGGCCACGGTCAGCCGCCTGACGCAGACGCTGGTCGGCTGCGGTCTGCTGCAGTGGGAGGCCGCATCGCGCGCCTATCGGTTGGCACCGCCGGTGCTGAGCCTGGCGCACGCCATGCGCTCGGGCTCGCGCGTGCTCGCCGTGGCCGCGCCCCACATGCACGCGCTGGCCGAGTCCCGGCGCATCAACGTGGGACTGGCCGCGCCGGATGGTGACGAAATGGTCTACCTCGAATCCATCCGCTATGCGCGCCGCGTCGCGTTGCGGCATGTGGTGTCGGGGCAGCGCGTGCCGATGGAATTGACCTCGCTGGGCCGCGCCTACCTGGCCGTGGCGCCCGCGCCGCGGCGGCGGGACATCCTGCGCCTGATCGCGCAGCGGCGCGGCGACCAGTGGCCGGTCCTGTCGCGCGAGATCGAAGAGGCTACCCAACAG
Source organism: uncultured Pseudacidovorax sp. (assembly GCF_913773995.1). GTDB lineage: Bacteria > Pseudomonadota > Gammaproteobacteria > Burkholderiales > Burkholderiaceae_C > Xenophilus. Next base: position 42,138 of record NZ_CAJYES010000070.1, read on the forward strand.
GTGCGCACCCGAGGCTTCTGTGCTGCCTCCTGGCAGCCCGAGGTGGTGGCGCTGGCCGCTCCGCTGCCATCGGCCGACGGAGCGGCTTATGTGCTCAACGTGAGCGTGTCCACGCCGCTGCCCATGGAAACCGTGGCGCAGGAACTGGGGAACGCGCTGCTGGAACTGGCCCGAAAGGTGGGGCAGGCTTGGTCCGCCGATCAACGGCCGCGCTGATCCGGGCCTCATCATCCGTTTGGCCGAGAACCCACGATGCCCCGACGGCTAGATTGCCCGGACCGCCGCCGAGACGCGCGAGGGAGGAAAGCGCAGGAGGGACCGACCACCCGCTGAAGGGCCGCACGGGCATCGCAACGAGGCAGAGAAAGCAGCTTTCCCCTCGTTGCCATGTGGTGGCCATCCTGTTCCCTGCCATGGGAGCAGGTGCGCTTTTTTGCAGGGGTCGTCGGGTGTGCAAGCACCCGGCGACCCTTTTTTCTGCCCAGGGGCGCTCCACGTGAGCGATCACACGCCTGACCCCCGCGCCGCCGTGCCTCCTGAAGCACGCATTTGTTGTGCAGTCGCAACGAAACGGCCCTGAATCCCGTGAATGGACCGTCGAGTCAACGCCTTCTGACCGCCCGCGGGCGACTTGACTCCGTAATGCGAACGATTGCCAATTAGACTCGCATCCGACTACCCAACCACGGAGCGGAGATCCAATGAGCAACCACCCGACGCGCCGGCCGCGCAGCCTGCGCATGGCCGACGGCCTGGCCGCCAGCCTGTCCACTGCAGCCCTGCTGCCCCTGGGCGCCCTCGCCCAGACCGCCGCCCAGCCGCCCGCCGCCGCCCTGCCGGCGGTGACGGTGCAGGAACAGGCCATCGACCCCAACCCCAATGCCGAAGGCGGCGCGCCCTACAAGGCCCGCACTTCGGGCGACACGCGCCACACGCGGCCGCTGGCCGAGACGCCGCAGACCATCTCGGTCGTCACCAAGACAGCCATCGACGATTCCGGCGCCACCGACCTCAAGCAGATCCTGGCGGCCCAGCCCGGCATCACGCTGGGCACCGGCGAGAACGGCAATGCCTTCGGCGACCGCTACATCATCCGCGGCCAGGAAGCCCGCAGCGACGTCTTCGTCGACGGCCTGCGCGACCCCGGCATGACCACGCGCGAAAGCTTCGCCATCGAGCAGGTCGAGATCACCAAGGGCCCCAACTCCAGCTTCGCCGGCCGCGGCTCGGCCGGCGGCGCGATCAACGCCATCACCAAGCAGGCCACGCTGGACTACGACTTCTACCGGACATCGGCCGGTGCCGGCACCGACAAGTACCACCGTTTCACGGCCGACCTGAACAAGGGCTTCACCGACCAGTTCGCCCTGCGTGCCAACGTGCTGACCAGCAACGAAGGCGTGCCCGACCGCGACTACTCCACCCGCCGCCGCGATGGCTTGGCTCTCTCGGGCCTGTGGGAGGTCAACAAGGACCTGTCCGTCACGCTCGACTACTACGGCCTGCGCGCCAAGGACAAGCGCCCCGACCTCGGCAGCTACCTGGTGGGAACCGCGCCCTTCCGGTATCCGGCGAAGAACGTCCCGCTCTACGCCCAGGCCAACGACTTCCTGCAGTCGGACGTGGACACCGTCACCGCCCGCGTGCAGTACCGCTTTGCCGACAACCTCAAGCTCAACAGCCTGACGCGCTACGGTCGCAGCGAGAACGCCTACGCCACCACCGGCGCCTCCAGCCGCACGGTCTATCCCTTGGGCAGCAACCAGGGCTACATCGCCGGCACGCTGGACAACGGCCACACCGGCTGGCAGGACGTCAGTTACTTCGCCCATCAGAGCAACCTGCGCTGGGACACCGAGATTGCCGGCCGCAAGAACGAGTTCATCTTCAGCTTCGAGTACACCGACCATGAGGTGGTCTCGGGCGGCTACAACATCACCAATGCCGGCGCCTACAACTGCCGCAACAGCACCACCAGCCGCGTGAACAACGCCTGGTGCATCACCGATGCGCTCGGCAACGCGGTGGCAGGCGTCAACTACCTGGCCAACCGCAGCTACACCCGCACGCCGCGCACCCGCGACTGGCATGTGAAGTCCACCGGCCTGAGCGTGATGGACACCGTGGACCTGACCGACCGTCTCACCGCCTTCGGCGGCCTGCGCGCCGACTACACCGACTTCCGCCTGATCACCACCAGCGCCTCCACCGGCCTGGCCACCGGCAACTACGGCTACACCGACACGCTGTGGAACGGCCACCTGGGACTGTCGTACAAGCTGAGCGAAGCCGGCATGGTGTACGCGAGCTACGGCACGGCGCAGGACATCAACGGCGGCGAGTCCGACACCGGCACCAGCGCCGGCTACGGTGGCCTGGTGATCTACCAGGGCAGCGCCGCAGGCGCCAAGCCCGAGACCTCCGAGAACCTGGAGATTGGCACCAAGTGGAACCTGCTGAACAACAAGCTGCTGTTCACGGCCGCCGCCTTCCGCACCACCAAGAAGGATGTGATGGAAGGCGCCAACTACGACGCCGTCGGCACCTTCAACACCGGCAAGAACCGGGTGCAGGGCGTGGAGTTCGGCCTGGTGGGCAACGTAACGGACAAGCTCACGGTGCAGGCCGGTGCCACCTTCATGAAGTCCAAGGTGCTGGCCTCGGCCACCGCCACCAACGTGGGCCTGCCGCTGTCGAACTTCGCCGACCGTGCCGCCACGCTGCAGGCCAAGTACCAGCTGACGCCGGACCTTTCGATCGGTGGCGTGGCGCGTCACGAAAGCAAGCGCTGCGGCGGCCAGCCCGACACCGGCGCCGGCTACACCAACGGCGTATGCGCCCAGCCGGTGCCCGGCTTCACGGTGTACGACCTGTTTGCCTCGTACCGGCTCAACAAGCACGCCGACATCCGTCTGAACGTGCTGAATGCGACCGACAAGGACTACTACACGGCGGTCTACCGCTCGGGCTCCTTCCTCTACAAGGGGGATGGCCGCGCCGTTCGGGTGACCTTCGACTACGAGTTCTGACGCGCTGCTGCGGCACGGGGCCCGCGGGCCCGTGTGTTGTTGCGGCTTCTGATCCAATGCCAGGCCCCGCCTGGCGAACCAGATCGGAAGAGCACACGTCTGAACTCC
>NZ_CAJYES010000071.1 GCF_913773995.1 uncultured Pseudacidovorax sp.
CTGGCAGAAGCCGCGGACCGGCATGCCAGCGCCTGCCGGGCCGTCGCTGGCACCCTGGTGGCCTGCGCGGCCTTGCAGCGGCTGGTGCCCACGGCACAGCTGGCAGACCCGCAGCGCCGCACCGCCGAGGTGCAGGCGCTGCGCGCCACCCTGGAGGGCGAGGCGCGCAGCGGCACCGCGGCGCTCCTGCGGCTGTACGGCTTCCGGCCCGGCGATGCCGCGGAGCCGCCGCTGCCGCAACTGGAAGGCCTCGAAGGGATGGACCTGTTCAACCCCGAGCTGCTGCGGCAGGCGGGGCTGCGCCTGGGCCAGGGCGCGGCGGTCGGCGCGGTGCTGGGCGCCGCGGCCGACCTCGCGGTGGGCGGTCTGTCTCTGGGGGCCGGGGCGCTGCTGGGTGGCACCCTCGGCGGTGCACTGGCCCAAGGGCTCGGCCCGCTGGGCCGGCGCCTGGCCGGGCGGCTGCGGGGACAGCAAGCGTTGACCGTGGAAGATGCCGTGCTGTACGTGCTGGCCGAACGCCAGTTGGCCCTGGTGGCTGCGCTCGAAGCGCGCGGGCATGGTGCCGTGGGCATGGCAACCATCGACACGGCCGGCGCCACCCTGCCGGCACGGTCGGAGGCCTTGCGCGCTGCCGTCCAGGCCACGCGCGTGGCGCGGGCCCATCCGGCGTGGGGCCCGAGCGGCGTGCGCGAGCGGGTGGCGTCGTCTGCGCGCGATGAGGCTGTGGCGCGTGTGGCGGCGCATCTGGCGCGGGCCGCGAACCGCATGGCCGGCGAAGCCTCAGGCGGCGGCTGACTCGCCCGATCCCGTGGGTTCGACGGGCCGAATTCCCTCACAACGCGGACGGGCTTCCTACATCGTGCCCCTGGGCCGTCCGACGGCGCACGGCCGGTCCGCCGGCCCACACTGGATTCCATCGCAATTCGAGGAGCTCCTCCGTGAACACCATCATCTACATCGTCGGTCTGGTCGTCGTCATCGCTGCCGTGCTCTCCTTCTTCGGCCTGCGCTGAGCGTCGCGCCGACGGTTCGGCGCAACGCCGGGCCATGTGGCGAATGGCGCACCATCCAGCGCACTGCGGCATGATCGGCGGATGACCTCCGCCGGTGCCGCCATCGCCTCTCCCTCTCCTTTCCCCCTACTCCCGGTCGAGCCACGGCCTATCCTGATTGTCAAGACCGGCAACACGCTCGACGCGCTGCGCGGTCAGCAAGGGGACTTCGACGACTGGATCGCGCGCGGCCTCGGTGCCGATGCCGGCGCTATCGAGGTCTGCGATCCACGCAAGGGCACGCTCCTCCCCGAGCCAGAAACGCTGCGTGCGGTCGTCATCACCGGCTCCCATGAAATGGTCTCGCATCGCGCGCCCTGGAGCGAACGCACGGCCGAATGGCTGGCGCGTTGCGTGCAGGCCGAGGTGCCGGTGCTCGGCATCTGCTATGGCCATCAGCTGCTCGCCCATGCCATGGGCGGCACCGTCGACTTCCACCCCGGCGGGTTGGAGATCGGCACCGTGGCGCTCCATCTGGCATCCGCGGCGCAGCACGATCCGCTGTTCGCCGGTCTGCCCGAGCAGTTTCCGGTTCAGGTCATTCACCGCCAGAGCGCGCTGCAGTTGCCGCCCGGCGCCGTGCCCCTGGCCGCCAATGCGCACGAGCCGCACCAGGCCTTTCGCATCGGCAGATGTGCGTGGGGCGTGCAGTTCCATCCCGAGTTCGATGCGGCGGCGATGCGCGGCTATGTCCAGGCGCAGGCGCCCAACCTCGACGATCCCGACGCGGTTGCGGCGCAGGTGCGGCCCACGCCGGAAGCCGCCAGCCTGCTGGGCCGGTTTGCGCAGCTCGCCGCAGGCGGGACCGGACGGGAGACTACATCGGCCGCATCGCTCACCGGCTACGGTGCATCCGTCTTCCAGCCCTTTCAGGAGTGAACGCGCCATGTCCTTGCACGCCTCCCCCGTCGACGCCTCTTCGCGTCGCCGGCATTTCTCGATGATCCGCGGCTTCCATCTGGCCGACTTCTTCACCTTGGGCAACGCTGCCTGCGGCGTGGGCCTGGTGCTCCTGGCCATGGCCTACGTGGCCAGCGGTGACGTGCGGCATTTCTACGCGGCAGCGGTGCTGGCGCCCGCCGCCTTCGTGCTCGACATCTTCGACGGTCGCATCGCGCGTTGGCGGCAGACGCATTCCGCGCTGGGCCGCGAGCTGGACTCGCTGGCCGACGTGATTTCCTTCGGCGTGGCCCCTGCGGCGCTGGGCTTCGCGGCCGGCCTGCGCGGCGGCTGGGACGCCGTGGTGCTGCTGTATTTCGTGTGCTGCGGCGTGAGTCGCCTGGCCCGCTACAACGTCACGGCCGAAGCCCTGTCGGAGGGGAGCGACAAGGTGCGCTATTTCGAAGGCACGCCCATCCCGACCAGCGTGGTGCTCGTCGGGCTGCTTGCCTGGGCAGCAGCACAAGGCCGGCTCGGGGATGCCCTGTGGGGCGGTGGATGGCAGATCGGCACCTGGACCCTGCACGCGTTCACGTTGCTGTATGCCCTCTCGGGCACACTGATGATCAGCAAGACGCTGCGCATTCCGAAATTCTGATTGCGCCTGCACCGTTCATCCGCGACGGCGCCCGCCGCCGACCTTCCATCCATGACCCATCCCTCTCCTCAACTGACGCAGCATGCCAAGGGCATCGACCAGTTGATCCAGCTGGCAGCCGCCAAGCCCCTGTCGCCCGCCGTCGACCATTTCTACTTCCTGCGCCACGGGCAGACGCCGCGCAATGCGCTGCGCATCTTCCAGTCTTATGAAGAGCCGCTGTCGGACCTCGGCCTGCAACAGGCGGCGCTGGCCGCCACGCTGCTGGCGCAGGAGCCCATCCGCAGCATCGTCTGCAGCGACGCCCGCCGAGCCTTCGACACCGCCCACGCCGTGGCCGCGCCCCTGGGGCTGACGCCGGTGGCGCGCGAGGTGCTGCGCGAGCGGCACTTCGGCTGCCTCATCGGCACGTCCTCTGCGGAGATCGACTGGGCCTGTTCGCCAGAGGGCGGCGAAACCCTGGCGCAGTTCGTCGAGCGCAAGCGCGCCGCGCTCGACGCTGCGCTGCAGGCGCCGGCCCCCGTGCTCATCGTGGCCCACGGTGGCACCCTGTATGTACTGGCGGCCCTGCTGCGGGTGCCGGTCGATGCCGCCCTGCTCGGCAACGCGCAGCCGTTGCGCTTCGAGCGCCAGGCGAACGGACAGTGGACGGCGCGTGCCCTCATGCGCGCCGACGGATCGGTCGCCGCCATCGCCTGATCCGCCTGATCGGCGTTCGCGCCGAGCTGTCTTGACCAGCGACCTCCCCATGCAGGACTGGCGCGGACCTCGCGACCCGCGCCCGCATGCAGGCCGCATAGCCCCATGCCATGACCATTGACCGTTCTTCCTGGAGCGCCTTCCTCAAGCTCCGGCACCTCATCATTGCGCTGACCACCTTGAGCGCCGTGGTCGCTCTGCTGGCGACCGTCTATGCGAGCTACCGTGTGCAGCGCGAACAGCTGGTCGCACAGTCGCTGGACTACAACCGCGCCTATGCCGACAAGCTGGCCAGCACCGTCGACGATTTTTTCCGCGGCGCGCAGCAACAGCTTGCCTATTCGGCCGAGACGCTGTCCGGGCACATGAAGGACCCTGCCTTCATCAAGGAAGAGGTCCGGCGCCTGCATCTGCAGACCGACAGCTTCAACTCCGTGGCGGTCGTGGATATGCAGGCGCGCGTGCTGATGGCCGCGCCCGAGTCCCTGCAGGCCCAGGGCACCGTCCTCGCTGACCCCGCGACGCGACGCATCCTCGACGCTGCGCGTCCCCACATCAGCGCGCCCTATCTGCCGCCGACCGGCAATCTGCTGATCTACGTCTCGGAACCCATCCTGGCCGAGGATGGCCGCCCGCTGGGCATGGTGGCCGGCACGATCTATCTGACGCAGAAGAGCGTGCTCAACCAGCTGCTGGGCAACCACTACTACCACGACGGCTCGTACGTGTATGTGGTGGACGCGCAGCGGCGCATCCTCTATCACCCGGACAGGCGCCGCATCGGAGACCTCGCGAACGGCAACGCGGCAGCGGCACGGGCTTCACGGGGCCGCTCCGGGAGCCAGGTGGTCGTCAACAGCCAGGGCATCGAGATGGTCGCCGGCTTCGCCGTGGTGCCGAGCACCCGCTGGGGCATCGTCGCCCAGCGACCGCTCTCGCAGACGCTGGCGCCCATCGGGTCGCTGATGGGCAAGGTCCTCGGATGGACGCTGCCCTTGAGTGCGGTGGCACTGGTGCTCGCCTGGGCCTTCGCCCTGAAGATCGCCAAGCCCCTCAATGCCATGGCGGCGGTCGCCACCGACTACCGCGCCGGCGATACGGACGAGCGGCTGCGGGCCGTTCCCGCCTGGTATTTCGAGGCGACCCAGATCAAGAGTGCAATGCTGCTGGGACTGGGCGTCTTCACCGGCAACCTTCGCCGGCTTCAGAAGGATGCCGTCACCGATCCACTGACAGGGCTGGGCAACCGACGGCAGTTCGACCTGCGCTTGAACCGTCTGGCGGAGCGGGGCACGCCCTTCTCCCTCGTCATGCTGGACATCGATTACTTCAAGCGGATCAACGACGCCTTTGGCCACGACGTGGGCGACGAACACCTGCGGCGGCTGGCGGCCCTGCTCGAAGAAGGGCTCGGCCCCGGCGAGGTCGCCTGTCGCATCGGCGGCGAGGAGTTCGCGCTCATCCTGCCGCGCACCGCCCTGGCCGAGGCCGTGGTGCGGGCGGAGGCGCTGCGCCTGCGGGCTGCCGATGCACCCATGCCCGAAGGCCGGCGGATCACGCTTTCGCTGGGCGTGGCCGACTGGGCCGGGACGGCGTCCGGTGGTGCGGACGACGTGGCCACCGTCCTGAAGGTGGCCGACCAGCGGCTGTATGCGGCCAAGGCCTCGGGCCGCAACCGCGTCGAGGCCGGGGAGCACTGACAAGGTGTGAGCCCGGCCGCCGACATCGGCGGCCGGTGCCCTTGCAATTGCGGCGGCCGGGCCGCACCTCTGAGACATCTCATCACCTGGCGTGTGCGAGCGGTGGCCGTCCCGCTCGGAACCATCGTGATTCCATCGTGGCGGCAGGCGTTCGCGGGCGCATGGTGACGCAGGGCTGGGCTTCGCGCCCGCCTTGTGCAACCCCGACATGGAACAACGCAACGCCATGGACGCATCGAAGAACCACTACGACACCCTGGGCGTGGCCCGTGACGCCACCGCCGATCAGATCCGCAAGGCCTACCGCCGCCTGGCCCGCAAGTACCACCCCGACGTCAGCAAGGAAGCCGACGCGCAGAGCCGCATGCGCGAGATCAACGAGGCCTATGAAGTGCTTGGCGACGCCGAGAAGCGGGCCGACTACGACGCCCAGGCCGAGCGCATCCGCCGTGGGGCCGGCATGGGCGGCAGCGACGGATTCATGCCGCCACCGGGCTGGGAGGATGGTTTCAGCTTCTTCCGCAGCGGCGGCTCGGGCGCTGGGAACGAGGCACCGGACCTGGGCGCCTTCTTTTCCGACCTGTTCGGCGCCGCATCCGCAGGGCCGGCGGGCTCGGGCATGGGTCGACGGGCGCAAGCCGCCGCAGGCGCGGACCGGCATGCCGCCATCGAGGTCCCGCTCGAATTCGCCCTGACCGGCGGCGAGCGCGAGATCCAGCTGCAGGCCGTGGAAATCGACGCCGGTGGGCGGCCCCGCCCAGTCACTCGCACGCTGCAGGTGCGCCTGCCGCGCGGTGTGAGGCCGGGGCAGCAGATCCGGCTGGCGGGCCAGGGGATGCCCGGGACCGGTGGCCAGCCGGCGGGCGATCTGTACCTGGAGGTGCGCATCGCGCCGCATCCGCGCTACCGCGTCGAGGAGCGTGACCTGGTGATGGACCTGCCCGTGACACCCTCCGAAGCCGCGCTAGGGGCGGAGGTCGAGGTACCGCTGCCCGGCGGCGGCATCGGCCAGGTCAAGGTGCCGGCCGCGGCGCGTGCGGGCATGAAGCTGCGGCTCAAGGGCCGCGGGCTCGGGGGCGACCTCTATCTGGTGCTGGCTATTGCGGTGGCGCCCGCCGACAGTGCGGCCGCGAGGGCGGCATACGAGCAGCTCGCCAAGGCGACGGCCGGGTTCGACCCGCGCCGCGACATGGGTGCGCGCAGCGGCGCGGCCACCGCGGCTTGATCCGGGCGGCTGTGGGCCCCACCACCGCCCGCGCACAGAGACGGAGGTCCGGGCAAGAGTGCCCGCCGTTCCAAGCCAGATCTGGCACGTCCAGCCAGGACCGCTTATTCTTACGTTTTCACTATCGATGAAGAGAGGGTAGGAAATGGCCACCACCGCCACGTTGTCCAGCAAGTTCCAGATTTCCATTCCCAAGGCCGTTCGGGAGGAACAGCACTGGAAGGCCGGGCAGGAGTTCGTCTTCATCCCGAAGGGCAAAGGCGTGCTGGTAATGCCCGTGCCGGAGCTGGAGCAATTGGCCGGCATCGCCAAGGGAGCGCGCAAGGACGGCTATCGGGACCGGGAGGACCGCTACTGATGGCGGCGCAACGCGTCGTCGATACGTCTGCCTGGATCGAATGGCTCGACGGCAGTGCGTTGGGCAAGAAAGTCGGCAAGCAATTCCCGGAGAAGGCGCAGTGCGTCGTCCCCACCATCGTCCAGCTCGAGCTGTCGAAATGGATGATGCGAGAAGTCGGCGAGGAAGAAGCCAACCAGGTGATCGCATACACGCAGAAATGCATGGTCGTCCCCCTGGACACCGCCATCGCCGTTCTCGCGGCGGACCTGCATCGCGAATACAAGCTGGCGACCGCCGACGCCGTCGTCTATGCCACGGCCCGGCGTGTCGGTGCGGAGTTGCTGACCTGCGACGCCCACTTCGAGAACCTGCCGGAAGTGCTGTTCTTCCCGAAGTCCGCGTGACGGCCTGCCCACGGCAAGCGTGACATCACTATGCGGCGCGAGAGCCGCATGCCGCGCGGCGCTCAGGCACTGCCGCTCTGGCCTCCATGTCCCAGATGCCGACTGGCGGCGGCAGCCGCTTCGCGCAACGCGCGCCCCACCGCGCCGTCCGGATCGGGGTCGAAGCCGCCGCTGGCGCCCAGCGCCGTGATCACGGCCCGCACCCGGCCGGCATGGTCGAACAAAGGCGCCGCGATGGCGCTGATGCCGGGCAGGTTGGTGTCGCGCACCCAGGCGCAGCCGGCCGCGCGCACCGACTCGCACAGCTGCGCGATGGGACGCTCGGGCGCGAGCGAAGCGCGCTGCCGCGCATCGGCCTGTGCCAGCTCCGCTTCGGCCAGCGCACGCACTCTCGCTTCGTCGCCCAGCCAGCCGAGGAAGGCACGGCCGGTGGCCGACCACAGCAGCGGCAGCACCGAGCCGACGCGCACATTCACCGTGATGGGCAGGCCCGGCTCCTCGAAGCGCACGATGGTCGGGCCCTTGTTGCCCATCACCGCCAGGAAACAGGTCACTTCGAGCGACTCGCGCAGCTGCAGCAGCGCCGGCTCGGCCAGCCGAAGCGGATCGGCCTGCCGCATGGCCGCCACGCCGATCTGGATGGCCGCCGACCCCAGGAAGTAGTGCT
>NZ_CAJYES010000072.1 GCF_913773995.1 uncultured Pseudacidovorax sp.
GTCCAGAGCGACGCTGCGCTTGTTGCGCAGGATGGAGGCGGCGTACAGCGACACGTCGCCCTGCTCGCTGTGCACATGGCGGCCCATCTGGCGCACCGGGTCGCCCTCGGGCGGCTCGATCTTGATCACGTCGGCGCCGAAGTCGCCCAGCAGCCGCGCGCAGGCGGGGCCGGCGATGGTGCTGGCGATCTCGATCACCTTCAGGCCCTGCAGCGCGCTGCCGCGGGCGAGGTCGCGCTCCGAGCCGGTGCTGGCAGCGGCGCCGCCTCGGCTGGATGGATCGCGGTCATCCGGATTCGGGGTCATGGTGCCCTTTCGTTGTTGTCTCCGGGCGGCATTGAAGCATCCGACATTCGTATTGTCAACAATCTTATTGGTGACTACGATCCGGCTTTCAACTCAGCCATCAAGGCGACGCCATGAACACCACGCTGCAATCCGAAGTCACCGGCACCGTCTGGAAGATCGAGGTCCGGGAGGGCGACACCGTCGGGCCCGACCAATCCCTCATGGTGCTGGAGAGCATGAAGATGGAGATCCCCGTCTGCGCGCCGGCCGCCGGCGTGGTGCGGCAACTGCTCGTGAAGGAGGGAGAGCCGGTGGCGGAGGGCCAGCCGGTGGTGGTGCTGGGCGATGGCCTTTGACAGGCCCTCGGACCGCTGAGGTCGACCGCGTCAGCCGCGGCTACGCGCCGCCGGCCAACTCTTCCAGGCGCCGCGCCGCCTCTTCGGCCGAGGCTTCGCTGCGCGCCCGCGCCAGCTGCATCATGCGGGTGGTGTCGCCCTGCTCCAGCGCGTCGCGGGCCGCGATCCACAACTGCACCGACTGCTGCCGCCGCTCCACCGAGGCCAGGCCCAGCTTGCTGTAGCGCAAGGTCTGCAGCGACAGCGCCGCGATCATCCGGCGCAGCCGCTCGTTGCCGGCGAAGCGGGCCGTGAGCTGCAGCAGGCGGTGCACCGTCTCCGCGTAGGCGTCGCCGCCGTCGGGCGAGGCCGAGAGCGCCTCCAGCCGCGCCACGCCGGCCCGCATGAGGGCCAACAGCTCGGGTGGCCGTTGCGACGCCACCTTGCGCACCACCACGTCGAACAGGCCGGCGCGGATCTCGAACAGCTCGCGCAGCTCCTGCGCCGTCAGCACCGCCACGATGGCACCGCGGCGCGGCAGCACCTGGATCAGGCCCTCACGCTCCAGGATGCGGATCGCCTCCCGCACCGGCCCGCGGCTGATGGCGAATTCGTCGGCCACCTCCTGCTCGCCCACCCGGGCGCCCGGCGCCAGTTCCCCTGAGAGGATGCGATCCCCGAGCCTTGCGGCCACCTGCTCGGGCACCGTCAGCGTGAGCCCGGATGCGTCGGCGAAGAGCCGGAATGCCACCTCTTTCTCCCAGCGGGAAAAGTCGGCATCTGCGAGAGGCGTGGAACTGGTGGGCACAGGGGATCCATTCGGACGGTCAACCTGCGCATTGTCGACAAGTTGAGCGCTCCCGCCAGCGATCCCTCTCGCGGCTGCAGTCGCCCACGCAGATCGAGTTGCCGCGCTCGCCGCGCGCCGTGCCAACGCGAGCCAGTCCCCTCAGCGGGACGCCGCGCGCGGATCAAGGGCCGTCGGCGCCAGGCTGTGCGGCAGCCAACGCGTAGCCATGGCGGCCGCCAGCACGGCCAGGGCCGCGGTCAGAAAGACCGGCTGCAGCCCGTGCGCCAGGGCCGCGGACAAGGCGTGGGCGAATGCCGCAGGCAAAGCGTGCTCAGGCACCGCGGCCCGGGCCACGCCGGCCGGAGCCGCTGCGTGCAGCTCCGCCTCCACCAGCGAGGTCAGCAGCGCGGCCAACAGGGCCACGCCCACCGCACCGCCCAGGCTGCGCAGCATGACCGGCACAGCCGTGGCGATGCCCAATTGCGGCGCGGGCGACACGCGCTGGGCCACCACCGTCACGATGGGAAACACCACCCCGAGCCCCACCCCCAGCGGCAACAGGCTGGCCGACAGCACCAGCGGGTGCCCGGGCAGCCAGTGCAGGCCCGCGGCGAGCAGCACGAAACCCATCAACATCGACAGGCAGGCCAGGCGCGCCAGCCGCGCCGGTGAACGGCGCGCCCGCAGCAGGCGCCCGCTGCCGATGGCGGCGCAGGTCACGCCCCCCATCAGCGGCAGCAGATGCCACGCCGAGGCCGTTGGCGAAAGGTGCAGGCCGGTCTGCAGGTATTGCGGCAGCAAGGCCACGGCGGCATACAGCGCCACGCCCGACGCGGCCGAGACGACGCTGACCGCGGCGTATGCCGGCCGCCCGAACAGCGAGAGGGGCATCAGCGGATGGGCGGCCCGACGCTGCCGCCACAGGAACAGGCCCGTCGCCTTCGCGCCAGCGGCCAGCAGCACGCCCAGGCCCAGGAAGGCCGGCAGGCCGAGCCGCTGATGCTGCGTGGCAAGCAGCAGCAGCGTCAGGGCGGCGGCCAGCAGGAGGGCACCGGGCCAGTCGATGCGGCCGCCTTCCGTGCCTGGTCGGCGGCCGGCGGGCATCGTCGCTGCCAGCAGGCCCCAGGCCAGTGTTGCCAAGGGCACGTTGAGCCAGAACGCCCAATGCCAGGTCAGATGCTCGACCAGCGCGCCGCCCACCAGGGGGCCGAAGAGCGTCGCCACGCCGTAGGCAGCGCCCAGCAGCGACTGGAAACGGGGGCGTTCTTCCTGCGGGAAGAGACTGGCCACGCTGAGCATGGCCAGCGTCATCAGGCCGCCGCCACCCGCTCCCTGCAGGGCTCGGGCCAGCACCAGCGCTTGCAGATCGCGGCTGGCGCCGCAGGCCAGCGAGCCGAACAGGAAGAGACCCAGCGCCACCAGCATCATGCGACGCGTGCCCAGCAGGTCGGCCAGTCGCCCGTACAGCATGATGACCACCGTCGCCGCCAGCAGGTAGGACGAGAACACCCACGCCAACGGCCAGTGGCTGGGCAGCTCGCGTGCCATCACCGGCAGGGCCGTGGACAGGATGGTCTGGTCCAGTGCCGCCATCGCCAGGGTCAGCAGGAGCATGGCGAAGGCGATGCGCTGCTGGCGACGGGGCGGAAAGCCGGCCACGCGGTTCGGCAAGGGGGTCGCGAAGGCGGCATGTGTGGCGTTTGCGTTCATGGCGGATGGGCAAGGACGTGTGACGCGCCGCAGTTTCTGCATTGCCATGACTTGCGTACAGTGCAATCTCCGAAATCGACGGTTGCATTCGATGAAACAGTACGACCTCAACCTGCTGGCCGCACTCGATGCGCTGCTGACCACCGGCAGCGTCACTGCCGCGGCCTCCCGCATGCACCTGAGCACGCCGGCCATGAGCCACACGCTGGCCCGCATCCGTGAGGTCTTCGGCGATCCGATCCTCGTACGCGCCGGGCGGCGGCTGGTGCCCACGCCGCGCGCGCTGGCACTGGCCGAGCCGGTGCGCCAGCTGCTGGCCCAGGCCCACGCGTTGCGCGACGCGGCCGGGCAGGACTGGCAGGCGCAGCCGCGGCGCTTTGTCGTGCGGGCTCAGGAGGGCTGGGCCGTGGCTTACGGCGCGAACGTGGCGCAGGCCCTGACCGAGCGCATGCCGCGCGCCAGCCTGCAATGGCTGCCCGAGGCGCCCCACGACCCCGACGCGCTGCGCGAAGGCCGGGTCGACCTCGAGATCGGCCAGATGCGCACGGCCGAGGCGCCAGCGCAGGCGGTGCTGCAGGAGCGGCAGCCATTGGTCGGCGTTGTGCGCCCCAACCATCCGTTGCTCCAGGGGCGCCCCGCCGCCCGCTCCTCTTCATCCAGGCGCTCGGCGCAGCAGCGCGATGCGCAGGTCAGTCTGGCGGACTACGCCGCCGCCCGGCATGTGGACGTCTCCCCCGCGCCTGGGGAGGCGACGGCGGTGGACCGCGCACTGGCCGAGCACGGCCTGACCCGCGAGCTGGTCCTGTTGGTGCCCAGCACCTTCACGGCACTGGTCGCGGCATCGCGCGCCGCGCTGGTAGCCACCGCCTCCGCCCGCACGGCCCAGAAGATCGCGCCGCCGCTGGGGCTGGTGGCCTTCCGGCTGCCGCTCGATCTGCAG
>NZ_CAJYES010000073.1 GCF_913773995.1 uncultured Pseudacidovorax sp.
GAACCCGTCGGAGCGAAGGGGCCATGGTCCCGGTCTCATATCGCGGACCTGGCGCCCCAAAGAAGAAGGCCGCACTCGGCGGCCTTCGACGGGACGTGATGCAGCCTCAGTTGCCGCTCACCAGAGCTTCCACCAGGGATCGTCCTTGGTCTTGAAGCCTTGTGCCAAGTAGCGGCTTTGCGGGTAGTTGGTGGTGAGCACGCGCTTGGCATCGTCGCGCAGGTCGTTCATGCCCAGGGCGTCGTACGACAGCACCATGATGTAGAGCGCTTCTTCGAGCGCTGGCACTTCGCGGTAGTCGGCCAGGGCGATCTGTGCCCGGTTGATCGCGGCGAGGTAGGCCCCGCGCTTGTAGTAGTAGCGGGCGACGTGAACTTCGTACTGCGCGAGCGAGTTCACGATGTAGTTCATGCGCTGGCGCGCATCGTTGGCGTAGCGGGAATCGGGGAAGCGGGTGACGAGTTCGCGGAAAGCCTCGAAGGATTCCTTCGCCGCCTTCTGGTCGCGCTCCGACAGGTCCTGGCGCGTCAGCCAGGCGAACATGCCCAGGTCGTCGTTGAAGTTGATGGTGCCCTTGAGGTACAGGGCGTAATCGATGGCGGGGCTGGCCGGATGCAGCTTCATGAACCGGTCCAGCGTGGCGAGGGCCTGGGCCTTGTCGCCCGCGCGGTACTGCGCGTAGGCCTTGTCGATCTGGGCCTGTTGGGCCAGGGGTGTGCCGGCGGCACGGCCTTCGAGCTTCTCGAACAGCGGCACGGCCTTGTCGTAGGCGCCACCGTCGGCTTCTTCCTTCGCCTCGGAGTAGATCTTGTTCGGGCTCCAGTTGGCCGTGGGATCGGTCTTGGTGGAGGAGCAGCCCGCCAGCAGGAACCCGGCGGCGCAGAGGGCGAGCCACGAGGGGACCGCCGATAATCGGGTGCGATACGTCACAGGCAAGCTTTCGTGAGTCAAACCCCCGGGATTATATCGACCCCCCCCTCGGCACAGCCTGGGCCCGAAGCCGACGCCGATGAGCCGTCGGACACTTTCGACGAGAGCGAACGACGGGCGTTTTCGATTCCCACGGCGCTGCACGGCCAGCGACTGGACCGGGCGCTGGCGCAGCTGATCCCCGAGTTCTCCCGAAGCTACCTGCAACAGCTGGTCGAGGAGGGCGCGGTGCAGCTCCAGGGCCGGGCGATCCGCAAGTCGGCGACAGCGGTCCAGGCCGGACAGGCCGGCGAGATCGAACTGCGCCCGACGCCGCAAAGCCAGGCCTTCCGGCCCGAACCCATGCCGCTGCAGGTGGTGCACGAGGACGAGCACTTGGTGGTCATCGACAAGCCTGCCGGCCTGGTGGTCCATCCGGCGCCCGGCCACTGGAGCGGCACGCTGCTCAACGGGCTGCTGGCCCGCGATATGAAGGCCGCCGCTCTGCCTCGGGCCGGCATCGTGCATCGGCTGGACCGGGACACCAGCGGCCTGATGGTCGTGGCCCGCACGCGCCAGACCATGGACGCGCTGGTGCGCATGATCGCGGCGAGGGAGGTTTCGCGGCAGTACCTGGCCATGGGCCATCGCGCGTGGTCGGGTCCCGTCAGTCGTACGGTCGAGGGCCCCATTGGCCGCGACCCGCGCAACCGCCTGCGCATGGCCGTGGTCGACCTGGCGCAGCATCCCGGCAAGCCGGCCCGCACCCGCTTCGAGCTGCTCGACGGCCACGACCGCGGCTGCCTGGTGCGCTGCACGCTGGACACCGGGCGCACGCATCAGATCCGGGTGCACATGGCCTCCATCGGTCATCCGCTGGTGGGCGACGAAACCTACGGCGGCGCACCGGCCGCCGGGCTGCACCGGCAGGCGCTGCATGCTTTCCGTCTTGCCTTCACGCATCCTGCGACCGGCCAGGCGCTCGAGCTGCGCTCGCCGCTGCCGCCGGACATTGCCGATGCCGCCCGGGCCTGGGGGCTCGACTACAATCGCTGCTGAGCGCCTCGCGGCGCGACCTCCGGCGGCCATCTTCTCGACTGGCCGTTCGCGCCTTCAGGACGGCGGCCCGTCCTGGCGCACAGCCGCAGACGGCGGCGCCTTCTTTCTTCTCTCTCGGCTCTTCTGTCCCGGCGCGCTCCGCGCGCTCCTTGCCTGGAACCTCGCCACCATGAATACGGCGGATGCCAAGCGCATTCTCGAAACTGCTCTGATGTGTTCGTCGCAGCCGCTGACGCTGCGAGACATGCGTGTGCTCTTCGACGAAGAGGTAGGCACCGACACGCTCAAATCCCTGCTCGCGCAGATGCAGGACGAGTGGGCGCAGCGGGGCATGGAGCTGGTGGGCGTGGCCAGCGGCTGGCGCTTTCAGAGCCGGCCCGAGATGCGCGACTTCCTGGACCGCCTGCATCCCGAGAAGCCGCCGCGCTACACCCGTGCCGCCCTCGAGACGCTGGCCATCATTGCCTATCGCCAGCCGGTCACCCGTGGCGACATGGAAGACATCCGCGGCGTCACGATCAATTCGCTGATCCTCAAGCAGCTCGAAGACCGCGGCTGGGTCGAGGTGATCGGCCACCGCGAGACGGTGGGCCGTCCCGCCCTCTACGCCACCACGCGGCAATTTCTCGACGACCTGGGCCTGGCTTCGCTCGACCAATTGCCGGCCATCGAGGCGCCGCACCAGGCCGGCGACATGGCACAGGCGCTGGCCGGCCGCGGCCTGCCGTCCGAGGCCGCGCAGCCAGCGCTGCCGATGGAGGGGGCGCCCGCCTCCGAGCCGCAATCCCCTTCCATCCTGCCTGCCAAGGCCGCCGCGGCTGTGCCGGATGTAGCCCCGGACGCCCAGCCGACTGTCCCCGCATCCCCGCCGCCCGGTGCGACATCCCCCGACACGAACACTTTCCCGGAAGCCCCTCATGACTGAATCCGATCCCGAACAGGGCCTGCCCGCGGGCGCTCCCGTTGCTGCCGAGACCCCGTCGGCGGCGGTACCGCAGCCGGCAGGCGGCGAAGAGGTCGCGGGCACGCCCGCGCGCAAGCGCCGTCCTCGCGCGAAGCGTGAGGTTGCTGCCGAACCGGCCGGGACCGAGGGCACTGCGCCCGCCGCGCCCGAACAGGCGCCAGTCGCCATGGAGCTGGCCGAAGCGGCGTCCGCCCCTGCGGCCCTGGGCGAGCGCGATCGTGACGACGGTGCCGATATCGACGACGAGGACGACGCGGACCACGAGGCGACCGAGGGTGCCCGCGAGCGTGCGCCGGCGGCTCAGCCGATCCAGTTCGCAGATGTGATCTCGGGCGACTTCGATGCGCAGGAAGAAGAGGAGGCGGCTGGTTCTACCGCCAAGCGCGTGCTGCTGCCCCAGGCGGACGCGCCCAAGCTGCACAAGGTGCTGGCCCAGGCGGGGCTGGGCTCGCGGCTGGAAATGGAGCGCCTGATCCTCGAGGGCCGCATCTCGGTCAACAACGAGCCGGCCCACATCGGACAGCGCATCCAGTACGGCGACCAGGTCAAGGTCAACGGCAAGCCGATCCGCTACCGGATCGCGCCGCCGCCGGCGCGCGTCATCGCCTATCACAAGCCGGTCGGCGAGGTCGTCACGCATGACGATCCGCAGAACCGGCCCACCGTCTTCCGCAAGCTGCCGCGCCTGCACCAGGGCAAGTGGCAATCCGTCGGCCGGCTGGACTTGAACACCGAGGGTCTGCTGCTGTTCACCAGTTCGGGCGAACTGGCCAACCGCCTGATGCATCCACGCTTCGGCCTGGAGCGCGAGTACGCGGTGCGCGTGCTGGGCGCCCTGTCGAACGAAGAAAAGCAGAAGCTGCTCGACGGCGTGCGCCTGGACGATGGCATCGCCCAGTTCGGCACCATCGAGGACGGCGGCGGCGAGGGCTCCAACTGCTGGTACCGCGTCACGATCTCCGAAGGGCGCAACCGGGAAGTGCGCCGGCTGTTCGAAGCCGTCG
Source organism: uncultured Pseudacidovorax sp. (assembly GCF_913773995.1). GTDB lineage: Bacteria > Pseudomonadota > Gammaproteobacteria > Burkholderiales > Burkholderiaceae_C > Xenophilus. Next base: position 3,937 of record NZ_CAJYES010000073.1, read on the forward strand.
GCCACGCCGTGAGCCGGCTGATCCGCATCCGCTACGGCGCCATGGTGCTGCCGCGCGGCCTCAAGCGCGGCGCCTGGAAGGAGCTGGACGAGCAGGACATCCGCGCGCTCACCCGTGCC
>NZ_CAJYES010000074.1 GCF_913773995.1 uncultured Pseudacidovorax sp.
CCATGCTGGGCAGGTCGGCCTAGATTGGCGCTCCCCCGCACGGAGAGCCTTGCCATGCCCGCATCCAGCCCGCGCGTCCTGTGGAAGGGCGCCATCAGCTTCGGACTCGTCCACATCCCGGTGGCGCTGTACTCGGCCACGCAGGACGGCAGCATCGATTTCGACTGGCTGGACAAGCGCACCATGGACCACGTGGGCTACAAGCGCATCAACAAGAAGACGGGCAAGGAGATCGCCCGCGAGAACATCGTGCGCGGCGTCGAATGGGAGGACGGCCAGTACGTGGTGCTGACCGACAAGGAGATCGCCGACGCCTATCCGCGCACGCTGCAGACCATCGAGATCGAGCGCTTCGTGCCGGCCGACGGCATTCCCTTCATCCACCTCGACCGGCCCTACTACACGGCGCCCATCCAGCGCGGCGCCAAGGTGTACGCCCTGCTGCGCGAGGCCCTGGTGCGCACCGGGCGCATCGGTGTGGCGCGGGTGGTGATCCAGACCAAGGAGCACCTGGCGGCGCTGGTGCCCGCCGGGCCGGGCCTGGTGCTCAATCTGCTGCGCTGGGGCGCGGACATCCGCTCCTGGGAAGGCCTGCCGCTGCCCGATGCCGACGCCCGCAAGGCCGGCGTGAACGACCGCGAGCTGAAGATGGCCGAGCAACTCATCGACGACATGGCGGGCGACTGGAACCCCGAGGAGTACGAGGACCGCTTCCGCGACCGCATCATGGCGCTGGTCGAGCGCAAGGCCGAGGCCGGCCAGGCGCAGGACGTCGCCAAGCTGGAGCCGCAGGAACAGGCCAGCTCGGGCGCCAAGATCCTTGACCTGACCGAGTTGCTGCAGCGCAGCCTCCGAGGGGGCAAGGGCCGGACTGCGGCCAAGGACGACGAAGACGAAGAAGCGGACGAGGGCGAGGAAGACGGCAGCTCGCGCACGAAACGCGCTTCGGCCAAGCGCACCGCCGCCAAGGCGCCGGCCAAGCGGGCCGCTGCGAAGTCTTCGACGGCCCGCAAGACGGCGCCGCGCCGCAGGGCGGCTTGAGCGCAGGCTGAAGGGCAGCCCCCGCTCCTCCAACGCATCAACCCATGCGCCGCTGATCGCCCCATGGCCACCGCCACCCGCAAGACACCTGCCCGACGGAAGCCAGCCGCCGCACGCAAGACGGCCGCCAGTACCGTGCGAAAGGCTGACGCCACCAAGACGGCCAGGAAGGCTGGGCCAGGCGGCACCACCACCCGGCCCGGCGCGGCGGATGCCGCCCAGGCCCTTGCCGACTACCACCGCAAGCGCGACTTCCAGCGGACCCCCGAGCCCCGCCTCGGCGGCGAGCCGGGCGTGGAGGCCCTGGCCTTCGTGGTGCAGAAGCACGACGCCACGCGCCTGCACTACGACTTCCGGCTGGAGCTGGACGGCACGCTCAAGAGCTGGGCCGTTCCCAAGGGGCCCTGTCTTGACCCTGCGGTCAAGCGCATGGCCGTCGAGGTGGAAGACCACCCCATCGCCTACGGCGACTTCGAGGGCCGCATTCCCGAAGGCCAGTACGGCGCCGGGACGGTGATCGTATGGGACCGCGGCACCTGGCTGCCCGAGGGCGACGCCCGCGCCGGGCTACGCGCCGGCAAGCTCAGCTTCACGCTGCAGGGCCACAAGCTCCATGGCCGCTGGACGCTGGTGCGCATGCACGGCAAGGATGAGAAGAAACCCAGCTGGTTGCTGATCAAGGACGAGGATGCGGCCGCCCGGCCGTTGGCCGACTACGACGTGACCGAGGCCGCGCCGGACAGCGTGCGGCACATTGGCCGGCCCGAGGCCGACACCGCCGCCGCCCCGGCAGCTGCCAACGCCGCGGCCGACAGCGAATCCGCGACCCGTGGCCCTGGCAAAGCCGGCACCACGCCCGCCGACACCCCCGCCAAAAAGCGCAAGTCCAAGGACGCCGACAAGGTGCAACTGCCCGGCCAGGCCGCGGCGCTACCCGACAGCCTCGTGCCCCAGCTCGCGGTGCTGGCCGACGGCCCGCCGCCCGAGCCCGTGCAATGGGCCTGGGAACTCAAGTTCGACGGCTACCGCCTGCTGACTCGCATCGATAGCCGCGGCCGTGTGCGCTGCTTCACCCGCAATGGCCACGACTGGACCGAGCGCCTGCCCGAACTGGCCCGCGCCCTGGCCCGACTGCCCGTGCGAAACGCGTGGCTCGATGGCGAGATCGGCGTGCTGGGCGCGAACGACGCGCCCGACTTCCAGGCCCTGCAGAACGCCTTCGACCTGCAGGCCACGGCGCCCATCGTCTACTGGCTGTTCGACGCGCCCTTCGTGGGGGGCCGCGACTTGCGCGATGAGCCGCTGTCGCTGCGGCGCGAGGCGTTGCGCACTATCTTCGACGCCGGCGAACTGCCGCCATCGCTGCGCTTCAGCGAAGCCTTCGATGCCGCGCCGCGCGACCTGCTGGCCTCGGCGGCGGGGCTCGGCTTCGAGGGCATCGTCGGCAAGCGGCTGGACAGCCCCTACTTCAGCGGCCGTTCGCCAGCGTGGATCAAGCTCAAGCACCAGTTGCGGCAAGAGTTCGTCATCGGCGGCTATACCGCGCCGCGCGGCAGCCGCAGCGGCTTCGGCGCGCTGTTGCTCGGCGTGTACGACGAGCAAGGCGACTTGAAGCATGCGGGCAATGTCGGCACCGGCTTCGACCAGCGCCGCCTGGCCGAGATGCATGCGCAGCTGCAGGCACTCGACCAGGACGAATGCCCCTTTACCCCCCGACCGGCGGGCGAGAAGGCGCAATGGGTGCGGCCCGAGCTGGTCGCGGAAGTGGCCTTCGGCCAGTGGACGCGCGAGGGCAAGGTGCGACAGGCCGTCTTCCAGGGCCTGCGCAGCGACAAGCCGGCGCGGCAGATCGTTCGGGAGCACGGCATGGATTCATCGACTGCCGCGGAGAAGGCCCCTCGGGCCGCGGGCAAGGCAGACGCACCTTCGTCGCCGAAAGAGGCCGCGTCCCCCAAGCCGGAGGCGCGCGCGGCTGCGGCGAAGCCCGCATCCGCCAAGGGCCGTGGCAAGCCGGCCACGGTCGCCAGCGAG
>NZ_CAJYES010000075.1 GCF_913773995.1 uncultured Pseudacidovorax sp.
GACGCGGACGCCGACCCGTCGTTGCAGCAGCAGGTCGCGCAGGCCCGGCAGCATCGTTTTGCGATGGGCGACCAATGGCACGCCGCCAGCCGCTGGCCGGGCGCGGCCTTCTCCTTCGTCGAGGCCGCGGGCCTGGGCTATCTGGGCCGGCTGGGCCGCTGGCTGCGGCCGGGTGTGCAGGAACGCGCGCGCGACGACCTCGATGGCCTGCCCGCGCGCTACCGTTCGGTGTGCCGGCCGCAGCTGCTGGGCCTGGATGCCGACGCACGCGTGGCGCTGGCGGCGCGGGTGCTGCAGTCCATGGGCCTCGTGCGTGGGCTCGCGCCCCTGGTGCTGCTGGTGGGCCATGGCAGCCAATCGGCCAACAACGCGCATGCAGCGGCGCTCGACTGTGGGGCGTGCTGCGGCCAGACCGGCGAGGTCAATGCGCGCAGCTTGGCGCAGCTGCTCAACGATGCAGCCGTGCGCGACGGCCTGAAGGCGCAGGGCATCGACGTGCCCGCGGCCACCGTGTTCGTGGCCGCGCTGCACAACACCTCGACCGACGAGATCGAGGGCTTCGACCTCGACCGGCTCCCGCCCGACGCCCGCACCCGCTGGGACCGGCTGCAGCCCGTCATCGAGGCCGCCGCGGACCAGGTGCGCCGCGAGCGCGTACCGCGCCTGGGCCTGGATCCGAAGGCGCCGGCAGAGGTGCTGCGTCGTCAGCTGCGCCGCCGCGCCAACGATGGGGCGCAGACGCGTCCGGAGTGGGGTCTCGCGGGCAATGCCGCCTTCCTGATCGCACCACGCCATCGCAGCCGGAACGTGGACCTGGGCGGGCGTGTCTTCCTGCACGACTACGACGCCGCGCAGGACCCGCAAGGCCAACTGCTGACCCAGCTGATGACCGCGCCCATGCTGGTCACGCACTGGATCAACTGGCAGTACCACGCCTCCACCTGCGACCCCGTGCGGCTGGGCAGCGGCAACAAGCTTCTGCACAACGTGGTGGGCGGCACGCTGGGAGTGTTCGAAGGCAATGGCGGCGACCTGCGCATCGGCCTGTCGCGTCAGTCGCTGCACGATGGCCAGCGCTGGGTGCATGAGCCGCTGCGGCTCACCGTGGTCATCGACGCGCCGCGGGCGGCCATCGATGCGGTGATCGCCGGGCATGCCGTGGTGCGCGACCTGCTGGCCAATGGCTGGCTGCATCTGTGGCGCTTCGAGGGCCAGGCCTTGCAGCGTCTGGCGCAAGGCCAGTGGCACATGCTGGCCTGAAGGCACGGACGCACAAAAGAAAAAGGGCCCGCCGTAAAGCGGGCCCCAAGACAGTCCGGGTGTGGAGGGGAAGCAAGAGTCGGAGAAGATCGGACTGCCGAGAACGAAGTATGTCGGGGTGCCCTGAGTGGCACCTGACGGTCCGCACGCAAAGGTAACGGACCGTTCTGCGCCTTCGTTACTTGGGCAGCAGGACCTTGTCGACGACGTGGATCACGCCATTGGACTGGTAGACATCGGCGATGGTCACGTCGGCCGAGCCGCCCTTCTCGTCGGTGATCTTCACGGTGCTGCCGCTGCGCGTGGCCTTGAGGCTGCCGCCCGCCACGGTCTTGAGCATGGCCTGGCCCTTGCCGTCGTCGATCATCTTCACGAGGGCTGCCGAGTCCACCTTGCCGGGCACGACGTGGTAGGTCAGGATGGTCGTCAGCTGGCCCTTGTTCTCGGGCTTGAGCAGCGTGTCGACGGTGCCGGCGGGCAGGGCCGCGAAGGCCGCATTGGTGGGCGCGAAGACGGTGAAGGGGCCCGGGCCCTTGAGGGTGTCGACCAGGCCGGCGGCCTTGACGGCGGCGACCAGCGTGGTGTGGTCCTTGGAGTTGACGGCGTTGTCGATGATGTCCTTGGTGGCGTACATCGGGGCGCCGCCCACCGTCACCTGGGCCGATGCGCCGATGGCGGCACCGCCGAGTGCGAAGGCGGTGAGGGTGGCGGCGAGGATGCGGGTGGTCTTCTTCGAGAAAGTCATGCAAGGCTCCTTGGGCTGTTGTACCGCCGGATATGCGGCAGGCTCTCCAGATACGGGCCTGTGGCAAGGCTGGATGGCATCGGCCTGTACGGCGTCGGGGAATGCATCCGGCGCGCGTCCTTTTGCGTAGACGCGCGCGAACTGCGGGTGCACGTTGGCGTTCGCAGGTGCTGTGCTGTGCTGTGCTGTCCTGTTGAGCGCTCTGGAATGGGCTTTCGCTTGCGTTGGTTGATGGGGCGCAAGTGCTGCGCCGCGAAGCGGCAGAGGGCACCGGCATGCGCGCTCCCGGTGCACGCTCGCGCTGACCGACTTGTTGCACGAGTGATGTGCTCGCCCTCCACCGACGTGCTTTCGGCACTGCGCGGCGCCGCGAATAGCACCTCCGCACGCACACCGGCGCCCTCCGCCTCGACGGTGTGTCCGAACGGCCGTGTTTGGCGCTCAAGGCTTTCAAATCCGTTCGGCCAGAACCGCCGGGTTTGGTGCTCAGGGCTTTCCAATCCGTTCGTCCTGAGCCTGTCGAAGGGCGGAACGGCGCCGTTCGCGATGCCCGATGTTCCCCCGATCGATGCATCACAACCCCCATGGGGTGGGGCTTCGACAGGCTCAGCCCGAACGGTGGTCGGTAGGCTGGGCTTGAAGTTAGTCGGTTGGCCCGGCCTGAACAATCTAGGGCCGGCTCCCCTGCGTGGCGCCTGGGCCCAAACCCCACGACCCGGAAAAGAAAGGGTTCGCGCGCAGCGTCGAGGCGGAGGGCGCCGGTGTGCGTGCGGAGGTGCCATTCGCGGCGCCGTGCAGTGCCCCAACCATGTCGGTGGAGGGCGAGCACTCATCTGGCAAGGCAAGCCGGTCAGCGCGAGCGTGCGCCGGGAGCGCGCAGGCCGGCGTCCTCTGCCGGTTAGCGGCACAGCAGCGACACGCGCAGAACCGCAAGCGACTCAGGTGCCGCCCGACCCCATCTACCCAAGCACCGCAACGAACCCCATCACAGCGTCTTCTCGATCAACGCCCCATGGAACAGCACCGGCCCCGTCGGCCCACGGTCGCCGGGCACGCCGCCCTTGGGTTCCAGGCTGACCGCAAGCGCCGGTGCCTGCTGCAGCATCTGTGCGCTGGCCGCCAGGCGCATGCCCGCGGGCGAATCCACCACCCCCAGCGACTGCGGCGTGCGCCCGGGCGGCAGGGCCCACAGTTGCAGCGACCGGTCCGGCGCCACGTTGAAGTCGCCCACCCGCTGCAGCGTGAGCTGACGGTGCTTCGCATCGAAGGTCACCAGCATCGAGGCGGCCGAACGGTCGTCGTTCAGCACAGCCACGTACTTCACCTGCTGCGCCTCGCGCGCCTGATGCCAGAACTGCAGGCCGATCACGCCCGCCAGCACCGTGGCCGCCAGGCCCGCGGCCGAGGCCCCGCGCCATATCGCCAGGCTTCCCCACCAGCCGGTGGTGCGGGCCGGCGGCGTCGATGCCGCCTTCTGCTGGGCCAGACGGCTCTCCTGCAGGTCGGCGTCGACCAGGTTGCGGATGCGGGTCCACACCGCGGCGGGCGGGTTCACCGCGGGCGCGAGTTCGACGAAGCCCGTGAGCCGCTCGCGCCACAGCAGCGCGCTCGCCCGCACGGCGGGCTGCTCGCGGGCCAGGGCCTCGAAGCGTCGGCGTGCGCCGCCGCGCAGAGTGCCCAGGGCATGGGCGGCCGACAACAGGGCCAGCAGGCGGGCATTGGCGGCGATGTTCATGAGAGTCTCCTCGGGCCGTTGGCGGTGGAAGGACGAGGCCGGGTCATGACGCCTGCTCCATGCAGCCGCGCAGCTTTTCCAGCCCGCGCCGGATCCAGGTCTTGATGGTGCCCAGCGGCTGCGCCAGTCTGGCGGCCAGTTCGCTGTGGCTCAGGTCGCGCAGATAGGCCAGCGACAAGGCCTCGCGCTGGGCATTGGGCAATTGCTGCAGGCACTGGTGCAGGAGCCAGGCCTGCTCGCTCGCATCGGCCAGCTCCTGCGGACCGGGTTCGGCCGCGGGCAGGGTGTCGGCCAGCGTCTCGCTGAACTCCTGCGTCACGTCGCTGCCCTGGCTGGTCTGGCGGCGCAGCAGGTCGAGTGCCCGGCTGCGCACGATCAGCGACATCCAGGCCATCGGCGGGCTGAGCGTCGCGCGGTAGTCGGGCGCCGAGCGCCAGATGGTGAGGAAGGCCTCCTGCAAGACGTCCTCTGCCCACTCGTGCTGCCGCACCACGCGCATCGCGAGGCCGAAGAGCCGGGACGAGGTGCGTTCGTACAGCACCTGGAGGGCGGAGGCGTCGCGGCGGGCGACACGGTCGAGCAGACGCAGCAGCTCGTCGTCGGGCGTCGTGGCAAAAGGCATCAGGGGATTGTGCTGGAGCGGCGGCCATCCGTCGGGTACGCACGCCACGACCGGACGGATGCGGGTCGCTGCCGCCGTCGAATTCACAAATCCTTCAACTTTCGCAGGGTATGCATCCGCACCATGGCAGCCGCCGTAAGTCGAGGAGGGGCAGGCAGCAAGGACAGGTCGCGGAGGGCGACCGCCGACTGCCACCCCTGAACCTCAACCCTGTTGCTGCCCATCGAAAGGAGCATTCCATGCGCATGACCGCCCCCCTGGCCACCGTGGCCGCCGCCGTCCTTCTGTCCGCCTGTGCCACCGCGCCCATGCCGGCCCCGTACTCCCAGGCCAGCCTGCCCGCACCGGTGCAGGTCCCGGCCGGCCAACGCGTGGCCCTCGAGACGGTGGGCGCCGGCACCATCACCTACGAATGCCGTGCCAAGGCCGACATGGCCGGCCAGTTCGAATGGTTCTTCGTGGGCCCCGACGCCCGCCTGATGGACCGCAGCGGCAAGGCCATCGGCCGTTACTACGGCCCGCCCGCCACCTGGGAGAGCATGGACGGCTCCAAGGTCACCGCCACGCAGGTCGCCGTCGCGCCGGGCGGTGCCGGCAACATCCCGCTGCAGCTGGTCAAGGCCAACCCGGCGATGGGCATGGGCGCCATGCAGGGCGTGAGCTACATCCAGCGCGTGGCCACCAAGGGCGGCGTCGCACCCATGATGCCCTGCGGCCAGGCGACCCTGGGCCAGAAGCAGGTTGTCAACTACCAGGCCGACTACATCTTCTACAAGCCGACGATGTAAGGCACATTTCCCTCTCCCCTTGCGGGAGAGGGTCACAAGACGGGGCGGCGGCCGGACCCCCCGTGTTGTTCGGGCAGGACGTGGGCATCCGTCCGACAAGGCACCGCGGCTTTGCCGTCCGGCCTCCTTCCTGCTGGCGGGGTACAACCTTCGTTGACCTTCACGCCCCCCGGCATCATGTCCTCAGCCTCTGCTCCATCCTCCCGATTCGGCCCCCTGGACGTGCACCTCTTGCGGGAGGGCAGCCATGCGCGGCTGTACGAGCGCCTAGGCGCGCACCCCGACGGAAGCCATGGCTTCCGTTTTGCCGTCTGGGCTCCGAACGCCAGCCGTGTCAGCGTCATCGGTGACTGGAACGGCTGGAACGACGAAGCCGACCGGTTGCAGGTTCGCCCCGACGGCAGCGGCGTGTGGGAATGTGAGGGCATCCCGGCCAAACCCGGTCAGGCCTACAAGTACCGCATCTGGGGCCCCGATGGCCGCTATGTCGGCGAGAAGGCCGACCCCTTCGCCTTCAGTGCCGAACTGCCTCCGGCCACCGGCTCACGCATCTGGGCCGGCGCGCATGAATGGGGCGACGCCGCCTGGATGAAGGGCCGCGCAGCGCGCAACGCCCTCGACGCGCCCATGAGCACCTACGAGTTGCACATGGGCTCCTGGCGCCGGCGCGACGGCCAGTTCATGGGCTACCGCGAGCTGGCGCATGCCGTGGGCGAATATGTGGGCTGGATGGGCTTCACGCACGTGGAGCTGATGCCGGTCACCGAGCATCCCTTCTATGGCTCCTGGGGCTACCAGACCACCGGTTACTTTGCGCCGACGGCACGCTACGGCTCGCCCGAGGACTTCATGTACTTCGTCGATCACCTGCACCAGCAGGGCATCGGCGTCATCCTGGACTGGGTGCCCTCGCACTTTCCCACCGACGCGCACGGCCTGGCCGAGTTCGACGGCACGCACCTCTATGAGCATGCGGATGCACGGCAGGGTTTCCATCCGGAATGGAACTCGGCCATCTTCAACTACGGCCGCAACGAAGTGCGCGCCTTCCTGATCTCGTCGGCGCTCTACTGGCTGGACCGCTTCCACATCGACGGCATCCGCGTGGACGCTGTGGCCTCGATGCTTTACCTGGACTACGCGCGGCAGCCGGGCGAATGGATCCCCAACGTGCATGGTGGACGCGAGAACCTGGAGGCGGTGTCCCTCCTGCAAGACCTCAACCGCGCCGTCTACCGCGAGCATTCCGACACCTTCACCGTGGCCGAGGAATCGACCGCGTGGCCCAACGTGTCGCGGCCCATCGAGATGGGCGGGCTGGGCTTCGGCATGAAGTGGAACATGGGCTGGATGCACGACACGCTCGACTACGTGCACGACGACCCGGTCTACCGCCGCTACCACCACCACCGCCTCACCTTCTCGCTGGTGTATGCCTTCACCGAGAACTTCGTGCTCCCGCTCTCGCACGACGAGGTGGTCTATGGCAAGGGCTCGCTGATCGGCAAGATGCCCGGCGATGAATGGCAGCAGTTCGCCAACCTGCGGGCCTTCTTCGGCTACATGTGGGCGCACCCCGGCAAGAAGCTGCTCTTCATGGGTGGCGAGTTCGGCCAGCGGCGCGAATGGACGCACGAGGGCGAGCTGGAATGGTGGGTCAGCGACCAGTGGGGCCACCGCGGCGTGCAGCAGTTCGTGCGCCAACTCAACCGCGTGCTGCGCGAAGAGCCGGCCCTGCATCAGCTCGACTTCGACCCCGCCGGCTTCCAGTGGCTCGAGGCCGACGATTCGGACCGCAGCCTCTACATGTTCCTGCGCAAGCCGCAGGGCGGTGGTGCGCCGGTGCTCGTGATCTGCAACATGACGCCCGTGCCCCGCCCGGGCCTGCGGGTGGGCGTGCCGGTGGCCGGCAACTGGACCGAACTCATCAACAGCGATGCACAGGAGTTCGACGGCAGCGGCTGGGGCAACCTGGGCGGCGTCCAGACGGTGCCGGTGCCCTCGCACGGCCAGGCCCAGTCGCTGGTGCTGGCGGTGCCCCCCCTGTCCACGCTCTACCTGCGGGCGCCGCTGTCGCCCGATGTCTCCGACGTCTCCGGTGTTCTCGAGAAAGGTCCTGTCCGATGAGCGCTCCCGTTCTGCTCAGCGCCCAGCCCCTGGTGCATCCCATCGGTCTCGAAGACGGCCGGCAGCGTGCCGTCATCGATGCGGTGCTGCCCTGCGTGGACAACGGCCGCTTCGCCGCCAAGTGCGTCGCCGGCGAGCCCTTCGCGGTCGAGGCGCACTGCTTCGCCGAAGGCCATGACATGCTGCGCGTGATGCTGCACTGGCAGCGCGAGGGCGACACCACCTGGACCGAGGTGGAGATGGCGCTCAAGTGGAACGACGAATGGCATGCGCGCTTCGTGCCGCCGGTGCCGGGCCGCTACCGCTACACAGTCGAGGCGTGGGTCGATGCCTTCGAGTCGTGGCATCACGAACTGGAGCGGCGCGTGGACGCCGCGGACATCCGCATCGCGGCCCGCGTGGGCGCGGCCGAGATCCTGGCCGCCGCCGGCAGGGCGCGCGAGGCCGGCCAGTCGCAGGACGCCACGCGCCTGCAGGGATGGGCGCATGCGCTGGAGGCCCGCGCGGCCGACGCGAGCGAGGATGCCGCCCTGCTCAAGGCCCATGCCCTGGACGAGGGCTTGGCGGCCATCGTTCGCCGCTATCCCGACCGCAGGCATGCCACGGCGCTCAAGCCCGGCTTTCCCCTGGTGGCGGACCGGGCGCTGGCCCGCTACTCGACCTGGTACGAGCTCTTTCCCCGCTCCGCTTCGCCCGAGCCCGGCCGCCATGGCACCTTCGCCGATGTGCAGGCGCTGCTGCCCGGCATCGCGAAGATGGGCTTCGACGTGCTGTACTTCCCGCCCATCCACCCGGTGGGCCGGATGCAGCGCAAGGGCCGCAACAACGCGCTGGTGACGGAGGAGGGCGACGTCGGCAGCCCCTGGGCCATCGGCGCGGAGGAGGGCGGCCACGACGCGATCCTGCCTGCCCTTGGGACGCACGAGGACTTCCGCGCGCTGGTCAAGACGGCCCGCGGCCATGGGCTGGAGATCGCGCTGGACATCGCCTTCCAGTGCGCCCCCGACCACCCCTGGGTCCAGGAACATCCGGCCTGGTTCAAGTGGCGCCCCGACGGCACCGTGCAGTACGCCGAGAACCCGCCCAAGAAATACCAGGACATCTATCCCTTCAACTTCGAGAGCGAGGATTGGCAGGGCATGTGGGTCGCCCTCAAGGGCGTGCTGGACCACTGGATCGCCCAGGGCGTGACCGTGTTCCGCGTGGACAACCCGCACACCAAGGCCTTCCCCTTCTGGGAGTGGGCAATCACGGAGGTCAAGCGCGAGCACCCGGAGGCCATCTTCCTGGCGGAGGCCTTCACCCGCCCGAAGGTGATGCACCGGCTGGCCAAGCTGGGCTTCTCTCAGTCGTACACCTACTTCACCTGGCGCAACACCAAGCAGGAGCTGGTGTCGTACTTCACCGAACTCTCGACCCGTCCGGGGCTGGACTACTTCCGCCCCAACGTATGGCCCAACACGCCCGACATCCTGCATGCGCAGCTGCAGACCGGCTCGGACGCCATGTTCCGCCTGCGGCTGGTGCTGGCCGCCATGCTGAGCGCGAGCTACGGCATCTACGGGCCGGCCTACGAGCTGAAGGAGCATCTGCCGCGCAACGAAGGCAGCGAGGAATACCTCGACTCCGAGAAATACCAGCTTCGCCACTGGGACCTGGGCCGGCCGGACAGCCTGGCACCCTACATCGCGCATCTCAACGCCATCCGCCGCGCGCATCCCGCGCTGCAGCGCAACGACGGCCTGACCTTCCTGCCCATCGACAACGCCCAGCTCATCGCCTGGGCCAAGCAGTCGCCGGACGGGCAGGACGTGATCGTCACCGTGGTCAACCTCGACCCGGACCACGCGCAGTGGGGCATGCTGGACTTCGACCCGGTGGCGCTCGGCCTGGGCGTGGAGCCCGGCCAGTGGTTCCAGATGCACGACCTGCTGGGCGGCGAGCGCTTCCTGTGGCAGGGCGGGCGGCATTACATCCGCCTCGATCCGGCGGTGAACGTGGCACATGTCATGCAACTGCTGCGCAAGACGCGCAGCGAGCGCGACTTCGACTACTACCAATAACAGCAACAAGTCACTGAAAGAGGAGGCGCGCCGCATGACGCAGACCGCACCCCGCCTGGCTCTGGAGAACGTCGAGATCGACAGCTCCGAGGATCCCACCTGGTACCGCGACGCGGTCATCTACCAGCTCAACGTCAAGGCCTTCAACGACACCAACGGTGACGGCATCGGCGACTTCAAGGGCGTGACCGAGCGCCTGGACTACGTGAAGGAGCTGGGCGTCAACACCATCTGGCTGATGCCCTTCTATCCCTCGCCGCTGCGCGACGACGGCTACGACATCAGCGAGTACTGTGCGGTCAATCCGCAGTACGGCACGCTGGAGGACTTCAAGGAGATGCTGGACGCGGCCCATGCCCGTGGCCTGCGCGTGATCACCGAGCTGGTGATCAACCACACGTCCAGCGACCATCCCTGGTTCCAGCGTGCGCGCCATGCGCCGGCCGGCTCGCCCGAGCGCAACTTCTACGTCTGGAGCGACACCGATCAGATCTACCAGGGCACGCGCATCATCTTCACCGACACCGAGACCAGCAACTGGGCCTGGGACCCGGTGGCCAAGCAGTACTACTGGCACCGTTTCTTCAGCCACCAGCCCGACCTCAACTTCGACAACCCCGAAGTGCTGGAGGCGGTGTTCGGCATCATGCGCTTCTGGCTGGACATGGGCGTGGACGGCTTCCGGCTGGACGCCATTCCCTACCTGATCGAGCGCGACGGCACCAGCAACGAGAACCTGCCCGAGACGCACGACGTCATCAAGAAGCTGCGCGCCGCCATCGATGCCAACTACACCAACCGCTTCCTGCTGGCCGAGGCCAACATGTGGCCCGAGGACGTGCGCGAGTACTTCGGCACCGGCGACGAGTGCCACATGTGCTATCACTTCCCGTTGATGCCGCGGATGTACATGGCCATCGCGCAGGAAGACCGCGACCCCATCGTCGAGATCCTGCAGCAGACCCCCGACATCCCCGAAGGCTGCCAGTGGGCGATCTTCTTGCGCAACCACGACGAGCTGACGCTCGAGATGGTTACCAACCGCGAGCGCGACTACATGTACAGCACGTACGCGGCGGACAAGCAGGCGCGCATCAACCTGGGCATCCGCCGCCGGCTGGCCCCGCTGATGGGCAACGACAAGGACCGCATCAAGCTCATGAACGGCATGCTGCTGTCCATGCCCGGCTCGCCCATCATCTACTACGGCGACGAGATCGGCATGGGCGACAACGTGTTCGTCGGCGACCGCAACGGCGTGCGCACGCCCATGCAGTGGAGCAACGAGCGCAATGCCGGCTTCTCGAAGGCCGATCCGCAGCGGCTGTACCTGCAGCCCATCATGGACCCGATCTACGGCTACGAGGCCGTGAACGTCGAGTCGCAGCTGCGCGACCAGAGCTCCCTACTGCACTGGACGCGCCGCATGCTGGCTGTGCGCAAGACCAGCCGCGCGTTCGGGCGCGGCCGCAAGACCTTCCTCAAGCCCGGCAACCGCAAGGTGCTGGCCTACCTGAGCGAGTACGAGGGCGAGGTCATCCTCACCGTCTTCAACCTCTCGCGCGCCGCGCAGCCGGTGGAGCTGGACCTGAGCGCCTTCAAGGGCCGCGTGCCGGTGGAGCTGCTGGGCCGCACCGCCTTCCCGCCCATCGGCGAGCTGCCGTACATGCTGACGATGCCCTCGTACGGCTTCTTCTGGTTCCGCCTGGCCACCGACGTGGACGTGCCCAGCTGGCACCAGGAAGGCCTGCAGCTGCGCGACCGGCCAGTGCTGGTGCTGTTCGACGGCTGGTCCAGCCTGTTCCGCGAGCGTGTGATGCCCTGGCGCATCGGCATGGCCGACCGGCTGCGCGAGCAGTTCGAGGTCGACGTCATGCCGCGCCACCTGGAGGTGCAGCGCTGGTACGCCGCCAAGGGCGAGCCGATCCAGCGCGTGGGCATCGCGGACCACGCGGCCTGGGACGGCGGCGAGCGCGCCTATGTGCTGCCGCTGCTGGACGTGCAGGCGGGTAGCGGCAGCGGCCGCTACTTCATGCCGCTGGGCATCGCCTGGGAAGAGCTGGACGAAGAGACCATCAAGCAGTACGCCCCCGCCGTCGTCGCCAAGGTGCGCCAGCAGGCGCAGGTGGGCGTGATGGGTGACGCCATGTACGACCCCGCCTTCGCGCATGCCGTGGCGGTGGCGATGGCGCAGGGCCTGGTGCTGCCGGCCACCGGCGGCGAGATCCGCTTCACCGGCAGCCGCGACCTGACGGGCGTCGATGCCGCTGCCATCCAGGCGCTGCCCGTCAGCCGGCCCAGCGTGGCCAGCAGCAACACGGCGCTGACCTTCGGCGACCAGCTCTTCTTCAAGTGCTACCGCCGCGTGCAGCCGGGCATCAATCCCGAGCTGGAGATCGGCCGCTTCCTCACGGAGACGGTGCGATTTGCCAACTGCGTGCCGGTGGCTGGTGCCATCGAGTACCACGGCAACGACGGCACCGTCATGACGCTCGGCCTGCTGCAGGCTTTCGTGCCCAACCAGGGCGACGCCTGGGACTACACGCTGGCCTATCTGGAGCGGGCCCTGGCCGAACACCAGGCCGCACCCGAGGCCGCACAGGTGGACCACGGCGCCTTCCTCACGCTCATGCGGCTCCTGGGCCAGCGCACGGCCGAGATGCATCTGGCCTTCGCTTCGGCGCCCGCCGACGACGCGGCCTTCGCGCCCGAGCCATTGACCACCGAGGACCGCGAGGCGCTGCGCCTGCGCGCCCACGACGATGCACGCGCCACGATGAGCCTGCTGGCCGAGCGCCTGCCCACGCTGGGCGAGGGCGCCCAGGGCGACGCCCGTCAGCTCATCGAGCGGCAGTCGCAGTTGTTGGAGCGCATCGCGGCATTCGACGGCGTCGGCACCGGCGGCATCAAGACTCGGCTGCATGGCGACTACCACCTGGGCCAGGTGCTGGTCTCGCGCAACGACTTCATCCTCATCGACTTCGAAGGCGAGCCGGCCCGCAGCATCGACGAGCGCCGCGCCAAGGGCCCGGCCCTGCGCGACGTGGCCGGCATGCTGCGTTCGTTCAACTACGCGCGCTGGTCGGCCCTCAAGCGGGTGGCGCAGAACGTGGACGAGCTGGCGCGCCTGAATGCCGTGGCCGCCGACTGGGAAGCCGCCGTGCGCACTGCCTACCTGGGCGGCTACCGCGACACGTTGGCCCATGCCGGCGCCGAGGCGCCGGACGAGGCGCTGATGTCGCTCTTCGAGATCGACAAGGCCCTGTACGAACTGCGCTACGAACTCAACAACCGCATCGACTGGGCCCAGGTGCCGCTGCAAGGGCTGCTGGCCCTGGCACGCGCGCCGGGCACATCCGATGCTTCACGCGGAGGTGAGCAACCATGAACGACTTCAGCATGCAGCTGCTGCCCCTGCGGGCCTTCCTGTACCAGATCGCGGCCTTCCTGCCGCGACTGCTGTTCGCGGCCCTGGTGTTGGTGGGCGGCTGGCTCATCGCGAAGGTGGTGCGCTTTGCCGTCACCAAGGCGTTGCGGGCCGTCAACTTCCCGGTGCTGACCGAACGGGCGGGGCTGGACGGCTTCCTGCGCCAGGGCGGGGTGAAGGTGGACACCACTGGCCTGGTGGGACTGCTGGCCTATTGGGCCGTCATCCTGGCGGCGCTGATCATCGCCTTCAACAGTTTGGGGCTCACCTACATCACCGACCTGCTCGGACGGGTGATCTGGTTCGTACCCAATGTGTTCGTCGCGCTGCTGGTGCTGGCCTTCGGCGCCTACTTCGCGCGCTTCGTGGGCGATGCCGTGCGCACCTACGGCCGCAACGTGGGCATGCCCGACGCGACCTTCTTCTCGCGCATCGCGCAGTACGCCATCCTCGTGTTCGTGATCCTGATCGCGCTCGACCACCTGCGCATCGGCGGCGACATCGTGCGCGAGAGCTTCCTGGTGATCCTGGCCGGCTTCGTCTTCGCGCTGGCCCTGGCCTTCGGTCTGGCGGGCAAGGACTGGGCAGCGCGGCACATCCAGCAATGGCTGCCGCCGGAGGGCGACGGCGCGCCGCGCACCGGCAGTGCCGTGGCTGCCGCCGTGGCGGCCTCGTCGCCGGCGGCCCAGGCGGCTGCGGCCGATGCCGCCGCCGCCACCACGGTGCTCGACCCGCTGCCCGAAGTGCAGACCACCCCAACGCCGGCCGCGCCACAGGTGGATGGCGAGACGCTGCCGCGTCCCGCCTCGGCCCGCGGCGCGGACGATCCGCTGATCCCGCGCCGACCGGTCGATCCGCCGCCCCCTCTTTGACATGGAAAGCTGAAAGCGAACGATGAGACGTGAGCACAAGATGCCCTTCGGCGCCACGGTGCTGGAGGGCGGAGGCGTTCGTTTTCGCCTGTGGGCGCCGGGCGTGGCCGAGGTGGTTCTGGAGCGGCGCGCACGCGGAGCTGCCTGGGCCACCCACCCCATGAAGGCGATCGGCAGCGAGGGCTGGTTCGGCTGCGATGTGCCCATGGCCGCGGCCGGCGACGACTACCGCTTCGTGTTGCCCGACGGCCTGAAGGTGCCCGACCCGGCGTCGCGCCACAACCCCGACGACGTCCATGGCCCGAGCCGCGTGGTGGCCCCTGCCGCCTACGAATGGCACGACGACGACTGGCAGGGCCGGCCCTGGCGCGAGGCGGTGGTCTACGAGCTGCACATCGGCAGTTTTACGCCCGAAGGCACCTTCGACGCCGCCCGCAAGAAGCTGCCCGAGCTGGCCGCGCTGGGCGTGACGGCCATCGAGATGATGCCGGTGGCCGACTTTCCCGGCACCCGCGGCTGGGGCTACGACGGCGTGTTGCAGTTCGCGCCCGAGGCCTCGTACGGCCGGCCCGAGGCGCTCAAGGCCTTCGTCGATGCAGCCCATGGCCTCGGCCTCATGGTGCTGCTAGACGTGGTCTACAACCACTTCGGCCCCGAAGGCAACTACCTGCATGCCTACTGCCCGCAGTTCTTCAACCCGGCGCACCAGACGCCCTGGGGCGCCGCCATCAACTACGACGGCGACCATGCGCGGCCGGTGCGCGACTTCTTCGTGCACAACGCGCTGTACTGGATCGAGGAGTTCCGCTTCGACGGCCTGCGCATGGATGCGGTGCATGCCATCCGCGACGACTCCGATCTGCACATCGTGCGCGAGATCACCGAGGCCCTGCACAAGGGGCCGGGCCGCGAGCGCGCGGTGCATGTGGTGCTGGAGAACGAACACAACCATGTGCACCTGCTCACCCGCGATGCCGAGGGCCGTCCTCGCGACGCCACGGCGCAGTGGAACGACGACTTCCACCACGCGGCCCATGTGCAGGCCACCGGCGAGATCGACGGCTACTACCTCGACTACGCCAGCGAACCCAAGGCGCTGGTCGGCCGATCGCTGGCGGGCGGCTTCATCTACACCGGCCAGCCTTCGGTGATGCGCGACGGCGATCCGCGCGGCGAGCCGGCCGATTCGCTGCCGCCCACGGCCTTCGTGTCCTTCCTGCAGAACCACGACCAGATCGGCAACCGCGCCTTCGGCGAGCGCATCGAGGCGCTGGCGCCAGCCCACCGGCTGCGGGCCCTGCGCGCGGCGCTGCTGCTGTCGCCGCATGTGCCGCTGATGTTCATGGGCGAGGAATGGGCGGCCAGCGCGCCCTTCCTGTACTTCTGCGACTTCGGCCCTGAACTGGCCCAGGCCGTGACCGACGGCCGCCGCCGTGAGTTCGGCCGGTTCGAAGGATTCACCAGTGCCGAGGCGCGGGCGCGCATCCCCGACCCCAATGCCGAGAGCACCTTCACGGCCAGCCGCCTCGACTGGGCCGAGCGCGATCAGCCCGGCCACCGCGAGCGCGTGCACGAGGTGCGCACGCTGCTGGCCGTGCGCAAGCGCCGCGTGGTGCCGCATCTGCCGGCCAAGGCCGGCAGCGGCCGCTGGCAACTGGCCGGCGACCTGCTCTTCCTGCAGTGGGAGATGGTTCCCTCGCAGCCGGACGGTCTGTGCTGGCTGCAGATGGTGATCAACCTGGGCGACACCGAGCAACTGGGCGCCGCCCCCACCGGCCGTGTGTTCCACAGCTGGGGCTGCCATCTGGCACCGGGGCCCAGCCCGCGCCTGCCATTGCTGGCACTGTCGCCAGGCGGCGGCTGTGCGGCCCTGCTGCAGCTGCCTTCCTTCGACGACGACGACGACGCTATTTCCGTGTTCGAAGCGCCTTGAGAAGATGTGAACGATCCGCCAAGCCCGCCCGGCCAGGACGGATCATTCGCACCCTCTGACCCTCTCACCGTTCCTTCTGCGACTGCACTTCCATGCTCGACGCCCTTTATCGCGCCTGCGCCCGCTGCGGCCTTGCTCCCCGCTATCACGACGTCTGGGGCCGCGAGGTGACCGTCGAGCCGCAGCACCTGGCCAGCCTGCTGCATGAGCTGGGGCTGGGCCGCCACGGTCCGCACGACGAGGCCGCCTGGCAGGCGGAGATCGACGAGCTGGACGCCGCCGAATGGCGCAGGCCCCTGCCGCCGGTGGTGCTGGCGCAGGCCGATTCGCTGCGGGTGCCGCTCACGCTGCGCTGGCCCGAAGGCGAGATCCCGCCGCCCTGGACGCTCCAGCTGGAGCAGGGCGGCGCGCACGAGGGCGTGATCGACTTCGGGCAGGGCGAGAGCGGGCGCCGCCACGTCGACGGGCGCACCGTCATTGAGCGCCCGGCAGTGCTGGATCTGCCCGAAGCGCTGCCCATGGGCTATCACCGGCTGCGCGTGGGCACGGCCGAGGTCCTGGTCATCGCCGCGCCCGCTTGCTGCCAGCCGCCTCCGGGCGATGCCGAGGGCGTGCGTCATTGGGGCGTGGCTGCGCAGCTCTATGGCCTGCGCTCGGACACCCAATGGGGCATGGGCGACTTCGCCGACCTCGGCCGGCTGGTCGAGCAGGCGGCCGGGCTGGGCGCCCAGGCGGTGGGTCTCAATCCGCTGCATGCGCTGTTCCTGGACGATCCGGCGCAGTGCAGCCCGTACAGCCCGTCGTCGCGGCTGTTCCTCAATCCGCTCTACATCGCCATCGAGGCGCTGCCCGAATACGCCGACTGCCTGGAGGCGCGCCGCCTGGTGGAGTCGGAGCCCTTCCAGGCGCGGCTCAGCCACCTGCGTGCGCAGTCGCTGGTCGACCATGAAGGCGTGGCCGCCGCCAAGCTCGAAGTGCTGGCGCTGCTGCATGCGCATGTGCAGGCCCGTCGCAACACGCCGGAGCCCGGCCTGGTCGCCCGGCAGCGCGAGGAGGCCTTCCGCGCGTTCTGCCGGGAGCGAGGCGAGGCCCTGCAGCGCCACGCCACCTTCGAGGCCCTGCGCCGCCATCTGCGTGCCCGCGACCCCGACTGCTGGGGACCGCCCTGCTGGCCCGCGGCCTACCGCGATGCTGGCTCGGCCGAAGTCAGGGCCTTCGCCCAGCAGCATGCGACGCAGGTCGAGTTCCAGGCCTGGCTGCAGTGGCTGGCCGCCAGCCAGCTCGATGCCGCCGCACGCCAGTGCCAGAGCCGCGGCATGGCCCTCGGCCTGTACCTGGACCTGGCCGTGTCGGTGGACCGCCATGGCGCGGACGCGTGGGCCGGCGGCGACGTGTTCGCACCCGGCGCCAGCGTCGGCGCACCGCCCGACGCCCTCAACCAGCTGGGCCAGGACTGGGGCCTGCCGCCCATGCGGCCCGCCGCCCTGCGCGCCAGCGGCTACGGCCTGTTCATCGAGGCGCTGCGTGCCAGCATGCGCAACGCCGGCGCGGTGCGCATCGACCATGTGATGGGGCTGACGCGGCTGTTCTGGATCCCGCCCGGCGAGAAGGCCGCGAGCGGCGCCTACGTCGCCTATCCGGCCGAGGAGATGATGGCCATCGTCGCCCTCGAAAGCCGGCGCCAGCGCTGCGTCGTCATCGGCGAGGACCTGGGCACCGTCACCGACGAGACGCGCGCCCTGATGCAGCGCTATGGCCTGCTGTCGTACCGGCTGATGGTGTTCGAGCGCGAAGGCGCGGCCTTCAAGCGGCCGGCGGCCTATCCGGCCCAGGCCCTGGCGGCGGTGAGCACGCACGACCTGGCGACGCTCGAAGGCTGGTGGTCGGGCGACGACCTGCGCGAGCGCATCCGGCTGCAGCTCTATCCCAGCGACGAGATGGCGCGCCAGCAGCTGGCCGAACGTGCCGCCGACCGCGTTCAGCTGGCCTTTGCGCTGGAGGACGCCGGCCGGCTGGATGCCGAGGCCGGCGCGCGCCTGTTGGGCAGCGGCGACTTCGGCACCGAGGCGGCAGCGGCCGTGCATGGCTGGCTGGCCCAGGCGCCTTCTCGGCTCCTGATGGTGCAGGCCGAGGACCTGCTCGGAGAGCGTGGCCAGGCCAACCTGCCGGGCACGGTGAATGAGCATCCCAACTGGCGCCGGCGCCTGGCGTTGCCGGTGGAGCAGTGGGCGCAGGCGCCGCGTGTGGCGGCCATCGCTGCCGCCGTCGCGGCCGAGCGTCCCGCGGTGGGTGGCGCGGCGGCGGCGGAAGGCCCGGTGCGGCATCCGCTGCGCCTGCCGCGGGCCACCTACCGGCTGCAGTTCCATGCCGGCTTCACCTTCGACGATGCCATCGCCATCCTGCCCTACCTGCAGCGACTGGGCATCAGCCATGTCTACTGTTCGCCGCTGCAGCGGGCGCGGCCGGGCAGCACGCATGGCTACGACGTGGTGGCGCATGACCAGATCAATCCCGAGCTGGGCGGCGAGGCCGGCTTCATGCGCTTCTGCGCCGCGCTGCAGCGCCATGGCATGGGCCAGATCCTCGACCTCGTGCCCAACCACATGGGCGTGCTCGGTGGGGACAACCCCTGGTGGGAGGACGTGCTGGAGAACGGTCCCGCCTCGCTCTACGCCAACCATTTCGACATCGAGTGGCAGCCCGCCGATCCAGAGCTGGCGGGCAAGGTGCTGCTGGCGGTGCTGGGCGGCGCCTATGGCCAGGTGCTGGACGACGGAGAGCTCAAGCTGGCGCTGGACGCGGCCACCGGCCGGCTGTCCATCCACTACCACGACCACTGCTGGCCGGTCGCGCCCGAGAGCTATGCGCCCGTGCTGCGTTCGGCCGAGCCGTTGATGGCCGGTACTGAGGACTCCGCGGCGCTCGCTGGCGTGGCGCAGGCCTTCGCATCGCTGCCCACCGGCGCCGACGAGGCCGCGCGGCGCGCCCGCGACAAGACCGCCGCCCAGGCCCGCCTGGCCGCGCTGCTCGGTGAATCCACCGCCTTCGGCAGCGTCCTGCAGTCGGCCGTGACGCGCTGGAACCATCCGCGCCACCGCGAGGCGCTGCATCAGCTGCTGGAGGCGCAGCACTATCGGCTGGCCTTCTGGCGTGTGGCCTCGGACGAGATCAACTACCGACGCTTCTTCGACGTCAATGAGCTCGCCGCGCTGCGCATGGAGCGGCCGGAGGTCTTCGAGGCCACGCATGCCCTGCCGCTGGACCTGGTGGCGCGCGGGCTGGTCGACGGCCTGCGCATCGACCACCCCGACGGCCTGCACGATCCTGCGGTGTACTTCGACCGCCTGCAGCAGGGCTTCGCGCGGCGCACCGGCCGCCGCCTCGCGGCCGACGACGGCAGCGGCCGGCCCGAGCGGCCCCTGTACGTCGTCGCAGAAAAGATCGCCGCCGGCCACGAGGAGGTGCCCGAGGCCTGGGCCATCCATGGCACCACCGGCTACCGGTTCGCCAATGTGGCGGCCGGTGTGCTGGTGGACACCGAAGCCGAGGCCGCCTTCGAGCGCATCTGGCGCGGCTTCACCGGCGAGCTGGCGCCGTTCCACGAGGTCGAGTACCAGGGCAAGCGCGCCGTGACGCGCAATGCGCTGGCCTCCGACCTGACCATGATCGCCGCCGCGGCACTGCGCATTGCCCGCGCCGACCGGCGCACCCGCGACTACACCCTCAACAACCTGCGGCGCGCCCTGGCGGAAGTGGCCACCTGCATGCGCGTCTACCGCAGCTATGTCACCGCGCGCGGCCTCTCCGACCAGGACCGGCACTACATCGACGATGCCATCGAGGCCGCGCGCGAGCGTGGCGAACTGGCCGACGACAGCATCTACGACTTCGTGGGCCAGGCCCTGCGCGGCGAGTTGCATGCCGGCAATCCTGTGCTGCATCCGCAGGTGCTGGCCCTGGCGGCGCGCTTCCAGCAGTTCAGCGCGCCGGTGGCGGCCAAGGGCGTGGAGGACACGGCCTTCTACCGCTGGTACCCGCTGGCCTCGCTCAACGAGGTGGGCGGCGATCCGGCCACCTTCGGCTTCACGCTGGAGGAGTTCCACGAAGCCAGCGCCGACCGGGCCCGCCGCTGGCCGCACACGCTGCTGGCCAGCTCCACCCACGACAACAAGCGCGCCGAGGACGTGCGCATGCGGCTGCATGCCCTGTCGGAGCTGCCGGCCCTGTGGCGCCTGGCCCTGCGCAGGTGGCATGCGCTGACCGAGCCCGAGGCGCAGGTGGCCATGCTCGAACATGGCGTGTCGCCCTCGCGCGCCGACGAGTACCTGCTGTACCAGACCATGCTTGGCATCTGGCCGGCGGCCGGCGCTGACCAGCAGGCCCGCGAGGACCTGGCCGAGCGCCTGGTGCGCTACATGCACAAGGCTGCCCGTGAAGGCAAGCGCCACACCAGTTGGGTCACGCCCGACGAGGAATACGAGGGCGCCCTCGAGATGTTCGTGCGCGGCGTGGTCGACAGCGAAGAGTTCCGCGCCGACTTCGAGCCGCTGGTCGCACGGCTGGCCTGGTGGGGCGGCCTGAATTCGCTCGTGTTCACGGCGCTCAAGTTCTGCTCGGCCGGCGTGCCGGACACCTACCAGGGCACCGAGTGCCTGGACTTCAGCCTGGTCGACCCCGACAACCGCCGCCCGGTGGACTACGAAGCGCGCAGCGAGTTGCTGGCTGGCCTGGAGGCGCTGGCCGCACGGCCCGAGCGCATGCCCGAGGCGCTGGCGGAACGCATGACGCCCGCACGCCTGGGCGAGGCCAAGCTGTGGACGGTCTGGCGCCTGCTGCAGATGCGCCGCGAGCAGGCGGCGTTGATGCGCGACGGCGACCATCGGCCGCTGATGGCCAGCGGCGATGCCGACGACGCCGTCATCGCATTCACCCGACAGGCGGGCCAGGATGCGATGGTCTTCGTGGCCGGCCGCTTCTTCGCCAGCCAGGACGCGGACCGCCGCGATGCGCCACCGCCTGCCGGCTGGGACGCGCACCCGTGGGCGGGCACCCGCCTCACGCTGCCGCGCTGCGACGGCGGATGGCGCGACGTGCTCAGCGGCCGCCATGTCGAAGGCGGCGAGGTCGCCGTCGACACCCTGCTGCAGACGCTGCCCTGCGCCGTGCTGGTGCCCGCGGAACACGCCGTGTAGGCCCTGTCCTGCGCGGGTGCCCGCCTGCGCCTGCTGCGTTTGGTCACATGGCGCCGTCATCATGGATGTCTACCCAAGGTCCGACGGAGACAGCCATGACCACTCTGCAAAGTGCCGTGTTCCCCGGCAGCGTGCTGCAGCACCCCGAGCGCATCCACCTCGACTGCCGAGAGGACGTGAGCTACTGGATGGGCGAGTTCGGCGTCACCGAGTCGCTGCTGCGCCTGGCGGTGGAGCGCGTGGGCGATTCGCCCGGTGCCGTGCGCCGGCTGATGCGCGATGGCTGGGGTGCCCGTCCGCCCGCGGCCGCACCGTGGCCGACGCTCACTGCCTGAAAGCACCTACGCGGCCGGCCGGCCGCCTTCGCAGCATCGGTCCATTGCCACCGGACACTGGAGAGCACCGATGCCCGTTCTGGATCTCGAGGATGGCCGCGCCCATCCGCTGATGCCCGCGCCGGGCGCTCCGCCTGGCGAAACCTGGCTGTGGCACATGGCGGGCCGCGGTTACGACAGTGCCCATGAGCGCGCCGCCCGCACCGATTTCGCGCAGCGGCTGGCCAGCCTCCAAGGCTTCCGCTTCGTCGGCGACTTCGACCCTCAGCGACCCGCCAGCGCGCCGCAGTACGTGGTGCCCAACGACACCCTCACGTCTTCCGATGCCACTGCGGCCGGCATCCAAGGCCCGCATGACCTGTTCGGCGGCGTGGTGCCCCATCCCTTCGTCGCCACCAAGGCCATCACCCATCCGCTGGTGGCGCCGGATGCGGCGCAGCCCGAGGGCTGGTCGGCCGACTTCCACACCCACGCCGCCGATGCCGTGCTGCATGGCTACACCGCATTCAGCCTGGCCGACGCCCGCCGCGCCGGCCGGCTGGTGCTGGCCCGAGGGCCGGTGCGCGTGAAGGCTGTGCGCGGCACCGCCGGCCGTGGCCAGAGCGTGGCCCACGACACCGAGTCGCTGGACCGCCAGCTGGACGCGCTGGGCGACCCTGCCATCGCCGCCGACGGCGTGGTGCTGGAAGAGAACCTGCGCCATCCGGACACGGTGAGCGTGGGCCAGGTCATCGTCGGCAGTCTGGTGCTCAGCTACCACGGCCATCAGCGGCTGACCTACGACAACCAGGGCGAGGCGGTGTATGGCGGCTCGCAGCTCACGCTCGTGCGCGGCGGCCTGGACGTGTTGATGGCCGAGCCCTTCCTGCCCGACGCACTGCGTCTGGCCGTGGCGCAGGCCCGCAGCTACCACGCGGCGGTGGAGCGCTGCTACCCGGGCTTCTTCGCCTCGCGCATCAACTACGACGTGGCCCAGGGCATGGACGTGCACGGCCAGTGGCGCTCGGGCGTGCTGGAGCAGTCGTGGCGGCTGGGCGGCGCCACCAGCGCCGAGATCGCCGCGCTGGAGCGCTTCCATGCCGACCCCACCCTGCAGCGCCTGCGCGCCGCCAGCGGCGAGTGCTACGGCGACGAGGTGCCGCCCGAAGGTGCCCAGGTCTACTACCGCGATGTGGACCCGAGCGTGGGCCTCATCACCCGCTATGCGCTGATCCTTCCCGATGCAGACCCAGCTTGAGACCCTGCAGATTCCTGTCGACGGCCAGAGGATCGACGGCACGCTGGTGGCCGCGGCCAAGGTGCCCGGCGTGCTGCTGGTGCACGGCTGGGACGGCAGTCAGGAACAATACCTCGCCCGTGCCCGCGAGATCGCCGCACTCGGCTGCGTGTGCCTGACCTTCGACCTGCGCGGCCATGCCCGCCATGCTGCCCAGCGCCTGGATGTGACGCGCGAGGACAACCTGCGGGACGTGCTGGCCGCCTACGACACGCTGGCCGCCCATCCCGCCGTCGACCCCACCGCCATCGCCATCGTCGGCAGCAGCTACGGCGGCTATCTGGCCGCACTGGTGACGGGCCTACGCCCCGTGCGCTGGCTGGCCATGCGCGCGCCCGCCCTGTACCGCGACGAGGACTGGGAGGTGCCCAAGGGCCAGCTCAGCCGCAGCGATCTGGCCGCCTATCGCCTGACCTCCATCGCGCCGGAGGCCAACCGCGCACTGGGCGCCTGCGAGGCCTTCCGGGGCGACGTGCTGGTGGTGGAGTCGGAGCACGACAGCACCGTGCCGCACCCGGTCATCGCCAACTACCTGGGGTCGTTCCGTGCGGTCCGCTCGGTCACCTACCGCGTGCTGTCGGGCGCCGACCATGCCCTGTCCAAGGAAGGCTGGAGAAAGGCCTACGGCGCGCTGCTGGTGACGTGGATGACGGAGATGATGCGCGGGCTGCATGTGGCGCCGGACATGGCCGCCTCGCGCGCTCCGGTCAGCCCGCCCTGAGTCGCCCGCCTGCCACCCGCCTTCAGGTGGGTTCGTTCGTGGCCTGCTGGTGCAGCGCGTCCAGGCTCGCCGCGAAATTTGCCGGGTTGCCTCCCAGCGCCGCCGTGGCATTGCGGGCGGCCTCCAGCACCTGCCGGCAGGCGCTGCGCATGGCGTCGCCCTGTTCGAGCCGCTGGCGCGGGCCGGAGATGGCCAGCACGCCCTGCAGCTCGCCGCCCACGCCGAATACCGGCGCGGCGGCGGAGGCCGTCTCGGGGTCGCGCTCGCCCCAGGAGGTGGCCCAGAACTGGGCGCGGATGGCGTCGGCTTCCGGCAGCTCGGGAAGGTCGGGCTCGCCTTGCAGGCCGAAAGCCATCAGCACCTTGCCGGATGCGCCCTGGCCGATGGCGTAGCCCTGGCCGATCTGCACCGAGGCGCGCACCGAGCGCGCCGGCTCCACGCGGAACAGGGCCACCCGCTGCAGACCGTGCCGCACGTAGAAGGAGGCCGTCTCGCCGCTGGTGGCGCTGAGCCGCTCCAGCAGCGGCTCGATCACATGCCCCACTTGGAAGGAGTGCTGGTACACCGCCGCCAGCCGCAGTGGCTGCGGCCCGATGGCGTACTGCCCGTCCGGCAGGCGCCGCACGAAGCCGCCGTGCTCCAGCGCGCCCAGCAGGCGCAGCACCGTGCTCTTGTACAGGCCCGTGCGGCGCGACAGCTCCGACAGCGTCAGCCGCGGGTTGTCGGCGTCGAAGGCGGCCAGCAGCGCGAAGGCCCGGTCGAGCACGGCCACGCCGCTGGACTCGGGGGCGTCGGCGGGAGAGGAGGCGTCGTCGTCGGTCATGGCGGCAGCGGGGCAGAAGGGGCGGTTCGCGGGAGCGGCGCGCAGTGTGACATGCCCGCGCTCCGGCCTTCCTGCGCGGGATGTGCCGAGGGTTAACCCGATAGTCCAAGCGGATGAGGCGGCCTAGAGTTCTGTCTAACGGATTTGAGTTCTGTGCAACAGAACAGCCGCCATCCAGGAGACTCCCCTTGAAGACCTTCCCCCGTCTGGCGCTCTGCGCCACGCTGGCGCTGCACGGCGCCCTGGCCGCCGCGCAGGCCGGCTTTCCCACCCAGCCCATCAAGATCGTCGTGCCCTTTCCGCCGGCCGGCGGCACGGACGTGCTCACGCGGCTCGTGGTCAACGAGATCACGGCCAAGGACACGCGCTGGAACTTCGTCATCGACAACAAGCCGGGGGCCGGCGGCAACATCGGCCTGGACGCCGTGGCCAAGGCCCGCAAGGACGGCTACACCTTCGGCGCCGGCCAGACGGCCAACCTGGCCATCAATCCCGCGCTCTACAGCCGCATGCCCTTCGATGCGGCCAAGGACTTCGCGCCGGTGGTGCTGTTGGCCTCGCAGCCGGTGGTGCTGGTGGTGCGGGCCGATTCGGCCATCCACACGCTGGCCGACCTCAAGACCCAATCGAAGAGCCGCCAGCTGACCATGGCCTCGGCCGGCACCGGCACGGTGGGCCACGTGGCCGGCGAAATGTTCGCGCGCCGCGCCGGCATCCAGGTGATGCATGTGCCGTACAAGGGCGCCGGCCCGGCCATCACCGACATGCTGGGCGGGCAGACCGACATCTATTTCGCCACGCCGCCCAGCGTCATCTCGATGGTCAAGGCCGGCAAGCTGCGCGCCGTGGCCGTCACCTCGGGCCAGCGCATCGAGGTGCTGCCCGACGTGCCGACGGTGGCCGAGTCGGGCTACCCCGGCTTCGTCGCCGAGGACTGGAAGGCCCTGGTGGCGCCCGCAGGCACGCCGGCCGAGGCGGTGGATGCGCTCAATGCCGTGGCCAATGTCGCGCTCAAGCGCCCCGACGTGATCGCCCGCCTGCGCGACGAGGGCAGCGCGGCCCGCGGCGGCACGCCGGCCGAGCTGGGTGCCTTCATGAAGAGCGAGCAGACGCGCTGGGGCACGGCCGTGCGCGAGTCCGGCGCGCGGGTGGATTGAAGGATGGGTGCTTCGTTGCAGGGCATCCGCGTCCTCGATCTCACCAATGTGCTGGCCGGGCCCTTCGCCTGCCACCAGCTGGCCCACATGGGCGCCGACGTCATCAAGGTGGAAAGCCGCCAGGGCGGCGACCTGGCCCGGCAACTGGGGGCCGACCCCGAACTCAACCGCCGCCACATGGGCGTGTCCTTCCTGGCGCAGAACGCGGGCAAGCGCTCCATCACCGTCGACCTCAAGAAGCGCGAAGGCAAGGAGGTGCTGCGCCGCCTGGTGCGCACGGCCGATGTGTTGGTGGAGAACTTCCGCCCCGGCGTGATGCAGCGCCTGGGCCTGGGCTACGACAAACTGCTGGCCGAGAACCCGCGGCTCGTCTACTGCGCCATCTCCGGCTTCGGCCAGGACGGCCCGCTGCGCGACCTGCCGGCCTATGACCAGATCATCCAGGGCATGTCGGGCACCATGAGCATCACCGGCGCGCCCGACAACGCGCCCTACCGCGTGGGCTACCCCATGGCCGACACCATCGGCGGCATGACGGCGGCCTTCGCCATCGCGGCGGCACTGGCCGACCGGCAGCGCACCGGCGGCACCTTCATCGACGTCTCCATGCTCGAAGCGGTGATGGCGACCATGGGCTGGGTGGTCTCCAACCACCTGATCGCCGGCCGCGCGCCGCAGCCCATGGGCAACGACAACTTCACCGCCAGCCCTTCCGGCACCTTCCGCACGGCCGACGGGCTGCTCAACATCGCCGCCAACAAGCAGGAGCAGTTCGAGGCCCTGTGCCGCGTGGTGGAGCGGCCCAACCTGCCGCAGGACCCGCGCTTTTGCGAGCGCCAGGGCCGCCTGCAGCACCGCGCCGAACTCAAGGCCCTGCTCGAAGCGGCGCTGGCCGCGCGCACCACCGAGGCCTGGTGGCCGCTGCTCAACCAGGCCGGCGTGCCGGCGGGGCCGGTCTACACCGTGGGCGAGGCGCTGGCGCATCCGCAGGTGGCCGGCCGCGGCATGATCGGCCGCTTCGACGACGTGCCGGGCGTGGGCCGCGACATCCGCGTGGTGCGCACCGGCTTCAAGATCGACGGCCAGGCGCCGCGCGTCGACACGCCGCCGCCCACGCTGGGCCAGCATTCCAGCGAGATCCTGGCCAGCCTCGGCTACTCGGCCGGGGAGATCGCGCAACTGCAAGACGAACAAGCCATATGACCGATCCCGCATCCCTGCCGGCTGGCGCTTCCGCCGGCGGCGCCAAGCCTGCCCCCGATGCCCGCCGCACCACCGAGGACTGGTGGCGCACCTCGATCATCGACATGTCGCCGGGCGTCATCCGCTACCGCGGCTACCCGATCCAGGACCTGATCCGCGAGCGGGTGAGCCTGGCCCAGATGATCTGGCTGATGACCCGCGGCGACCTGCCCACGCCCGGCCAGGCCGCGCTGCTGGAGGCCGCGCTGATGGCCGCCGTGGACCACGGCCCGCAGGCGCCCAGCATCGCCATCGCCCGCATGGCCGCCACTTGCGGCGTGGGCCTGAACAGCGCCATGGCCTCGGCCGTCAACGTGCTGGGCGACGTGCACGGCGGCGCCGGCGAGCAGGCGGTGGAGCTCTACGAGGACATCGCCGCCCGCATCGATGCCGGTGCCGACGAGGACCGCGCCGTGCAGCAAGGCCTGAACGCCTTCATCGCCGCGCGCGGCAAGGTGGTGGCGGGCTTCGGCCACCGCTTCCATCCGGTGGACCCGCGCTCGGCGCCGCTGCTGGCGCTGGTGGACGAGGCCGCGGCGGCCGGCGAGGTGGGCGGGCGCTTCGCCCGCATCGGCCGCGCGGTGGAGGCGCGCCTGTCTGCCACCAAGGGCAAGCCCATTCCCATGAACATCGACGGCGCCACCGCCGTCATCTATGCCGAGTTGGGCTTTCCGGCGCCGCTGGCGCGCGGGCTGTTCTGCCTGTCGCGCTCGGTGGGCGTGCTGGCGCATGCGTGGGAGCAGACCGCGCAGAACGTGCGCATCAAGGGCCCGATTCCGCGGCAGTACCAGCCCACCTACGACGGCCCGCCGCAGCGCGAGGTGCCGGCCCGGCGCTGACGATGGCGCACCGTCGTCTGCGGGCGCGGCGGCGGGGCAGGGGCGCGGCGGCGGGGCAAGGGCGCAATGCCAGTCAGATAGCCCGTTCGCCCTGAGCTTGAGACAACCCGTTCGCCCTGAGCTTGTCGAAGGGCTTGCGCCAGGCTTCGACAAGCTCAGCCCGAACGGACTTTGATGAACTGCCTGGCATTGGGGCAGGGGCGTGCATGCGGGGCGCAGAGGGGCATCGGCGGCTATGCTCGCCGGCTTTCCGTCGTCTTCCTTTCCCCAGCCTGACTGCCCCGCATGTCCTCTGCCGCATCCCCCTTCCCCTTCGACGCCGTGCTCTTCGACTGCGACGGCGTGCTGGTCGATTCCGAGCCGATCACCCACCGCGTGCTGGTGACGATGCTCCACGAGCTGGGCTGGGCCATCACCGAGGAAGAGGCGATGCAGGTCTTCATCGGCAAGGCCGTGAAGGACGAGGCTGAGCTGATCTACCAGCGCACTGGCGTGCGCATCGACCGCGCCTGGCTCGACCGCTTCTGGGCCCGCCGCAACGAGGCGCTGGAGCGCGAGCTGGTGGCCATTCCCGGTGCTGTGGAAGCCGTGCGCGCGCTGCACGACCGGCTGGACGGCCGCATCGCCTGCGCCTCGGGCGCCGACCGGCGCAAGGTCGAACTGCAACTGGCCAAGGTCGGCCTGCTGGACCTGCTCGAAGGCCGCATCTTCAGCGGCCACGAGACGCCGCGCAGCAAGCCGCATCCCGACGTGTACCTGGCCGCCGCCGCCGCCCTGGGCGTGCCGGCCGCGCGCTGCGCCGTGGTGGAAGACACCGTCACCGGCGCCACCGCGGGCGTGGCCGCAGGCGCGACCGTCTTCGGCTACAGCCCGGGCGGGCCGGGCCACAGCGGCAGCCAGGCCTTGCTGTCGGTCGGCGCGGCGACCACGTTCGAGGACATGGCCCGGCTGCCCGCTCTGCTGGCCGCGTGGTCCGGCCGCTGAGCCCGGCCTCTGCCCCGCGTCCGTCGCGCCGCCGCCCTCGCCGCCTTGCCCCTGCCACCATGGGCGACCCCCGACCCCATCGCGTCATCCACCTGCAGCCCGAAGCGCCGGAGAAGCCGCCCTATGGCGCCCCGTGCAACGGCTGCGGCGTGTGCTGTGCGCATGCACCCTGCCCGTTGGGCATCGTCGCCAGCCGGCGCACGCAGGGCGCCTGCGCCGCGCTGGTCTGGCAGGGCGAGGCGCAGGTCTACCGCTGCGGGCTGATCGTGCAACCCGAGCGCTGGCTGCCGCGCCCACTGCGCCGCGCCGCCCCGCTGCTGGCGCGCCTGGCCCGGCGCTACATCGCGGCGGGCAAAGGCTGCGACGCGCACTTGGAGACCGAGAAGGGATGAGCGCCCGCCCGGCCGCTCCGAAGGGCGCTCGCACCGCAGGCGAAGCCGGAGGTTCCCGATGCGCCCGCCCGGCCGCTCCGAAGGGCGCTCGCACCGCAGGCGTCCCAATGCTCGCCCGCCCAGCCGCTGGCATGCGCGTTGCACGCCGGTCGCCATGACCTCGCCATCCCGTGTCAGCGCCGTGCAGTCCGGCCATGGCAGCATCGCCGGCATGCCCGCCGCTCCTCGTCCTGGCCAGTCCACCTGGCCCGCCACGCTCGCCCTGGCGGCCGCCATGGTGCTGTACGTGGGCGGGCTGCAGCTGTGGGACCAGCTCACTCCGAGCGCGCGGGCCGTGGCCCAGGGGCAGCCGCTCACCATCGGCCCCGCCCGCTTCGTGCCCGCTCCCGGCTGGCAGATGGACGTGGCCCGCTCGCGGCCCGGCCAGTCCTTGGTGCTGGTCAAGAGCGGCCACAGCTTTTCGGTGCAGACCGCCGCCTGGCATGGCGACGCCGACGGCCTGCTGCGGCGCGAACAGCGGCTGCTGGAGCGCGGCTACCGCCTGCGCGTGGAAGGCGAGCCCTCGGGCTTCTTCACCGACTGGGGCCTGCAGGGCACCACCTTCGCCTACTACGGGGCGCGCACGAGCGGCCGGCTGTGGCTGGTGATGGACGAGGCGCGTGCCACCGTCGTCACCGTCGACTTCTACGGCCCCAACCAGGACACCGACGCCGGCGCGCAGGCGCTGACCGAGGCGCAGGACATGCTGGCCTCGATGGACCTGGGTGCCGCATGAGACCGCTTGTCGTGCCGGTCGCGCCTTCACCCGCATCCGCCCATGAGCCCAAGGCCCTGGCGCGCCTGCAGGCCTTCGAGGCCGAGGAGCCCTTCTTCCAGCCGCGGCGCGCCGCCTTCTGGCTGATGGTGGCGCTGCTGCTGCTCGGGCTGTGGTCCATGGGCCAGCTCTACCTGTCGGGCCTGCGTGTGGTGCCGGTGGCGGCGCTGCTGGCCACGCTGGCCTGGGCGCTGTATGCGCGCCTGTTCATGGCCGCCTTCGGCGCCATGGACCTGCTGGCGCAGCACCGGCCCGCGGCCTACGGCCTCGCCTTTGCCTGGGGCGGCCTGGCCGCGCCCACGCTGGCGGCGCCGGCCAACCGCGCCATCCAGAGCCTGGCGGCCAAACAGGTCTCGCCCGAGTTCGCCGCCACCTGGGGCCCGGCCCTGGCCGGCCCCATCACCGAGGAATTCCTCAAGCTCGCGGGCGTGCTGCTGCTGGTGCAGATGGCGCGCCGGCAGTTCCGCACCGAGCTGTCGGTGCTCATCGTCGGCGCCATGGCCGGCCTGGGTTTCCAGGTGGTGGAGAACCTGGCGTACACCGTGCGCGCGGCCATCAACTTCCCGCTGGAGAACCAGGTCTACCCGGTGTTGTGGAACCTGCTGAGCCGCGGCGTGCTGTCGGGCCTGTGGACCCACGCCGCCTTCAGCGCGGTGGCCGCCTATGGCGTGGCCTGGTACCTGCGGCACACCGAGCGCAGCCGGCCGGTGCGTGTGGGCGTGGCCGTGGCCTGTTTCGGACTGGCCTGGGCCATGCACTTCGTCTGGAATTCGCCCTGGCTCGAAAGCTGGTTCCCCAACAGCAGCCTGGGCGTCAGCCTGCTGATGGTGACCAAGGGCCTGCCCCTGCTGCTGGCCGCGGTCCTGATCTGGCGCGCCGCCACGCGCGAGACCGGTGCCTACCTGCATGCCCAGGCCGAGGCGCTGGTGCCCGAGCGCGACCTGCTGGCCGACGACGAGCGCGAGCGCCTGGGCGATCCGCTGGAACGCCTGCGCGCCCGGCGTGCCATCGGCCGCGACTACGGCCGCCGCGCGCGGCGGCTCAAACGCCGGCTGCAGCGTGAGCAACTGCGGCTGGTGCTCAAGGCCTCCATCTATGGGCGGGGGCGCAGGACGCTGAAGAACGAGCGGCGAATCCGGCGCCTGCGCGAGACGCTCGGCGTGCTGATGGAGCCGCGGGTGGGGCGCCTGCCCTGAGGGCGTCAGACCACCGGTGCGGGCGGATGAAAGCTTGCCAAACGGCAATGTGACGTTCACGTGCTGCGCGAAGGGCGCGACCTAACATTCTTCGGCACCCCCCAGGGTGGCGGCACTGCGCGATTTTTGGCAGTGCCGAAGCAACGAAGGAATCCATGAAGCACAGAGACACGCACGACCTGGTCGGCGGCATCGCCCTGGTCGTCATCGGCGTATTTTTCGGCCTGTATGCCAGCCGCTACACCATGGGCACCGCCGGCCGCATGGGCCCCGGCTACTTCCCCATCGTCCTGGGCTGGCTGCTCGCGCTGCTGGGCCTGCTGGTGGCGTTGCCGGCGTGGTGGCGGCAGGGTTCGCCCATCAAGGTGCAGTGGCGCAACCTCGCGACCGCTACTGCCAGCATCGTGCTGTTCGCGGCGCTGCTGCAGACTGCGGGCGTGGTGGTGGCCTCGGTGGCCACGTCGATGGTGGCGCTGATCCCGGCGTGCATCCCGATGCGGCAGAAGCTGATGGTCTCCGTGGCCGTGGCTGTCCTGACCGTGCTCATCTTCGTGGTCGGCCTGCAGATGAACGTCCCCACCTGGCCCTGGTAAGCAAGACCCATGGATCTGGCGAACAACCTTCTTCTCGGGCTCCAGGTGGCGATGGAGCCGATGACCCTGGCCTATTGCTTCTTCGGCGTGTTGCTGGGCACCGTCGTCGGCGTGCTGCCGGGCATCGGCGCGCTGGCGGCCATCTCGCTGCTGCTGCCCATCACGTACCACATCGAGCCGACGGCGGCCATCATCATGCTGGCGGGCGTGTACTACGGCGCGCAGTACGGCGGCTCCACCGCGGCCATCCTGCTCAACCTGCCGGGCACGCCGTCGTCGGCCGTCACCTGCCTCGACGGCTACCCCATGGCCCAGAAGGGGCGGGCGGGTCTGGCCCTGTTCATCACCACCATCGCGTCGCTCGTCGGCGCGATGACGGGCCTGGTGCTGCTGGTGCTGTTCTCGCCGGCCATTGCCGAGATCGGGCTGAGGTTCGGCCCGGCCGAGTTCTTCTCGATGATGGTGCTCGGCCTGGTGGCCGCCTCGTCCATGAGCATCGGCTCGGCGGCCAAGGGCCTGGCCATGGTGGTGCTGGGGCTGCTGATGGGCATGGTGGGCACCGACGTCAATTCGGGCGTCGCCCGCTTCGACTTCGGCATCATCGAACTGACCGACGGCATCAACCTCGTGGCGCTGGCCATGGGCCTGTTCGGCGTGGCCGAGGTGGTGCGCTGCATCAACTCGCCGGACATGGAGCGCAAGCCCGAGCCGGTGTCGATGAAGTCCATGGTGCCCTCGCGCGCGGAGTTCCGCGAGAGCGTCGCGCCCATGATGCGCGGCTCCGCCCTCGGCGCGGCGCTGGGTGCGCTGCCGGGCGTGGGCCCGTCCATCGCGGCCTTCATGTCCTATGCCATCGAGAAGCGCGTGGGCCGCGACCCCAAGGCCTTCGGCAAGGGCGCCATCGCCGGCATCAGCGCGCCCGAGTCGGCCAACAACGCCGCGGCGCAGACCGCCTTCGTGCCGTCGCTCTCGCTGGGCATTCCGGGCGATGCGGTCATGGCGGTGATGCTGGGCGCGCTGATCATCCACGGCATCCAGCCGGGGCCGATGCTGATCAGCGAACAGCCGGCGCTCTTCTGGGGCCTGGTCGTGAGCTTCGCGCTGGGCAACATCATGCTGGTGATCCTGAACCTGCCGACCATCGGCATCTGGGTCGCACTGCTGCGCATTCCCTTTGCCTGGATGTATCCGGCCATCCTCGTCTTCGTGGCGCTCGGTGTGTACAGCGTCAACAACAACGAGTTCGACATCTACATGGTGGCCGTGCTGGGCGTAGTCGGCTACGCGCTCATGGTTCTGAAGTTCGAGCCCGCGCCGCTGCTGCTGGGCTACATCCTCGGCCCCATGCTCGAAGAGAACCTGCGCCGCACGCTGCTGCTGTCCCGCGGCGACCCGATGGTGCTCATCGAGCGCCCGATCAGCGGCAGCCTGCTGGGGGTGACGGCGGTAATGCTGGTGTGGACGATCTGGAGCACGGTGCGCAGGCAGATCGCCGCAAAGCGGCAGCTGGACCTGGCGGAAGCCGCCGCCTGACGCCTGCCGGCGCGCAGGCCGGCGCCGTCATCAGACGGCGTCGTCCTCGGCCGTCAGTGGCCCCTCCGAGGTCTTGAGCACGTCGAGCACCGTGTCGCACATGGCGTACATCTGGTCCACGAAGGCCGGGCCCAGGGCCGCTTCGAGTTCCTGGTAGACGGCCTCCATGTCCTCGCTCACATCCGCGAACATCTGGTTGGCCCGCGGCGAGAGCGACACATGCTGCCGGCGTTGATCGTCCGGGTGCCGCTCGCGCTGCACCAGTCCCATGCCTTCCATGCGCGCGAGCACGCCGCTCAGGCTGGGGCTGGAGATATGGCAGATGGCGCAGAGCTCCCGCGGCTCCAGCGTGCCGCGCACATGGAGCGCGCGAAGGATGCGGAACTGCTGCTCCGTCAGCCCCGTCTTCTTGAGCACATGGCGGAAGCGGCCCACGATGGCGGCACGCACCTGCAGCAGCAGCAGGGGAAGGTTGCGCCGCGGCTGCGCGCGGGCTGAAGGGGCGGGGGAGGGTCGACGCTGGCTGCTGCGCGCGGCGGGCTTGTTCGTCAAGATGCGGCTTCGGTCGGGCGGCCTCCCGATGGGGCGGCCTGCGGGTCGCCCGGATGGTACTGGAGCCCCCTTGCTCAGCACTCCTCAGAGCGGCGCGATACGCGCGTGCAGCAAGGCGCTGCGCCCTTCGTCCAGCGCGCGGATGCAGCGGGCGACGGCCGCCTCGACATCGGCCGGATCGACCAACCGCTCGCCATGCGCGCCCGCCGCCTCGGCCACGCCGGCGAAGTCCATGCCGGTGGGCAGCACCGAGGCGTACTCGTCCGTCGCGTAGGCCCGGCCCTTGGGGTACATGCGCAGGGTGGCTTCCTTCACCGCGGACCAGCCGCCGTTGTCGAGCACGACGGTGAAGATCGGCAGGCCGTACTCCCGCGCCACGGCCAGCGTGGAGGTGGCATTGCTGAAGTAGAAGGTGCCGTCCCCCACGAAATGCACCACGCGGGCGTCCGGCCGCGCCAGCTTGACGCCCAGCGCCGTGCCGGCCGAAAAGCCCAGCCCCCCGCCCGGCAGCCCCAGCAGCGTGCCCGGCTCGTTGCGGGGCACCTGGTCGAACACCGTGAGCGTGTTGCGGATGCCTTCGTTGATCACGGTGTCGCGGCTGTCCAGCGCCCGGTGGATGGCGGCGCACAGGAAGGCCGGGTTGATGGCGCCGCGCTCGCCGGGCGCCTGCGCCGCGGCGTCGATCCTGCGCTGGCGCTCGGCATGTTCGCGTTCGAGCTTCCTCGTCCGCTCGGCCGCCCGTGCCTCGAAGGCCGGTGTGGCGAGCGACTTCACGGCGTCGATCAGCTGGGCCAGCAGCAGTTCGCTGTCGCCCTCGACGCGTGCGTGGGTGGCAAAGCCCCACATCGGCATGTCGCGCTTGATGGCGTCGAGGTCCATCTGCGCCCACCAGGCGTTCGGGTTGACGCGCGTGGTCTTCGGCACCCAGGGCACGTCGACGTCCAGCATCAGGCCGACGTCGGCCTTCTCTGCGAAGGGCCCAGGCAGGTAGCCGGCAAAGCAGGGGCTGTCGCGGCGGATGTTCAGGTGCACGCTGTTGAACTCGCACACGCGCATGCCGATGAGCCGCGCCAGCGCGTCCACCAGGGCGGGCGTGCGCAGATGGCGGCCGGCATAGGCGGTGACCAGCAGCGGGTCTTCGCTGGCCACGAGCTTTTCCGCGATCTGCTGGATCGGCGCCGGATGCGTGCCGCCGGCCTTGACGGGCCGATGGCTGGCCGCCGGAAAAGGATGCAGCTCCTGCGGCGGGCAGGGCGCGGCCAGCATCTCGCGCGGCAGCATCAGGTACACGGGGCCCGGCGGATCGCTCTGCATCACCGAGTGCGCGCGGGCGATGACTTCGGCGGCCATCGATGGCCAGGGCAGCGTGTATTCCCACTTGACGTAGGGGCGCACCACGCTGCCCTGGTCGAAGGGTTCCTGCACGAAGTGCACATAGGTGTCGCGCCCGCCATCCACCTGGTTGAAGGTGGTGGCCGGCGCGCGGCCGGCCATCAGCAGCACCGGCACGCGCGCGCGGAACAGGTTGTGCATGGCCATGGCCGAGTTGGCCGTGCCGGCATCCACATGCACCAGCACCGCCTGGCCGCGGCCGGTGGCGATGGCGTAGCCCCCGGCCATGTGCAGGGCCGTGTTCTCGTGCGGGCAGAGCACCACCTGGGGCAACGTCCGCCCTTGCTCGCGCCACCGCGCCATCTCTTCGATGAGCGGCGCGTGGTCCGTCCCCAGGTTGCAGAACAGGTATTCGACGCCGTGGTTCAGCAGCGCCTGCAGCAGATGATGCGAGGCCGTGTGGGCGGTGGTGTCGTCGTCGTCGGGGGAGCGTTGGAATTCCATGGGGCGTGGTCAGTTGGTCTGCGCGGCGAGGCCAGCGGCCCGCACGGCCGGCGCGAAGGCGCTCTGCTCGGCCTGGATGCGCTTGCGGACGGCATCGGGCGCGGCGTAGTCGGCCTCGTGGCCCAGACGCACGAAGGCCTCGCGCGTGCCGGGGTTGGCGAGTACCTTGTTCAGCTCGGCGGACAGCTTGTCGACCACGGCCCGCGGCGTCTTCGCCGGCGCGTAGAGCGCGAGCCACACCTCGAACTCGGTGCCCGGAAAGCCGGCCTCGGCCAGGGTCGGCACGTCCGGCAGAAAGGGCGAGCGCTTCTCGGATGCGACGGCCAGCGGGCGCAGCTTGCCGTCCTGGATCTGCGCGTTGAGCGGCGCCAGGTCGGCCATCACCATCACGGTCCGCCCGGTCACCAGATCGGCGATGGCGGGCGTGAAGCCGTTGTAGGGCACGTGGATCATCTTGGCGCCGGCGCGCTGGATCAGCATCTCGGTGCCGATGTGCGCCATCGAGCCGATGCCGTTGCTCGCATAGGCCAGCGCGCCGTCGCGCGCCTTCGGGTCGGCGAGCAGGTCCTTCGCGCTCTTGTAGGGCTGCGTGGCCGACACCGCGAGGAAGTAGGGCAGGCGCGACACCTGCCCCACCGGCGCGAAGTCGTTGAGCGGCACGAAGGGCAGCTTGGCCTGCGTGAGCGGCAGCAGCGTCATGGTGGAGCCGCCCGTCAGCAGCAGCGTGTAGCCGTCCGGCGCCGCGCGCGCCACGGCCTCGGCCGCGATCACGGTGTTGCCGCCGGGCTTGGACTCGACGACGAAGTTCTGGCCCATCGCTGTCCCCAGCGACTGGGCCACGAGGCGGGCAGCGGCATCCACGCCGCCCCCGGGGGCGTAGGGAATGAGGATGCGCACGGGCTTGGACGGATAGGCCTCCTGGGCCAGGCCGGCCCCCGCGACCACGGACAGCGCGACCGCGAGGACGTAACGAAGTAGCTTCACCATGTCTGTCTCCTGAGTCGTGACTGCCTGGGGCGTCGCTCGGGTGGCAGATCACTAATATGTGAGCGATTTGGGGATGCTAGGGGGGAAGGGGGGGTGGGGGGTCAGCAGTTACCCGGAGGGGGCTTCGCCGCGGCGATGTGCGCGGTGGCCGCTGTGCGACGGACAGGCGCCTGTTCCCCTTGACGCAGCGGGGGGCCGCCATCGCGTTCCGGATCGTCCCCCTTCACGAGCTTGACGTGGTGCAGCGCAAGCTGGTGCGTCTGCCGTACAGCGTCCACGTCGCGACAGCCTCACCCGACCCGGTGCTCGGCGATGGCGCCGGCTTTCGGCTCATTACGCACGACACCTCGACCGGCCAGTTCCCGGACATCGCGTGGCTGAAGAGCCGCTTTCCCAATGCCCGGCCGCTGCTGGCGTCCAACAACGCAACGTGCAAGCTCGCATAAGCAGCCAGGGCATCGGCATCGCCGTGCTGCCCCAGGTGATGGGCAAGCAGCTGGGCGGCCTGCGCCGGCTGAGCCTGCCGGAAGAGCCGCCCGCCCGGGAGATCTGGATGGGTTACCGCGACCTGCGGCGGCTGAACCGTCTGCGGACATTCATTGCGATGGTGAATGAGCATTTGGCGGGGCTCCAGGGGGTGAGCTGTGTTTGCCTGCTGCGTAGTTGGTGCCAGCGTCACAGGGCGAAGATGGCAGTAAGGCGCTGATTTGAGCGCTCTGGGACCGCGGTATGTGGAGCGGTAACGCCTCATCAATTCCTACATGACGACGCAGTCCTTGGCCGACCATTGAGAAAACGCCCGATGAATATGTGCGTAAGTCTGAAAGACACGCTGTCTCTCCTCGGTGCGTAGCAATTTAGGCCCGTCCATCTTTTTGAGCCAATCACGCTCGCCCCAATTACACCAAACTAGAACCTGGCGGGTTTCATTTAGGTAATGGCGAAGCAGGTCTGCCCGAATATAGAA
Organism: uncultured Pseudacidovorax sp.; assembly: GCF_913773995.1. Classification (GTDB taxonomy): domain Bacteria; phylum Pseudomonadota; class Gammaproteobacteria; order Burkholderiales; family Burkholderiaceae_C; genus Xenophilus. The sequence goes on from NZ_CAJYES010000075.1 coordinate 37,012, forward strand.
CAACTGGTGCTTGTTGCCAAAATAGCCCTCACCTGCTCGCCGATAGAGTGTGGCGGGCCGTCCACTTGAATCGAAGAAGTCGATTCCACGGTCTCGACAAGAGATACCAAGGCGCTGGATTAGACTCGGCGCGGGAATGTCGAATCCTGAGACAGTGTTATGCGGGGAGTGATAGGACTCCCATCTGAACCCGATGGAGGGTAGCTCAATTTTGACACCTGGAATATGGCGGGTGACGGGAATTTTGAATTCAAGAACAGAACCCTCTTGGTCGCCAGTTGCTGCATCTGGCAATGAAATGCGCTTAATGGTGAGCGACTGCTGTTTTCCGACGCTGAAGTCCTGCTCATAGTTTTCGAACGCCCATCTCAGTTGCCGGCGGTATCGATCATTGCGGTTTAGAAGAGACTGCGCAAAGTTGTGACGGTGACCTGGTTCGCCAGCGAACAAGTAATACTCATCGGCTCCATCTGGGATCTTGTGATTTCCAGGGTAATCAATCGACATGAACTTCGAGCGAAGTGTGTCTACATCCTTCTTGGCAACGAAAACGCCTCGCAGGAAAGCAAACAGTTCACGGTCATGAGCAGCATCAGTCCCTTGGACAAATCCTTCAACGAGCACCCAATCGCCTTGGTGTCCGTTGATTTCCGGGACCACCAGGAGGGACTGCCAACTTGGGGTGTAGCCGCCTGCAACCCAGTCCTCAGTGCTCGCAGCAGGTGACCCGAATAGGTCCGGCAAAGGCGGTGTCCAGTCGGGCGGCGCTTTGGGAAAAGTGGGATCTGCCCCACAGTCGGCAGGCCGGACGTCCTGGCGCCAATCCGGTAGCTTTCGGTGCGCATTGCGTTCTCCCCACATCTCAAAGTATGCGATCCAAGAGTACTTTTTCCCGTAGCGGTCGACCTTGTTTTCGTCGCGGGCATTCCAGGAGGTTTGGCCGATTTCGGAATCTAAGCGTTTGAATCGCTCGTCTCGATATCCTAGGTCGAATATGCGGCGCTCGATCTTTGCTCGTACTTGTACGTACTCAGGTTTCGTCTCGTCATAGTTCGCCCTATTGGGTATTAGAGAGCCGATCGTGTAGTTGCCGAAATCCATCTGGATGGCGTGGCCGATGGCATCCTGGATCGACGCGTCAGGCTTCCCGTCGCTAGCGAACCGCGACAGAGTGTTCGGGAATGGCCGACTTAGGTGGCGGGTAGCCGTCTTCGGCAACTTTACACACGCGGCTCGGTGGGCAACTTCAATGATGCCAAGCGCGTAGTCCCGCATAAGGGCGTGGTGCGTTGCATAGCGCGCTCGCGGAGCGAACATTCGCCGATAAAGCTTCTGCGCCAAGTCTCCAAGCTGCGGTCGAAAAGATGACGCATTCTTTGAATCGATTAAAGAGAGGGTCGTACCGTAAGCGGCTGCAAGCACTCGCTCTGGCAGGTATGGGTCGTTGAAGTCTAGGGATTTCACAGCGTGGGAGAACAATACGTCCGGATATTGCTCTCCGATTAGCACGAGTGCCTTGGTCGCCAAGTCGCGGTCGGCGCGAACAACCGTAGTTAGGACCAAAGAAAACAGCACAACAAGTTCGGCGGCTGTGGCCCGCGTCATTGTCACGGCATCCAGCTTCTCCGCCCACGTCAGCAGCCGATGAATCGTCGGCGAGGCATATCTACGTCGCAAGTATTCTGACCAGCGCAGGTCGCGGTCCGCCATGGGAAAGCGCGACAGAAACTTGTACAGTCGCTCGGCATGATAGGGATGATCGGGCTTTGTCGCGACCGCGGCCAACGCGTCTACGACGCGCTCCCAGGCCCGCGAATCGGCGCTCAAGTAATGGTTGATGACCAACCGCGTGCCCTCGGTGAATGCGGTCGGATTTCTCCAGAACAGTCCCTCAATGAACGGCTCGAAATACGCGTCGAGGTTTTGTGTTTCCCTTGGCAGTAAGAAAAGAAGCTCGCATTGCCTGGGAGGGAGCTTGGTCCTTACGCGCTCTGGGAATTCAGTGATCAGGGCTTGCGCCCACCCAGGCTCTGCGTATTGGCCGAAATTTGGATCAGTCAGCCGGAAGACCCTCGCGAGAGGGGAGGTGGCTGCAAGACTGCTTTTGATGGCCGCGGGGGTGGACGTATCCAGGTATGCCTTCAGCAGGTGCCTAGCGATCAAATGATCGCTGAACCGTTGATAAGGCATCCGATACACCAATCGAGACTTGTACTGTCCGGACCGAGTTGAGTACCAGATGACGTCCTCCTCGATGAGCCCATTTGTTCGCATCGCTTCCAGAAGCTGGCGCCGTTGAACAGGGCGTAACGCAGGTGCGCTTGCCCCAATGATTCGGTCAGCCTCTGACGGGAGGACATAACCGCGGAATTTCGCTGCCATACAAGGTGCGAAGCCGGAAACCCGTTTGTCGGCAAGCCGGTCGTCTCCCTTCAGCAAGATCCAACATCCTTTATCTTGCAGCCCGAAGGCTCGCTCGATCGGCTGCGCAACGCGATTGACGAACGACTCCAACACGAACGTCATTCCCCGCTGTCCGGAGGCAATCCCCGCAAACCCTTTCGCAAGCTTCTTGCCCGAAAGGCTTTGTAGCGATTGGCAAATGAGCTTCAGCGTAAGCGGGCGAGAGAACTCGCGATCCAGCAGCGGAACCTCAGGGAGCGGTAGTTGGTAATACTGAAAGAAGGCTGCCTGTGCATCGAACTCCTGGTCGTCGAAGCCAGAGTGCCGAAGGCGGTGAAATTTCTCCAGGTCGGTCTTCTCAATGGCCATTGCCTCAAACGGCGTCCGACACGTCACGACCAACCCGACGTTGGGATGGTCGGCGACAAGTAATAGCAGTGTGCGGATCGCTTGCCGCCACTCGCGCCTTCGTCCCTCATTTACTCCATCGACGATGAAGACAGTCCGACCCTTTGCTCCTCGACCAGCGTCCTCCAGCTCGGCAAACCTTTCATTGATCGATGCTGGTGCGCCTAGACGTGCGCATAAATCTGCAAGTACGTGACCCTCGAAGTTCTTTGCTAGCACTAAGACTGTTGGAGACCCGTTAGCAAGCCGTTCGCTGGTGACGTCGCACAAAAAGTGCGTTTTGCCAGTGCCCCACTCACCACGAATTAGGAGGCTGGGGTCGAAAAGCAGCTTGAACGAGGCGCTTTTGGCGTATTCTGTCTCGTCACGAATGACGCTCAGGCAGCGGCTGATAGCATTCAAGTTGGTGCGCGCAGCGTTGCGCGCGGCAGAAGAACTTTCGTCCGGCGCAAGTTTGGCCTCCTCGGCCCGCCAATGGGCGACGTCCTCCAGCAATCTGACTTCGATCTGGGTGAGGCGTGCAACCCACTCCTCGCCAGCGTTGGCATCACGCGAACGCAGACGGCTCATCATTGCTGGGAGTGAAATGCTGGCTGTCTCAAAAATTTGGTCGATGTCCGCTCGTCGCTGGCTATGACTCTTCGCATGGCTCCATGCTTCGCCGAAATCATCGAGGACCGCCTGGAAGCGCCGTCTCGCAGGATCGCCACATGAGATGTTGTCGATGGCGGTGGATAACGCGGCGATCCGAAGATTAGGCGCTCGTGGATCTACGCCGGGCGTATATCTTTGCCCTGCTAGGCATATTTGTTCTCTGCAAAGACTGGTCAGGGCCGCTGAGAGGGATGGCTGATCAAAAGGCATTTTTGTCCTTTACCAGTAGGAGTGCCTAGCTGTCCCTGCGGGACGGCTTTACTTGCGCTTCTTGGATCGTCGAACGAACGCGTGTAGTTCGCAGGAACAGCAACTACGACTTGTATCGTCACAACGGGCTGGACCACGCAGCGTATCCACCAACGTCACGCTATTTGTTCGCCCTTGGTCTGTCATGGCCCAGCGATCCCGATTGTCTGAACAAGCCGCCTAAGCGTCCGCTCAACCGTATGGTTCACCCAGCGGCGGACGCTCGCCCCACATCATCCACCCCGCGCCTAGAATCGCCCCCGCTCCGGGGTGCACGTATGGCGTGCTGAGACGGCGGACCTGACCGCCGGAACCGCGAACTTGATCTGGTTAGTACCAGCGTAAGAAGAGCTGCAGCGCCAAGGCGCGTGTGTCCGTCCATCCGTCCGTCGATCCATCGGCGGGGCCGGGCCCACTCGCATCCCCCTTGGCGCCGATGGCGGGGCATCCATCCACCCATGTGCTTTGGAGAGTCCGCCCCATGAACGCCCCCGACAAGTTCGCCCATCTGCTCGCGCTGACGCGTGAGCCCTTTCCCGCTTCCATCAAAGGCCGCATCGCCGGCAGCCGGCCCGACCTGCAGGTGCCGGTGCGCGACGTGCGCCTGACCAACGGCGAGACGGTGTCGCTCTACGACACCTCCGGCCCCTACACCGACCCCAACGCCGAGATCGACGTGCGCCGCGGCCTGGCCGGCGTGCGCGCGGCCTGGATCGACGAGCGCGGCGACACCGAGAGCTACGAAGGCCGCATCCGCCAGGCGCTGGACGACGGTGCCAAGCATGCCGAGCAGCAGGCCCCGCAGGAGCACGAGCGCATCACCCAGCTGCGCGCCGAGGCCGCGGCGCTCCAGCGCCAGCCGCGCCGCGCCAGGAGCGGCATGAACGTCACGCAGATGCACTACGCCCGCCGCGGCATCGTCACGCCCGAGATGGAGTACGTGGCCCTGCGCGAGAACGGCCGCCGCGAATGGATGGCCGAGTACCTGGCCGACGAGGAGCGCGCACGCCGCGTGGCGGGCAACCCGCTCGGTGCGTCGATCCCCAAGATCATCACGCCCGAGTTCGTGCGCGACGAGGTGGCCCGCGGGCGCGCCATCATCCCGGCCAACATCAACCACCCCGAAGTCGAGCCGATGGCCATCGGCCGCAACTTCAAGGTCAAGATCAACGCCAACATCGGCAATTCGGCCGTCACCTCCAGCATCGAGGAAGAGGTCGAGAAGCTGGTGTGGGCCATCCGCTGGGGCGCGGACAACGTGATGGACCTGAGCACGGGCAAGAACATCCACACCACGCGCGACTGGATCGTGCGCAACTCGCCGGTGCCCATCGGCACGGTGCCGATCTACCAGGCGCTCGAGAAGGTGGGCGGCGTGGCCGAAGACCTGACCTGGGCCATCTTCCGCGACACGCTGATCGAGCAGGCGGAGCAGGGCGTGGACTACTTCACCATCCACGCCGGGCTGCGGCTGCCCTTCATCCCGATGACGGCCAGGCGCATGACGGGCATCGTCTCGCGCGGTGGCTCGATCATGGCCAAGTGGTGCATCGCGCACCACCGCGAGAGCTTCCTCTACGAGCACTTCGAGGAGATCTGCGACATCATGAAGGCCTACGACGTGAGCTTCTCGCTGGGCGACGGCCTGCGCCCCGGCTGCGGCGCCGACGCCAACGACGAGGCGCAGTTTGCCGAACTGCGCACGCTGGGCGAGCTGACGCAGATCGCCTGGAAGCACGACGTGCAGACCATGATCGAAGGCCCGGGCCATGTGCCGATGCACATGATCCAGGCCAACATGGACGAGCAGCTCAGGCATTGCCACGAGGCGCCGTTCTACACGCTGGGTCCGCTGACCATCGACATCGCCCCGGGCTACGACCACATCGCCTCGGCCATCGGCGCGGCCATGATCGGCTGGATGGGCACGGCCATGCTGTGCTACGTGACGCCCAAGGAGCACCTGGGCCTGCCCGACCGCGACGACGTCAAGCAGGGGATCATTGCGTACAAGATCGCGGCCCACGCCGCGGACGTAGCCAAGGGTCACCCCGGCGCCCGTGCGCGCGACGACGCACTGAGCAAGGCGCGCTTCGAGTTCCGCTGGGAAGACCAGTTCAACCTGGGCCTGGACCCGGACACGGCCCGCGACTTCCACGACGAGACGCTGCCCAAGGATTCGAGCAAGGTGGCGCACTTCTGCTCGATGTGCGGGCCCAAGTTCTGCTCGATGAAGATCACGCAGGAAGTGCGCGAGTACGCCGCGCAGGGCATGGCCGACAAGTCGCGCGAGTTCCGCGAAGGCGGCGGCGAGTTCTACGTGCCGATCCAGCCGGCCAAGGGCTGAGGCCGGGCGGCGGCGGGCTCAGCCGCCCGCCGCCGGCTTTGCTGGTCTGACCGACAGCTGCGTAGGACGCGGCTGACAGCCTGCCGTGCTTCGGGAGGATCACGGTTTGCGCATGACCCATCCTGCACTCAAACTCATCGTGGAGGAGCCGCAACCCGGCGCCTTCGTCTGGAAGCTCCAGCAGACCGACGCCGACGGCCAGCCGATGCGCACCGTGCGCGAGGGCGAATCGCCGGCCGACAGCTACGAAGCCGCACTGGCCAGCGGCACGCGCGCGCTGCAGACCGCCTTGCGCGAAGGCGAGACCTCCCCCGCTTGATGGCCGGCGCGGTGCCCGGTCCCCGCACCTCTTTGACCAGAGCCGGCGCGCGCTGACGGATTGATGCCTACCGCACCCCAAGAAAGGGCGCGAGCGGCGGCGGATTGTCCCCATGCGGGAGACAAAGTAATTCCTTTTGCAGGATTTATCGGCGGGCGTCCCTGCGGCACACTTTCGGCTGCCCGCGCGCGACCGGTTCCCTACCGTTTCGTCGCCACCCGAGCGCGAGGCGTCACCTGCGGGGACCGTCCATGCACATCGCTTCCGTTTTCGTCTCTGCCCGCCGTGGCGCCGGCCTGCTCGTCGGTGCCGGGCTGGCCCTGGCGCTTGCTGCGCCGCTGGTGCAGGCGCAGGAGCCCAATGCGCTGACGCCCTTCTCGACCGCCGCCGGCGCGGTCCCGCCCGCACCCTGGCACTTCAGCACGCTGCCCAACAAGACGCCCACCCACTTCGACGTCGTCTCGGAAGACGGGCGCCGCGTCCTCAAGGTCGAGGCCAACGATTCCTATGGCCTGCTGTCGCACCGCGTGCAGGTGCCCTTGAACGAGTCGACGGTGCTCAGCTGGCGCTGGCGCGTCGATCAGTTCGTCGATGGCGCCGACCTGCGCACCCGCACGGGTGACGATGGCGCGGCCAAGCTGTGCGTGTTCTTCGACTTCCCGGCCGACCGCCTGCCGCTGCTGGAGCGCACGCGCCTCGGGGCGGCGCGCACCGTCTCGGGCGAAGACGTACCCAGCGAAGCCCTGTGCTACGTGTGGGACGCCAAGGAGGCCAAGGGCCAGATGCTGGTCAACGCCTTCACAAAGCGCATGCAGATGGTGGTGCTCGAATCCGGCCCCGCCGCCCAGCCCGGCGCCTGGGTGAGCGAGCGCCGCAACGTGCTCGCCGACTACCGCCGCGCCTTCGGCAGCGAGGCACAGGGCGCGACGCCCGGCGTGGCGGCGGTGGTGGTTTCGGCCGATGCCGACAACACGCACGGCCACGGCCTGGCGTACTTCTCCGACCTGAGCCTCGTCGGCTCGACCGCGGCGCGCGCCGAGGCGCGGCCCACGGCCAGCGGCACAGCCGAATAGCGGAGCTGCCATGAACGACCTCATCTCGCTGCTCGCCACCCAGGGCCCCGCCGTGGTCCTGGTGGTGACGCTGGCTGCGCGGCTCGGCGCACCGGTCCCGGCCGTGCCGTTTCTGGTGGTGGCGGGTGGCCTGGCGATGGGCGGCTCGGCGCTGAATGCCGTGGCCATCGTCCTCGCCTCGCTGCTGGGCAACATCCTGGGCGACGGCGCCTGGTTCCTGGCCGGGCGGCGCTGGGGCTATGCCGTGATGCGGCTGCTGTGCCGCGTTTCGCTCTCGGCCGACACCTGCGTCTCGCGCAGCGAAGCGATCCTCGGCCGCTGGGGCGGCCTGTCGCTGATCGCGGCCAAGTACGTGCCTGGCGTGTCGGTGGTGGCACCGCCCATGGCGGGCGCGCTGGGCATGTCGAACGCCCGCTTCCTGGCCTTCGAGACGGCCGGCGCCCTGGTCTGGACGCTGGGCTACCTGCTGCTGGGGGCGGTGTTCCATGCCGCCATCCGCGACGTGCTGGCGGTGCTCGCCAACGTGGGGCTGGCCGCCACCGTGCTCGGCGGCGTGCTGCTGGTGGCCTTTCTGCTGTGGCGCTACCAGCAGCGCCGGATGGCCCGCCGTGCCGACGACATCGTGACCATCAGCGTCGATGCGCTGCGCGCCGCACTGGCGCAGGGGAATGCGCCGACGGTGCTCGACATGCGGGGCGAACCGGTGCGGGCGATCGACCCGCGCGCCATTCCGGGCGCGGTCGGCTTCGCGCTGCGAGAGCTTCCGCAGGCACTCGGCCCATTGGCCGATGGCCGCGAGCTGGTGGTGTTCTGCGACTGCCCGGACGATGCCTCGGCCGTCGCGGCAGCGCGCGTGCTGATGGCCGCCGGACTGCCCCGGGTGCGCGTGCTGGAAGGCGGCCTCTCGGCCTGGACGGCCTCCGACCTCGCCGGCCGGGTGGAGGTGGTCGAGGTGCCCGCGCCGGTCGTTCCCGCGTCGCTGGGCGCGAGCGGCGCGGCCTGAGCGGGCGGGGTCGCGCCCGTCGTACAGCACGGACGGTGCACGGCGCCGGCCTCGGATGCGCCGCGGGGCCGCGCCGGAAGCAAGGCGTTTTCGTGGCACCCTCGCCCCATGCAAGCGCTTCTCGATGCCATCCATCACCTGCAACCGGGCGCCGACGCGCACCGCATCTTCCACGGCCGCGGCGGCCTGTACGCCGGCTGCGAACACCTGACGCTGGACGCCTACCCGCCGGTCTTCGTGCTCACCAGCTTCAGGCCGCTGGCCGACGACGAACTCGCGCAGGTGGGCGATGCGTTGCAGGCCCGCTGGTCGCAGGTGGCGCCCGGCGAGCCGCTGAACTGGGTCTACCAATGCCGCCACGAGGGTCGCAGCGAGACGCGGCTGATGGCCGGCGCCGTGCCCGAGCCGCATGTGGTGAGCGAAGACGGCGCCCGCTACCGCGTGCATGTGCTGCGTGGCCAGAACCACGGCCTCTTCCTCGACATGGCCGAGGGGCGGCGCTGGGTGCGGGCGCATGTCGCGGCCCGGCCGGGCGCCGCGGTGCTCAACCTCTTCGCCTACACCTGCGCCTTCTCGGTGGTGGCGCTGCAGGCGGGCGCGGGCCGCGTGGTCAATGTGGACATGAGTGCGGGCGCCATCGCCATCGGCCAGCAGAACCACCGGCTCAATGGCGTGGAAGGCGGCGCCAGCTTTCTGCCGCACGACCTGTTCAAGACCTGGGGCAAGGTCACGCGCGGCGGGCCCTACGACCTGGTGGTCGTCGATCCGCCCAGCTACCAGAAGGGCAGCTTCGTGGCGACCAAGGACTATGCGCGGCTCATGCGCCGCCTGCCCGAGTTGTTGGCGCCGGGCGGCCATGCGCTGCTGTGCCTCAACGCGCCGGAGCTGGGCGTGGCCTTCCTGCAGGACCAGATGCGCGAGCTGGCGCCATCACTGCAGTTCGTCGAGCGGGTGGCCAATCCGGCGGCGTTCGCGGACGTGTCGGCCGACCGGGCTTTGAAGGTGCTGGTGTACGCGGCGCCCGCGGGCGCGTAGTTCGCCGGGGGCTTGCGTGCCGGTGCGCCCGGGCGCACTCAATGCGCGGGGCCGAGGCCAGGCGATGACTGCGCCGCTCAGGCCTCAGGCTTCTGCTGCGCCGCCGCGGCCCGGAACGCACCCGGGCTCTGTCCCGTCCATTCCCGGAAGGCGCGCGAAAAGCTCTTCTCGTTGCGAAAGCCCACCGCCAGCGCCACCTGCTTGACCGGCCGCGCCGTGCGCTGCAGCAGCTAGATGGCCTGCTGCTGGCGCACCTCGTCCTTCAGGCCCTGCAGGCTCAGCCCTTCGGCCAGCAACTGCCGGTGCAGGGTGCGGCTGGAGATGTGCAGCAGCGCCGCCAGGCCCTCCGCGGTCGCGGCCTGCGCGCCATGGGTGCGCAGCGCCTCACGCACGCGCTGGCCCAGCAGCCGGTCGCGCCGGTACTGCAGCACGGTCAGCGGCAGGGCGCGGCGCAGCATGGTGCGCAGGGCGGCCTCGTCGCGCAGCAGCGGCAGCGCCAGGTAGCGCGCGTCGAAGCGAAAGCCCGCCCGCGTCGCGCCGAAGTGGATGCGGCCGCTGAACATCAGCCCGTAGGCATCCGCATGCGGGGGGGCGTCGAAGGGAAAGTGCGCCTCCTGCAGCCACAGCCGCGAGTCGATGGCCCAGCTGGCAAAGCCATGCAGGAAGCGCAGGCTGGAGACCAGGCAGAACTCACGGAAGCTGCCGAGTGGGCGCCGCTCCTCGATCCACACCGAGGCGACCTCGCCCTCCACCTCCAGCCGCAGCGCAATGTCGTCCACCAGCAGCCGGTGGTGGCGGCACCAGCGCTTGATGGCCACGCCCAGGTCCGGCGCGGTGATCGAAGCGCGGCACAGCATGCCGTGGCTGCCCCAGGGCAGGCGTCGGCTGAACCAGCCCAGGGCCTCGTCGTCCAGCTCCTGCATCGCATGCTCGTTGAGCGCCTCGAACTGCGCCGCGGTGACGCGGGCCTCGGGCCGCCACAGCTCGCGCGGCGTGATCTGTGCCGCGCGCAGGGCCGCGCCGGGGTCCACGCCATAGCGGGCATAGCCCTGCACGATGGCTCGCACGAAGGCCATCGGCGTGGCCGCACGCTGGGGTTTGAGGAAGCGGGGAGAGGGCATCTAGTGGATAACCCGAGACATCGGTCGATGGCGGGATTTGCAACCATTGTGTCGCCAAATGCGAATCCCCCAGGCGTAAGCTGGACCGGCTTTCGCACACTTTCCACGGAGACGACGCATGTCCGCACAACGCCTGCCCGGCCTGGACTTCGGCCTGGGCGACACCATCGACGCCCTGCGCGAGGCCATCGCCGATTTCTGCGCCCACGAGATCACGCCGCGTGCCGCGGACATCGACCGCGAGAACCTCTTTCCGCGCGACCTGTGGGCCAAGCTCGGCAGTCTGGGCCTGCACGGCATGACGGTGAAAGAAGAATTCGGCGGCACCGAGTTGGGCTACCTGGCCCACATCGTCGCCATGGAAGAGGTGTCGCGCGCCTCGGCCTCGGTGGGCCTGTCGTACGGCGCGCATTCCAACCTGTGCGTCAACCAGATCCATCGCAACGGCAGCGAGGCGCAGAAGAAGAAGTACCTGCCCAAGCTCGTCAGTGGCGAACACGTCGGCGCGCTGGCCATGAGCGAACCCAATGCCGGCTCCGACGTGGTGAGCATGAAGCTGCGCGCCGACAAGAAGGACGGCTACTACGTCCTCAACGGCAGCAAGATGTGGATCACCAACGGCGGCGATGCCGACACGCTGGTCATCTACGCCAAGACCGAGCCCGAGATGGGTGCGCGCGGCATGACGGCCTTCCTGGTCGAAAAGGGCTTCAAGGGCTTCAGCGCCGGCACCAAGCTCGACAAGCTGGGCATGCGCGGCAGCAACACCTATCCGCTGTTCTTCGACAACTGCGAGGTGCCCGAGGAGAACATCCTGGGCGGCGAGGGCAACGGCGCCAAGGTGCTGATGAGCGGCCTGGACTACGAGCGCGCCGTGCTCTCCGGCGGGCCGCTGGGCATCATGGCCGCCTGCATGGATGCGGTGATTCCGTACGTGCACGAGCGCCAGCAGTTCGGCCAGGCCATCGGCGAGTTCCAGCTGATGCAGGGCAAGGTCGCCGACATGTACAGCACCTGGCAGGCCTGCCGCGCCTACGTGTACGCGGTGGGCCGCGCCTGCGACACGGCCGACCATGCGCGGACCTTCCGCAAGGACGCGGCCGGCGCCATCCTGTACGCGGCCGAGAAGGCCACCTGGATGGCCGGCGAGGCGATCCAGGCCCTGGGCGGGGTGGGCTACACCAAGGACTTCCCGGTCGAGCGCCTGTGGCGCGACGCCAAGCTCTACGAGATCGGCGCCGGCACCAGCGAGGTCCGCCGCATGCTGATCGGCCGCGAGCTGTTCGCAGAAACGGCCTAGCCTTTGCTCCCTCCCCCTCTGGGGGAAGGTTGGGATGGGGGCCTGCCACGGCTGCAAGCGCGGCGCCACGGTCGAATGCCGCGGCCCCCACCCCTGCCCTCCCCCAGAGGGGGAGGGAG
>NZ_CAJYES010000076.1 GCF_913773995.1 uncultured Pseudacidovorax sp.
TCTCGTCCAGGAACAGCGTGCCGCCGGTGGCCTGCTCGAAGTAGCCGCGGTGGGCATGCACGGCCCCGGTGAAGGAGCCCTTGGCATGGCCGAAGAACAGCGACTCGAAGAGGCCGTCCGGAATCGCGCCGCAGTTGACCGCCACGAAGGCACCCTTGCCGTAGGTGGGATGGCCATGGTGCAGCAGCTGCGCCACGCGCTCCTTGCCCACGCCGGTCTCGCCCTGCACCAGCACCGAATGGTCGCTGCCCGCGAAGGTGTCGACCTCGGCCAGCAGCGCCTTCATGGGCTCCGATAGTGCCACCAGTTCGCCTGGCGCCGGCGCCTCGGCGGCGCGGGCGCGCAGCTGGCGCACCAGCTTGGCGACCATGGTGCGCAGTTCGGCGCAGGTGAAGTCGTAGGGCAGGACGTGCAGGTACTCGGGAGGGTAGTTACGCGGGTCACGCTCGCGGGTGCTCGCGCCCACCCAGATCACCGGCATGCCCTGCAGCAGCTCGGTGGCATGCGGCAGGCCGCCGCCATCGATGGCCGTCACGCTCATCACGGCCAGCGACGGGCGCAGCGGCTGCTCGCGCTCGGGCAGGCTCATGAAGCGGTCGTCGGCGCGGATCACCTCCACGTCGAAGCTGGACATGCAGCGCGCCACCCGGTCCAGGATGTCGGCCTTGCCCTCCCACACGTAGAGGTCGAGTTCGTCGAAGGCGGGAGAGACGCTCATGCGATTCAGAACACCAGTTCGGCGCCGCGGCGGCAGCTCAGGCGGGCGCCGACCTCGGTGGTGGCGACGTCGATGCCGAGCGTGTCGAGCAGGAAGTCCAGCAGCGGATCGAGCAGCGGCGACAGCAGGCCGCTGATGACCGTCTGCAGCGAGCCGAGCAGGCCGTTGATCAGGCTCGTGGTGCCGAACAGCAGATTGCCGAGCGTGCCGCTGCTGGTGCTGCGGTAGGGCTGAATGTCGACCTTGGCCAGCGTGTTCGCCAGGCTGCCCACGATGCCGGTGGAGGAGATGGCCTGGTAGGCCGGCGCGGCCGCATCGATCTCGGGCAGGTCGGACGCGGCCGGGGCGGCGTACTGCAGGGTCTGGCTGCTGCCGGCTGCGGTGGTGTCGGCGCGCAGGCCCAGGGCCGATTCCAGGGTGAAGTCCGCCTGCTTGGCATCGGTCACCCAGGCGCTGCCCTTCTTCCAGCGCAGGCCGCTGCACAGCGTGAGCAGGCAGCTGTCCGGCCGCACGGTGCGCCGGCCGAGCTCGAGGATGGAGACAGGCGCCGTCTGCGGAATTTCCGAGGAGGAGAAGAAGGCGTTTTCCGCCGCGGCCGTGGTGGCCCCGAAGCTGCCCACCTGCAGTTCGCCCAGCGCCGTGGACGCGGGCACGGTGAGCGTCTTGGCCTCGCTGCCGGTGCAGCTGTAGTCGCTGACGTACGCTCGCCCGCCGCCCACGCCGAGGCCCAGGTCGATGCGCGGGCTGGGGGCGATGCGCACCGACAGCGCTTCTGCCGACGGGCATGGGCCCAGCAGTGGGCAGAGCAGGCCACCCAGGAAGTTGCCGATGGCCGCCACCAGGTTGAGGTTGAGCACGCCATTGATGAAGCTGGTCAGCGGCGCGATCTGGCCGGTGACCGTGTCCAGCAGCGAATTCACCGTCCCGAGCAGCCCGCCCAGCTCCACCGACACCAGCGTGCGCACCTGGGCCGTGCGAACGAAGATCCGGTCCGCGCCCATCGGATCGAGCCGGGCCAGTGCCGGATTGCCGATGGCCGTGATCTGTGCCGGCTCGACCACCTTGGTCTTGACCGAGACGGTGCCCAGGCCCGGCAGCGACACCGGCACCGAGGCGAACACCGCGCTCTTGCTGTTGGCTGCCTGCACCACCGCCTCGACCAGCTGGAACAGCTGCACCGGCACTTCCAGCCCGGCCGCCGGCGTGCCGCTCTGCACCGAGATCAGTTCGCCCAACTGCATCAGCGGCAGGGCCCCCGCGCCCTGGGCCGCGACCTGGATCGCCCGCAGCGCGGTGATGGCCGCATCGAGCGTGCCGCCGGTGTCGCCACCGGCCTGCAAGGCGGTGATGGCCGCGCCCAGCAGCACGCCCACCGAGGCGTCGGTGCGAAGCAGGGTGTCGTAGTCGCCGGCGGCCACGTTCAGGTCCACCGCCAGCGCATCGAGAAAGCGCAGCAACTGCACATCGGTCTGCAGCAGCCCGTTCCAGCTGCCCACGCCCAGGTCGAGCGAGCCGCCCAGCAGTCCGCCCACCAGCGCGTTGAGCAGCACCGACCGCGACGAGTCCACGGTGAGCAGCGTGCTGCGGATGTTCAGCGCCGCCTGCGGCTGCTGGCGTGCCGCGATGGCTTCGACCGCCAGCGGGGCGGCCGCATTGCCGGGCAGGGCCGGCAGCATCACCGCCGGGGTGCGCTGCAGGGCCACGCGCACGGCGTTGAAGGGCTGCACGCCGGGCTGGAAGCGGCGGCCCGAGGGATCGGTCGCGGTGGCTTCCCAATGGCCGCATTCCACGTCGCCGGCCGCCAGGCTGAACTCGCGCGGCAGGTTGCGCTGGGTGTCCTGCGATCCGCTGCCATTGGCGTTGGAAAGAGCGGCCTGCTGCGCGTTGACGCAGCTGGCCGGCTGCACCTGCTGGGCGCCGGCCAGCGCGGCCAGGTCGGCCGCCTTCTGCAGATCGCGCTTGGTCAGCAGCAGGTAGCCAAGCTCGGTGCCCAGCAGCCCGACGATCAGCACGGCGAGCGCCAGGGTCGCATTGATCACCACCGAGCCGCGCTGGCGCTGCGGGCCGCAACGGTGGGGCAGGCGATGGCGGCGTCGGCCCATGCCGGTTCCTCAGGAGGGCCGTGCCGCGCTGGCACGGGCCTGCAGCACATCGGGGATGAAGCGGTCCGCCAGCGGCAGCAGCGGCAGGATCGCGTTGCTGCGATAGGGAAACCGCACGGTCACCACCACCGGATCGGCCGCCGCGGTGGCGCTGATCTCCAGACCCGTCGCGGTGGACAGCGGCACCGCCAGCGAGCCGCGCACCACCGCCTGGATCTGCGCCTCGCTGGGCGCGTTGTACATGGCCACGGCGCGGGCCCCGTCCTCGGCGGCGCGGGTGATCTGGTGCCGGGTGTAGAACACCGAGCCGAAGGTGGCCAGGCCGTAGAGCACGATGAAGAGCGCGATGAACACCAGTCCGAATTCGATGGCGGCCACGCCACGCTGTTGCGCGCGCGGCGTCCTGCGTGTTGTGCGCACGGCGCGCGCCGTCACCGGACGACGCCTCACATCGACCTCCCGTCGAGCAGCACGCGGGCCTGCGCCCCGACCTCGTCCGGCAACGCGAAGCCTGGGAAGGGCGGCAGCACGTCCTGAAGGCCGGGTGCGTTCACGGTCACCTCGATGCTGCAGCGGTTGGCCAGCTGCGCGTCGCAGCTGCTGCCGTTCTCGTACACGATGCGCGAGGCCACGCTCGGCGTGACCGGCAGCCATCCCGTGGCCTTGCGCGTGGCCTCGGTCTGGGCGGCGGCCTGTCGCGCCGCCAGGGTGGGCTGGTAGCGCAGTGCGGCGCGGGCGCCATCCTCCGCCGCGTTCTGCAGTCCGAAGCGGAAGCCGAACACGATCGCGTAGCAGACGATGGTGTAGACGAGTGCGAAGAACAGCAGGAACACTATCGCGTACTCCAGCGAGTACACGCCGCGCTGCACCGATGCGCTGCGGCGCAGTCGGGGGCGCGTGGGGGGTCGGGCCGGCCGTGGCATGGCGAATGTCGCTCAGCGGCCCAGTCCGGTGGAGGTGCTCGCGCCGGTGGCGCCGGGGCGCACCGACACCGAGGAGCCGTACCGGTCGGGGATCGGGTGATTGAAGCTGCTCAGGTAGCGCTCGTAGCTGCGGTGGGCCACTTCGCCGGGAATGGGGCGCGGGGTCGCCGAGGCCAGCGTGCCGTCCCGCTGCAGCGCCAGCAGGCGTTGCGTGGCCGCCCCGACGGGCAGCGCGGCCTGGTCGGTGGCGGCGGGTGTCTCGGCCGATGCGGTGGCGCCAACGATGCCGGGCGGGGCGGACGTGGCGGGCGCCTGCACGGCGGTGGCGGGCACGGACTGGACCTGTACGGGCATCACCTGGCGGCTCCCGGAGGGGGGCGGGGTGCTGGCTGCCGACGGGGTCTGGGCCCGTGCCGGTGCGAGGGTGACGGTGCCCAGGAGCAGCAGGGAAAGCAGGGTGGTCTTCGTCATGGCGTCCTTCCGGTATCGGGGGCGAGAGGCGCGCCGTCCGCGCCGCGTGCGGCGGCGGTCGCGGTGGCTGTCGCGGTACGGGGCAGGCTGGCGCGGGTGGCGGTGCGCAGCGCCAGGCCGCCGGCGGCGAAGCCGGCCGGCAGGTCCGCAGTGGACACGGCGCTCGCGCCGCTGGCCAGATCGCGTGCCGCCTGGCGGATCGCCTCGCGGCTCGCCGGGGGCAGGCCCTGGGCGTCCATCAGTGCGCTGGCCTGGTCGGCCCGGCCGCTGGCTTGCAGATACAGCGCCAGGTTGGCCTGCACCTGCGGCTGGTCGGGACGCAGCTGGGCTGCCTGCATCAGCGGCACGCGGGCGGCCTCGGTGCGACCGGCGCGCAGCAGGGCATAGCCCAGGTCGCTCAGCAGCAGGCCGTCGGTGGGCGTGCTGCGGCGGGCCTGTTCCATCAGTCGGGCGGCCTCGGCGAAGTCGCCCCGGCCGCCGGCCAGCAGGCCCAGGCCGTGATAACCGGCCGATTCGAGCGGCGTGCCGACGAGGCGCCGGTAGGCCGCTGCACTGGCCGCGTCCTGGCCCGTCTGCCGCAGCGCGTCGGCGCGCAGCCGGGTCGATGCCGGCAGCACGCCGTGCCGGGCCTCCAGCGCATCCACATGCGCCAGCGAGGCGAACCACAGACCGTCCTGCTGCATGCGCTCGATCAGCCGCAGGTAGGTGCCCACGCTGTCGATGGCGCCTGCGCCTTCGCCGGCCGGCACGGCATCGGCGGCAGCCTGTGCGTTTTGCCGCTCGCGCGCCGCGCCGGCGCCCGGATAGTCCGACCGCGGCGTGCTGCCGCAGGCCGAGAGGCCCAGGCAGAGAAGGCTGAGGGCGATCACGGAAATCCTGTGCGTGGGCGACTCCTTTCTCGTGCGGCGACAACAAGCGCCCGCATTGGCCCGTGTCGAAAGGCCGCGGAGCAGGCCACACCAGGGCCCCCCAGGAACTGGCTTTGCCAGGCCTGCGGGTGCGCCCCCCTCCAAGCCGAAGGCGCCGGAGAGGGGGGAGCCGCGAAGCGGCATGGGGGGTGTCATCTGGGATGTCATCTCATACTCCCGACGGAACGGATGATGGCGAGGAAGCCGGGCCCCGCCGTCACCACCAGCAAGGCGGGAAGCAGGGTGGTGACCATGATCACGGTCATCTTCACGGTGATGCGGCCGATGCGCTCCTTCATCTCCATGCGGCGGCGCTCGCGCAGCCGTTCGCTGAAGATACGCAGCGGCTCCTGCACCGCGCCGCCGTGGCGGTCCACCTGCACCAGCAGCATCACCAGGCTGGCCAGGTCCTCGTTGCGATGCAGCGTGCCCAGCCGCTGCAGCGAATGCTCACGGGTGCGGCCCTGGGCGTACTGGCGGTTGGCGATGCCCAGCTCGAAGCCCAGCACCCGCAGCACATGGTGGAAGTCGGTGGCCATGATCTGCAGGCTCTGGTCGAGGCTCAGGCCCACGCCCTGCAGCAGGCGCAGCAGGTCGACGAACAGCGGCAGCTCCTGCGCTACCTGCTCGCGCCGGTCGGCCGCGCGCCGCGCCAACAGCCACTTGGGGCCCATGAAGCCGAGCGTGAAGCCGAAGGCCAGTCCGGCGATGGCCCGCGCGGGCGGCTGGCTGCCCGCCCACGCCATGTAGACCACCACCGGCAGCAGCAGCGCCAGCCCCAGACGCAGCAGCAGAAAGATGAGCTGTGCCCGCACCGCCGGAAAGCCACACTGGTCGATGAGGCGCCGGTCCTCGTCGGCCACCAGGGCCCGGCCCAGCCGCGTGTCCAGCCAGTGCACGGGCAGGTCGCTGACGCCGGGCGCCCCCAGCGGAACATGGGCGCTGGGATCGCCGGCCTGACTCAGGCTGGCGCCGTGGGCAAGGGCACGGTCCAGCGCACGCTCGTGGCGCAGGCGGCGCAGCTCCGCACTGATGAGCGCGGCGCCCAGCACCAGCAGGCCCAGCGCGAGCACGGCCACGCTGAGCGCGGCAAGCAGGGTGGGGCTGAGATGCTGCGGCATCACAGCCTCGCCACCCGGTAGAGCAGGGCCGCGCCCAGCAGCTGCAGGCCGGCGCCGCCGAGGACCATCATGCGGCCGGTGCCGTCGTGCCACATGCGCAGGAAGTAGTCGGGGTTGTTGGTGACGATGAGCCCGCCGACGATCAGCGGCAGCAGGCCCAGGATCCAGGCCGACAGCCGCGTCTCGGCCGACAGCGCGTGCAGCTCCTGGTCGGCCTGCTCGCGGTCGCGGATGAAGTGCGCGAGCCGCTCCAGCAGCAGGTCGGCCCGGCCGCCGTAGCGCACGCCCAGCCCCAGCACGGCGGCCATCAGGTGCAGCTCCTGCACGCGCACGCTGTCGGCCGTCTGCGCCAGGGCGCGGTCCAGGTCGACGCCCGCGCGCACCAGGCCCGCAGTGCGCTCCAGGTACGTCCGCAGGGGCTCGCGTGCGCTCGGAATGGCCAGCTGGAAGGCCGCCTGCGTGGAGTTGCCCACGGTGATGAGCCGCACCATCGCGTCGATGAAGCCGGGCAGCTGGCCCACCAGCCGGCGGCGGAACTTCTGCACCCGCCACCAGAGGCCGAAGGCGGCCAGCGGCAGCAGCACGGCCAATGCGGCGATGACGCCGGGCGCCGCAGCCAGCATGCCCGCCAGCGACACCAGGATCGCCAGCGCCAGCAGGCCCAGGCCGAGTTGCGGCGCCGACAGGGCGCCCTGAAGCCAGGGCGGAATCAGCGCGTCGAAGCGTCCGGTGCCGGCGGCGCTGGACGTGGTGGCAGCGTCGGTGGGGGTGGCCCAGGGGTCGACCAGCGCCCCGTCGGCCGGTGCCGAGGCCGGCGGCATGGCGCCGGCCGGCGTGGACGGCGGCGGCGCTCGCCCGCGTGACGGCGCGCCGGCCTCGGCATCGAGCACGGCCAGTTGCTCGCCCAGGTGACGCACCGTCGCCGCCCGGCTCTGGCGGGTGGCCGCCCACTGCCACAGCAGCAGCCCGCCCGCGGCCAGCATCAGCGCCAGGGCGCCGAGCAGCAGCAGGCCGATGCGGGGTGCGTCAGCCACGGCGTCCCTCCGCGGTGCCCGGTGCGGAACGGGCCATCGTCTGCCGCAGGCGTGCGATCTTGGGCGAGTGCGGCGCGATGCCGAGCGACACCCAGCGGTCGCGCTCCTCGCCATCGGGCCCGACCTGCGGCTCGTAGCGATACAGCTCCTGCATGGCGACCACGTTGTCGTTCACGCCCGTCACTTCCGACAGCGACAGGATGCGCCGCTGCCCGCCCGAGAGCCGGCCGATCTGCACGATGAAGTCGATGGCGCTGGCGATCTGCCGGCGCAGGCTCACCTCGCTGCCCTGGTAGCCGGCAAAGCCGGCCAGCATCTCCAGCCGGTAGATGCATTCGCGCGGCGAGCTCGCATGGATGGTGCCCATCGAGCCGTCGTGGCCGGTGTTCATGGCCTGCAGCATCTCGATCACCTCGGCGCCGCGCACCTCGCCCACGATGATGCGGTCGGGCCGCATGCGCAGGCTGTTGCGCAGCAGGTCGCGGATGGAGACCAGGCCTGCGCCATCGAAGCCGCCCTGGCGGCTTTCGAGCCGAACCACATGGGCATTGGCCAGCGACAGCTCGGCCGTGTCCTCGATCGTGATGACGCGCTCGGTCTCGGGGATGAAGGTGGTCAGCGCATTGAGCAGCGAGGTCTTGCCCGAGCTGGTGCCGCCCGAGACCAGGATGTTGCAGCGCGCCCGCACCGCCATCTCCAGCACCTGTGACATGCCGGCGTCGAAGGTGCCCAGCTTGACCAGCTCGGCCGGCGTGAGCGGGTCCTTGCGGAACTTGCGGATCGACACCGACATGCCGTCCAGCGCCAATGGCTCGATGACGGCATTGATGCGCCCGCCGTCGGGCAGGCGCGCATCGACCATGGGGTTCGACTCGTCCAGCCGCCGGCCCAGCGGCGCCAGGATGCGGCGCACGATGCGCAGCACATGCTCGTCGTCCGAGAAGCGGATCTGCTCGCGCGTGAGGATGCCGCGGCGCGAGACATACACGTTCTTGTGGCCGTTGATCAGCACGTCCTCGACGGCGGGGTCGTTCAGCAGGTCCTCCAGCGGGCCCAGGCCGGCCAGCTCCTTGGTGAGCGCGTCGGCCACCAGCTGGATCTCGCGTTCGTTGATCGGCACGCGCTGCAGCCGCACGAAGCTGTCGAGCTCCAGCTCGACGAACTGCTGGATCGAGGCGCGCGACCAGCGGCCGAATTCGGCGCCCAGCTCCTCGATGCGGGTGAGCAGGTGCTCGTGCGTCCAGTTCTTGATGTCCTGGAACTGCTGGGAGCCGACGAAGGCCTGGTCGTCGTCGGCGAACTGGATGTCGGGGGACATGGCGCTCAACCCTCTTTCTTCCACAGGCTGCCGATCTGCTTGCCCAGGGCGCGCCAGCGGCCCGCGGTCGCGGATGCGGCGCGCGGCGCGTGGACACCCTGGCCGCTGCCGGGCGGCGACTCGCGCAGGCTGCGCGCCATCGCGGCCACCGCCTGGGTGTACGCATCGCTGCGCGCGGTGCGCACCAGCATCTCGCCGCGGCTGGCGGCGGCATTGAGGGCGGCGGCCCGCGCTGGCACCACATGGGCCAGCGGCAGTTCGAGCCGCGCGGCGATCTCGCGCGCCGAGAGCTCCACATGGCTGTCGAACTTGTTGACCACCAGCGCGAAGTCCTTCAGGTCCACGCCCTTGGCCTTGAGGTCCTTGAGCAGCGCCGCGGTGGAGACGATGGCGCCGATGCTCTGGTCGCACACCACCCACACGCGGTCGGCCTCGCGGGCGGTCTGGGCGATGAAGTCCACCGACGAGAAGCCGCCCAGGTCAGCCACCTGCAGGTCGAAGAAGTCGGCCAGCCGGCGGATCAGCTGGGCCGAGTCGGCATGCGAGATCTCGCGCACCTGCGCCAGGCTGGCGGGCAGCGGCAGCAGGGCCACGCCGCTGTCGTGGTGGGCCAGCGCGGTCTGCAGCAGCGTGGGGTCGATGCGGCGCAGGTTGCGCACGCCGTCCACGAAGCTGAACTCGCTGGGCGTGTCCAGGTAGAGCAGGGCGTCGCGCGCCGGCAGGCCCAGGTCGAGCAGGGCGACGCCCCGGCGTTGGGTGGCCGCGGCGTTGCGCGGTGCGGCGCCCGGCGGGCCGCCCAGTTGCTCCTGCAGCAGCAGGGCCAGGCTGGTGGCAAGCGTGGTGGTGCCCACGCCGGCGCGTGCACCCATCAATGCGATCGTGCCGCCGCGCACGGTGCGCTGCGTGGCGGCGCGCCGCTGCATCAGCGCGCGCAGCGTGGCCTGCGCATCCTCGGCGGCGCCGGCCAGATCGATGAAGTCGTCCACACCGGCACGCAGGGCGCCGAGCGTGGCGGCGGGGTCGGTGGCCAGGCCTGCCGCGGCCACGGGCAGCGCGGGCCAGTCCCGGCGCAGGCGCTGCAGCAGGGCGGCCGCGTCCTCGGCTCCGCCGCCGCCGAAGTCGATCAGCACGGCCTGCGGCGCCAGCATGCCGATGCGCTCCTCGATGCCCGCGCCAGTGCGCAGGGGCACCACCACGCCCTGGCCCGCCAGTGTGTCGGTCATCCAGGCCACGCGTGCCGGGTCGGTGCACACGAACACGTAGGTGGCGCTGCCAGCGTCGGGAAAGCGGTCGCGCGGGGCGTTCATGGTGCGCTCGTCGTTCACGAAGGGCTCAGCGCGAGAAGCCGGGCAGGCTCGTGCTGCCGGGCACGTTGCCGGTGAAGATCGAGCGCCACACCGGGCCGTCGCGCTGTTCGTTGGCGCCGGGCAGGTAGGGCGACAGGTCGGTGCCGCGGGCGATGGGCTTGACGAGGTGCGGCGTGACCACGATCACCAGCTCCTTCTCGCTCATCTGGTAGCGGTTCTGCTTGAAGAAGGTGCCCAGCACCGGCAGGTCGCCCAGCAGCGGCACCTTGTCGGCGTTGGAGGTGGTGCTGCGGCTGACCAGGCCGCCGATGATGAAGCTTTCGCCGTCGCCCAGCTCCACCGTGGTGTCGGCGCGCCGGGTGGTGATGGCGGGCACGGGCACGCCGTTGAGGCTCAGCGCGTTGGCATAGTCGAGGTCGCTGGCCTCGGGCGCCACCTTGAGCGCGATGCGGTCGTCGGCCAGCACCGTGGGCGTGAGCGTCAGGCCGATACCAAAGGGCTTGTATTCGATGGAGGTGGTGCCCAGTCCCTGCGGCACCGGAATGGGCAGTTCGCCGCCCGACAGAAAACTGGCGCTCTGCCCCGAAAGGGCCACCAGCGTGGGCTCGGCGAGCACCCGCGCCAGGCCGTTGCCTTCGAGGAAGCCCACGTTGAGGCCGATGCCGGCACGGCCGAAGTTGAACAGAAGGTTGAAGGCCTGCGACAGCGGGTTGTTGGCGTCGGTGGTGAGCGAGCCGTCGTTGTTGTAGGTGGTGCTCTTGAGCGAGGTGGGCGTGAAAACGCCGAAGCTGAAACCGTGCGAGTTGGCCCGCGTGCTGAAGATGTTGAGCCCAGCCTGCTTGAGCACGCTGCGGTTGAACTCCACCACCTTCACGTCGACCTGCACGGTGTGGCTCTTGACCTGGACGCTGGAGCGGTCGGTCAGCGCGGCCTTGTCGGTGAAGGCGGCCAGCGCGGTCTCGCGCGCCTGGCGGTGCTCCGGCAGGCTGTCGCTGCTGCCTTCGAGCACGGCGGTGCGGCGCTGAACTTCGATGGCATAGGTGCGGCCCGCGGGCTTGCCTTTCTCCCACACGATGAGGGAGGTGCCGCCCGCCGCCTTGCCGGTGATCACCAGCCGCGCGGCCGGCGAGCCCGGCGTGCGGCGCGCGACGGTGACGCTGGCCACCGACTCGTCGGCGATGGCGATGCGCTCGACGGCACTGTCGAACACCAGTTCCTTCTGCGTACCCATGGTCAGCACCAGCCGGTCGAGGTCCGCGGTGGGTGTGACGGCCGAGGCCGTCGGCGCCGTGGCGGGTGCAAGCACGGCGAGCACCAGGACGGCGGGGGCGGAGAAGCGGAAGGAGCGCAGGCGCATGGTTGTGGTCGGTGAGGAGCGGGCAGTGGGCGTTTCCATGGCGCAGTTCAATAGCGCACCGTCTCGCGGCGGTCGCCGCGGATCACTTCCACCTCCAGGCCCGAAGGCGCGGGACGGTCGGCTGCCCTCGATGGCGCGGCCGCCACCGGTCGGCGGGCCGTGCGGGCGCCGCCATTGGCCAGGTCCTCCACGGCCAGGCCGGCCTGGGCGCGGTCGATGCCTTCCAGCGGCGCGCGAACCTTGTCACCGCGCGTGGCGGGCAGCGGCTGCAGCGCGGGCGGCAGCTCGGCGAACAGGCGCGGATCGGGCTCGGCCGCATCGGCCGGGTTGCGCAGGGCCAGAAGCAGTCGGCCCGTGGTCTCGCCCAGCACCAGGCGGTTCACGTCGGCCACGGGCACGGCCAGCACGGCCGTGCGGGCGGCCTCGGCGCGCTGGCCACCGGCCGGGACGGTGCTCACGCGGCCATTGCTGCCTTCGGCGCGGCTGGCGTTGCCGTCCACCGAGGCCTGCCCGAAGGCCAGCACGCGCAGCCGGGCCATCAGCAGGCGGGCCTGGCTGCGTTCGATGTCGCGGCCGTCGGCCTTCAGGGTGAAGAACACGTCCACGTAGTCGCCGGGCGTGACGCGATTGCCCACGCCGATCACCTCGTCCACCTTCACGGCCACGGCCCGTTCGCCGTCGGCCAGCTTGAGGGCGAGGCCGGTGCTGAGCTGCGCCTCCAGAACCGGCGTGCCTTCGCCCAGGTCCAGCACCGGCACGCGGCCGGCCACGTCCGCGGGGCTGCGGAAGGCGCCGGCAGGATTGATGGGCAGCTGCGCCAGTTGCAGCGCGTCGGCCGGGATCGGCTGGCCGGCGGGAACGGTCTTGGTCGTCACCACCACGGCATAGGTGGCGGCCGGCGCCGCGGTGGGTACGCTGGCCACGGGCGCTGCGGCCGGGCGGGTGGGCGCCGGGTTGCGGCTCAGCAGCCAGGCGTACACGGCCAGGGCCACGGCCAGCAGCACGAGGAGGACGGCCAGGATCTTGGAAAAGCGCAGCATGGCGGACGGGCAGTTCAGGTCGTGACAAGGGTGGCGCGGCCGGAATGCGACCGGCTCATTGCGGCACCTGCCATGCCAGCCAACCGAAGGCGGCCAGCGCCAGGTAGGCGGCGTAGGGAATGGGCCGCCGGGCAGAAGGCGATGCCGCGCCGTCCGGGTTGCGACCCGACAGTGCCAGCATCAACCGGGGAAAGAAGGGCCAGCGCCGCAGCGCGAGCACGGCCACCGCATGGGCGAAGGCCAGCAGGCTGCCGGCGATGGCGATGGGCAGCAGGGGGGCGAGCCCCAGCCAGAGGCCGAGGACGGCGGCGAACTTCACGTCGCCCGCACCCATCAGGCGCAGCGCGTAGAAAGGCAACAGAACGGCAAATGCGGCCAGCCCGCCCATCAGCGCTGCGGACCCGTCCAGACCGGGCAGCGCGGCACCGACCGCGAGCGACAGCAGGGCACCGACCATGCCGGCCAGCACAAGTGCGTTGGGCACCCTGCGCCAGCGAAGGTCGCAGAACACCGCACCGGCGAGCCACAGCAGGAGGAGGGGCTGCATGGTCGGGTGCGGCGCGAAGCAAGGACATTCCGGACCGTGGCGGGCGTGTCAGCCGGCCGCGCCGGTCGTTGCCACCGTCTTGACGTTGTCGAAGATGGTGCTCAGCGTCTCCTTGACGACGCCGCTGTTGCCGAAGATGGCGACCAGCACCAGGGCCATCAGCCCCGCGATGATCCCGTACTCGATGGCGGTGGCGCCCTCTTCATCACGCAGAAAACGAACGATTGCAGCTTTCATGATTGACCTCGCGAAGTGGTTGCAGAACGACAGGTGCCCGAAGGCGAAGTCATGCTAGGTTCCGGTAACTTCGTGTATCAATACGATG
This sequence comes from uncultured Pseudacidovorax sp., assembly GCF_913773995.1. Lineage (GTDB taxonomy): Bacteria > Pseudomonadota > Gammaproteobacteria > Burkholderiales > Burkholderiaceae_C > Xenophilus. The sequence goes on from NZ_CAJYES010000076.1 coordinate 13,172, forward strand.
GAAGTATTCACATTTGTTCAATCTTCCGATTGGGTCACGGCCGCTGCTCTCGCCCCACGTTTTTGGACCCATCGGCCAAACGGATGATGGCCGTCTCGCAAGTCGTTGAAAGCAAACGAAATTATTTTCCTGACCAGCACCTGATCTGGATGCACCAAAAAGGTGCACTCCATATTTCGGCAGGTTACGTCCGTGTCACCAAGCGCGTTACGTAACGGCCGCTGTGTCATTTCCCATACAAAACAAGGGAAAACGTGAAAAGGTTCACGTATGCGGAGTAGGGGAATGAGTCGGCCTGAAGGCCAGTCGGCTGGGCGCGGGGCTCAGCGATGAGTTGCCCGGGGCCGTCAGGGCCCGCGCGGGACTTCAGCCCGAGATGTCCTCGTGGAACAGCTTCCAGCTGTCCGGGGTGCGCACCCAGTATTGGCGGCGGGTGCGGCCGGTGCGCTCGCCGGCGACGACCTCGCCGAAGGTGGCGACGACGGTGTCGCGCTTGTCGTGCCACATCAGGACCGAGGTGTCCTTGAGCTGGATGTTGCGGCCTTGGGCCGTGGCCAGTTCCTGGCGCAGCACGTTGTCGATGGGCACCGTGACCGGGCCGCGGCGGCCCGCGCGCTGGTACTCGGTGGCGTAGAAGCTTCGCAGCCGTTCCTCGTTGCCGCCGCTGCGTGCCTGCAGCCAGGCGCTGAGCGCGGTCTCGAAAGGCTCGGCCAGCGTGCGGACCTTGGGCGGGGCCACCCAGTCCAGGCTGCGCGCGATCACCACCGGCGTGGCCCCCACCTGGACCTTGCGCAGGATCTGCTTGAGGTCGGGGTTGGACAGCACCACGCAGCCGTCGCTGGCCTGCGGCGGCCGGGAGAACTGCTCGGGCGGCGTACCGTGCAGCCAGATGCCGCTGCCCGTGCGGCCCAGCATGTTGTCGTACGGGTTCGGATAGTTGATGGGCAGAGCGCCGGCGCCGTAGAAGTCCTTCAGCGTGCGCGGATCCAGGTTGCTGGTCACGTAGTACACGCCCAGGGGCGTGCGGGCGTCGCCTTCGACCAGCTTGTCGGTGCCGGCCTTGCCCACCGAGATGTAGTAGTCGGCCGTCAGTTGCAGTCCGTTGGCCGTGTTCTCCAGCAGGTAGAGCCGCGAACGAGAGGCGTCGACGGCGATGGCGTAGCGGCTGCGCTGCGACAGCGCGAGGAACTGCGAGGGCACCGTGCCCGGAGGCGGCCGGTCGCGCAGCGCCTGCAGCCGGCGCCGGGACTCTTCGTTCAATTCGGTCAGCGCGGGATTGCCCCGCAGCCGCGCCAGGCCTGCCGCATCCGCGAGGGCGGTGTTGGGCGGGATGCGGGTGGCGAGCAGATCACCGTAGACCAGCTGCGCGAGCTGGAAGTTGGGATAGGTCCTGACCAGCACCCGGGCCTTGTCCAGGGCCTGCTGCGTCTCGCCGCGGCCGAAGAGCTGGTAGACCTCGATCAGCTGGGCCTCGGCCGCGCCGCCTGCCTGCAGCACGGGGCCGGCGTCGCTGGGCGCGCTCGGCGCGACGACCTCGTTGGCCGGCTGTACCGTGCCCATGGCGGGAGGATGCGCCACCACGCGGCTGGTGGCAGCGGCCGCTGCGGCCCCGACGGCCGCCGCGGGGACGGCCGCACGCGCCACCGACTTCACGGGCGCACGTTCGGCGCGGCGTGCCGCTGAGCGGGATGGCGCGGCAGCCGCGGTACGCGCGGGTGCCGCACGGGCCGCCTCTTTCTTGGACCGAGCCGAGGGTACCGCCGCCGCTCGTGCGGGCGCCTTGCCGCGGGCCTGTCGCTCCGAGGTGGCGGCCTGCACCGCGAGCGGCACGGACGCCACGACGAGGCCTGCGGCCAGGAGCCAGGCCATGGTGGGCTTCAGGGAGCTGAACCGGTCCGCCAAGGTTCGATGGGCGTTGTGCGTCGACGGCCTCAGCCGCCGACGGTTTCCTTCACGATGCGCCACTTGCCGTGCACACGCTGCATCTCCAACGTCTTGCGGCTGCTGACGTTCAGGCGGTCCGAGCGGTAGCGCTGGCGGAACTTGGCGGTGGCCTTGTCGCCTTGCACATCAACGTTCAGCCCTTCGACCTGCACGGTGATGTTGTTCTTGCTCACGATGCGCGCGCGGCGCTCTTTCTCCCAGGCGGAACGGCTGGCGCCGTCGGCCGGGTCGAAGTTTGGCGCGTAGGCAGCCAGGTAGCCGTCCATGTCCTGCTTGGACCAGGCGCTGGCCCATGCGCTGACGGCGGAACTCACCTCGGCTTGCGCGACGCTGCTGGCGTCGGGCTTGGGCGCGGGTGCCGGCTCGGCCGGCTTGGGCGCAGGCGCGGCGGCGGGCGCGGGGGCCGGGGCTGGCGTCGGCACGACCGCAGGCGCGGGTGCCGGCGTCGTGACCGGTGGCTTCGCAGGGGCAGGAGCGGGCGGCGGGGGCGCCGGCGCGGGTTCGGGCGCCTTGGCCACCACCGTCGGCGCGGGCGCCGGAGCGGGGGGCGCCGGCGGCGCCTTGGCCACGACGGCCGGCGCTGTGGCGGCCGGGGCGGGTGCCGGGACCGGCGCCTTGGCGACCGTCGTGCCACCCTTGCCTGCCAGGAGCGCGGCACTGGGCGTGGTAAAGAGGGTGCGGATCACCGCCAGCTTGGGCTGCACCGCCGCATTGCCCTTGTCGAGCTGCAGCGCCTTGCCATAGGCCTCGCTCGCCAGCCGGGCGTACACGTCGCCCAGGTTTTCATAAGCAGTGGCATAGCTCGAGTTGGTGCGGATCGCCCGTTCCAGCACGCCCCGCGCCTTGTCGAAGTCGCCCTGGCCGGCATAGATAACGGCGAGGTTGTTGTAGGGCTCGGGAAGATTGGGCGCGTCGCGCGTCAGCTGCTCGAAGATGGCAATCGCCTCGGGCCGACGGCCGGCTTCGAGATTGGCCACGCCCTTCAGGAAGCGCATCTGCAGGTCCTGCGGCTTCTCGCGCAGGAACTTGTCCGCCTGGGCAAGGCCCTCGTCGAACTTGCGCTGCTGGATCAGTTGCTCGACGTTGTCGTATTCGTCGGCCCACGCAGTCGCGAAGGGCATGGCGCATGCCAGCGCGACGGCCAGCAGACGCGACGGGATTCGGGAGGCGGATCGAGGCGGCTGGGCGGCTGCGGTCTTGGACATGCGGGCGGGGGCTCTATCGGAACCGGCGGATTGTAGTGTCGCCCTTCCACGCATTGTTTACTTTTATCCACACCTGAGCCCCTTCCGTTTGCCGATGGCAACGTTGGAAGGGGCTTTGGGGCCCGACCCCTCGCCTGCTCAGCGCGGGATGCGGGTCGGCGGCAGGGTGGTCACGGTCTCGCGGATCAGGCCACCGCCGAGCACGCTGCCGTCGATCGTCGTATCGCCCTGGCCGGTCACGCGGGCTTCGCAAGCCGCGCGGTCGACGCTGGTCTGGTGCAACTGACAGCGTGCAAGCGCGTTGTTGCGGTACGTGTCGGCATTGGCGCTGCTCAGATTGCCCTGGCGGGCCGCCTGGGCGGCAGCGCCTGCTTCACGGATGCAGGCCGCACGGTCCTGCTGGATGTGGCCGCACATCGCCCGCTCCTGCGTGTAGGTACCGTTTCCGGCAGCCTGGGCAAAGGGACTCACGAACAGGGCCCCGGTGGCCAGGGCCAGTGCGAAGCCGGTATGGCGAAGCATCTTCTTCATGGCATTACTCCTGAAGGTGGTGGCAGAAAGAAATTGGACGTTGTGCGCATGACGCAGCACTTGTCGGCGATCAGGGGCGGGGCGCGGGCGTCGCCGGCAGCGGGGTCACCGTCTCACGGATGATTCCCCCGCCCATCACGCTGCCCTCCGACGTGGTCGTACCGCCGCCGCCGCGTAGACGCGCCTCGCAGTCGGCGCGGTCGGCGGCTGGCTGGCGCTGGCAACGGGCCAGGGCATTCGCCGCTGCACTCCCTTCGGCGGGAGCGGTCAGTCCGCCACGGCGCGCTTCCTCACGGGCTGCGCCCGCTTCTCGGCGGCAGGCGGCCGGGTCCTGGCGGCTGTCGCAGTCCGGCACCGGCTGAGCAAGGGCCGCCCAGGCCGACACTGCCATCGCAGCGGTGAATCCGCCTCGGAGGGTCACCCGGCCCAAGCGGCTAAGAGAAAAGTTCATGGCACATCCAGTCGCCCGTCACGGGCGTCGTTTTCAATGCCACGGACTATGGGTGCCGCCCTTTCCAGACGCCTGTGGGACGCCGCTGCGCCGCCCCTCGCGCCGACGGCGCCCGTGCCTGTCGGACGGGTCGCACGACATGCCGGCCCGAGACGGCGGCGCCAGGTTCTGGCGCGCTGGACGAATCCGCCTTCTTGGCTCAGTCGACGTCAGCGATGCGCTGCGCCAGATGCGCCAGCGCCTCTTCGACCTGATCGACGAGGATCAGGGACAGGTCGCCCGGCGCCAGCCGCTCCAGTGCCGCGTCGATGGCCAGGAACTCGCCGCGGATCTCTTCCACATGCGCGGTGCGGCGGGCACCCTGCAGGCCCTGGCGCAACAGGGCGATCACCTCGCCGTCGGCCCGGCCACGCTGGGCGGCGTCCTGGTAGAGGATGACGTCGTCGAAGGCCTCGCCCAGGATGGCGGTCTGGTCGCGGATGTCCTCGTCGCGGCGGTCACCTGCGCCACTGATGACCACCGAACGGCGCTTGGCCGGCAGCGTCTCGATGGCCGCCACCAGCGCCTTCATGGCATCGGTGTTGTGGCCATAGTCGGCGATCACCGTCGCGCCCTTGTAGTCCATCACGTTGAAGCGGCCGGGCACGCCGGCGGCGTCGTTCTTGAAGCTGGCCAGGCCGCGGCGGATGGTGTCCCAGTCCAGGCCCACGGCCCAGGCCGCGGCCACGGCAGCCATCACGTTCTCGACCTGGAAGGGCAGGGTGCCGCCACGGGTGATCGGCACGTCGCGCAGCGCGACGCGCTCGCGCCAGGCGCCCTCGGCGGCGATCAGCGTGTCGCGGTCGACATAGACCGTGCGCTTGCCCTGGGCCCGGTGCGTGGCCATGACGGGATGCTGTCGGTCGGCCGCGAAGTAGATGACATGGCCCGGGCAGGCGGCGGCCATCGCCGCCACATGCGGGTCGGCGGCGTTGAGCACGCCCCAGCCGCTGGGTGCCACGTTGCGCACGATCACCCGCTTGACGGCGGCGAGGTCCTCCACCGTGTGGATGTAGTTCATGCCCAGGTGGTCGCCACTGCCCACGTTGGTCACCACGGCGACGGTGCAGCGGTCGAAGCCCAGGCCTTCGCGCAGGATGCCGCCGCGCGCGACTTCGAAGACGGCGGCTTCGACCTCGGGATGCAGCAGCACGTTGCGTGCGCTCTTAGGGCCGCTGCAGTCGCCGCTGTCGGTCTGGCGGCCGTTGACGTAGACGCCATCGGTGTTGGTCATGCCGGTGACCATGCCGCTGGCCGCCAGCAGGTGGTTGATCAGGCGCGTCGTGGTGGTCTTGCCGTTGGTGCCGGTGACCGCGATGACCGGCACGCGGCCGTCGTCACCATCGGCGTAGAGCTGGTCCACGATGGCCTCGCCCACCGGCCGGCCGCGGCCGAAGGAGGGACTGATGTGCATGCGCAGGCCGGGCGCGGCATTGACCTCGACGATGCCGCCGTGCTGCTCCTCCAGCGGGCGGATCACGTTCTCGCAGACCATGTCCACGCCGCAGATGTGCAGGCCCACCATCTGCGCCGCGTCGACCGCGCGGGCGGCGATCTCGGGATGCACGGTGTCGGTCACGTCGGTGGCCGTACCGCCGGTGGAGAGGTTGGCGTTGTTGCGCAGCACCACACGCTGGCCCAGGGCCGGCACGCTGTCGGGCATCAGGCCCTGCGCCTCCAGCCGGCCCAGCGCGATGTCGTCCAGGCGGATCTTGGTGAGCGAGGTCGCATGGCCTTCGCCGCGGCGCGGGTCCTGGTTGACTACGTCGACCAGCTGGCGCACGGTGCTGTGGCCGTCGCCGATCACCTGCGGCGGATCGCGCCGGGCGGCGGCGATCAGCCGGTCGCCCACCACCAGCAGGCGGTAGTCGAAGCCGGGCAGGAACTTCTCGACCAGCACCTCGCCGTAGTGCGCGGCCGAGGCATAGGCGGCGTCGAACTGCGCGCGGGTGGCGATGTTGACCGTCACGCCCTTGCCCTGGTTGCCGTCCTGCGGCTTGGCGACCACGGGCAGGCCGATCTCGAGCGCGGCGGTCCAGCCGTCGTCCGCGCTGGTGACCGGCCGGCCCAGCGGCACGGGCACGCCGGCCGAATGCAGCAGCTGCTTGGTGAGCTCCTTGTCCTGCGCGATCGATTCGGCGATGCCCGAGGTGGCGTCCACTTCGGCGGCCTGGATGCGGCGCTGGCGCACGCCCCAGCCGAACTGCACCAGGCTGCCGGTGGTCAGGCGCTGGTACGGAATGCCGCGCGCCACGGCCGCATCGACGATGGCGCCGGTGCTGGGGCCCAGGCGCTCGTCTTCGTCCAGTTCCCGCAGTTTGGCGATGGCAGCAGCCGAGTCGAAACTGCCGCCTTCGGCCGGATCGAGCGCGGCACGCAGCAGCTGCGTCGCCAGCTCGACGGCGCGTCGGCCCACCGCCTCCTGGGTGTACTGCACCGCCACCAGGAAGATGCCTTCCTCGCGGGCGCGCGTGGTGCGGCCGAAGATCACCTCGCAGCCGGCCTGGGCCTGCAGCGCCACGGCGGCGTTCTCCAGCACGTGGGCGGCGCTCAGGGGCTGGCCCAGCACCACCGGGTGCAGCTCGCCGATGGTGGGGAAGAGGGCGCGCAGCCGCGGCTCGAAGCCGGGGATCTGCTCGACGGCCTGCTCGACGGCGCTGCACGAGACGACCAGCTCGATGCAGGTGTGGCGGCTCCAGAGGTTGGGGCCGCGCAGGGCGCGGGTACGGATGATGTCCATGGGGCGATCTCGTCTCAGGCGAGTTGCAGCGAAGCGGCGGGCTGGCTCTGGTCGAGCTGCAGCGAAGCGGTGGCCAGTTGAAGGTCGGCCTCGAAGGCCTCGATGCCGGCACCGATCAGGTTCAGCGGAATGGCCATGGCCCAGGCGGCGGCCACGGCGGCCAGCACGCTTTCGATGCCGACGCCGGCATGGTGGGCGCTCCAGACCGTCAGGCGGCCCAGGCCGGGAAGGAAGGATTCGCTGGTGCCGTGGGCCAGCACGATGCGGTCCTGCCGCACCGTGACCACCTTGCCGCCCGCAGCCATGTGCGCGGCGAGGGGCGCGGCGTGCGGATCGGCGGCGTACAGGATCACCTCTCCGTCGCACAGCGGCGCCATGCCGGCCACGCGCGCATCGGCGGCGTTGAGCACGGCGGTGCCGTAGTCCAGAACCACGTCGACCTGGGTGCGCAGCACCTTGACCATCTGGTCGCTCTCGGTGATGTCCTCGTGGGCGAGCTGTTCGGCGCCCTCCAGGTCGGTCACGATGCCGATCTCGCAGCGGTCGTAGGGCAGGCCGTCGGCCAGGATGGTGGCGGCGCCGTTCTCGATCACCACCGCCTCGACCTGCCGGTTGACCAGCAAGCGGCGGCCGGCGGCCCAGTGGGCGCTGTCGCGGGTGTCGACGCGGCGGCGGTCCAGAAACAGGCCGTCACGGCAGGCCAGGCCCACATGGCGGCCCGAAAGCCCCACCAGCCAGGCCACCAGGCGGGCCAGCACCGCGTTCTCGCGCGAGCCGGCCACGCCGACCACGGGAATGCGGCCGGGCCGCTCGTCGTCGGATTCGGGGAACAGGTGATCGCAGATGGCGCGGCCCACCGGTCGCGGCGAGCCGACGGCGGGCTTGAGGTGCATCAGCAGGCCGGGGCCGGCGTTGACCTCGACGATGGCGCCGCCCTGCGACTGCAGGGGCCGGCCGACGTCCAGGCAGACCAGGTCGATGCCCGCGATGTCCAGGCCCACGGCACGTGCGGCCAGGGTGGCCGCGTAGGCGACCTCGGGGTGGACCTGGTCGGTGCAGTCCACGCCCAGGTTGCCGTTGCGCTGGATGATGACCTCCTGGCCCGCCTCCGGCACCGATTCGCCCGTCAGGCTCTGGCGCTGCAGTTCCAGCTGCAGCTTCGCATCGGTCGCCAGCACGATGAGGTCGAGCGGGAATTCTTCTTCCGCACCACGGCGCGGATCGCTGTTGAGCTGGCTCTCGATCAGCTCGGCGACGGTGGACCGGCCATCGCCCGTCACGGTGATGATCTCGCCGCGCGCTGCGGCGACCACCTCGCCGCCCACCACCAGCAGGCGGTGCTCCTGGCCACGGATGAAGCGTTCGACCATCACGCCGCTGCCCTCGGGCTCGGCCACGGCGTAGGCGGCCAGCACCTCTTCGCGGGTACGCAGGTCCAGCGAGACGCCACGGCCATGGTTGGCGTCCACCGGCTTGACGGCCACGGGCAGGCCGATGTCCTCGGCGGCCTCCCAGGCCTCTTCGGCGGAAGCGACCTCCTGGCCCTCCGGCACCGGCACGCCGCAGCTGGCCAGCAGCGACTTGGTCAGCTGCTTGTCGCTGGCGATGGATTCGCCGATGGCGCTGGTGTGGTCGGTCTCGGCGGTCCAGATGCGCTGCTGGCGGGCGCCATGGCCCAACTGGACCAGGTTGCCGCTGTTCAGGCGCAGCGAAGGAATGCCGCGGTCGACGGCGGCGGCCACGATGGCCGCGGTGCTCGGCCCCAGGTAGCACTCGTCCACCTTGGCCTTGACGGCGGTGACGGCCTTCTGCACCTCTGCGGCGTCGTAGGCATCGCCGTTGATGGCGGCCATCAGCAGCCGATGGCCTTCATGCAGGGCGGTGCGGGCCACCTGCTCCTCGCGGGCGCGGAACACCATGCGGTAGACGCCGTGCTTGGACGTGCTTCGCGTCTGGCCGAAGCCGGTGGGCATGCCGGCCAGGTTGAGCAGCTCGATCACCACATGCTCCAGCACATGGCCGGCCCAGGTGCCTTCGGTCAACCGCTGCAGGAAGCCACCGCGCTCGCCCACGCCGCAGTGGTGCTCGATCAGGGCCGGCAGCAGGGACGTGAGCCGCTCGGGAAAACCCTCGATCTTGTTGGAGGGAAAGTCTTCCAGCGGGCCCAGGTCCAGCCAGGTCTCCAGCACGGGGCGGTAGGTCCAGACGTTGGGGCCACGCAGGTAGCGGATGCGCAGCAGGCGGATGTCGTCGAAACGGGGCATGGATGCGTTGATAGGCGTTCGATGGAAGCGGGCAGGGGCGCCGTGCGGCGTGCCCGGATCAGTGGAGAGAATCGGCGCCCGACCGGCGCGCGGGTGGGACCTGCCACAGGTCCTCGACCATCCAACACAACGAATGACAAATCACGATTCAGTCGGTGCCCCAGGGGGCGAATCGGCCTCGGCGGTACGCGTCCCTGCTGTCGGAGAAAGCCGCGTGCCGGTGTCGGATAACGTTCTGGTCACCCTTTTGGTTGACCTGGACGAGGCGCTGCGCTTCGCTCAGGAGACCCAGCTGCACCTGACGTCGACCCAGTTGCGCGAGGTCTCGCCGGACGGCCGCGCGCGGGTCTGGCCGCTGGCGGCCCCGGGCCTGCAGCTGCGTCTGGCCGAGCACGCCGGCGTCGCCACCCTGGATCTGCTGGGCACCCAGGGCCTGCTGGCGCGCTGGCGCTTCACACTGGTGGGCCAGGCGGCGGCCGTGCGGTTGGTGCGGCTGTTCGAGCAGCTGCGCGGTGGCGGTATCCAGCCCGAAGCGGCCGATGCCGACGAGGCGGTCGACACCGAGCTGCAGTCCGCACCCTCGACCTGGGTGCTGCTGCGGCTGTGGCGCTTTGCCCATCCCTACCGGCTGCAGCTGTTCTGGGGGTTTGCCCTGACCCTGCTGGCCACCGGTGCGACGCTGGTGCCGCCCTACCTGACCATCCCGCTGATGGACGACATCCTGATCCCCTACCAGAACGGCAAGCCCATCGCCCCCGGCGAAGTGGCGCTGTACCTGGGCGGGCTGCTGGGTGCGGCCCTGGTGGGCTGGGGCCTGGGCTGGGCGCGCACCTACCTGCTGGCGCTGGTCAGCGAGCGCATCGGTGCCGACCTGCGCACCACCACCTACGAACACCTGCTCACGCTGCCGCTGGATTACTTCGGCGGCAAGCGCACCGGCGACCTGATGGCGCGCATCGGTTCGGAGACGGACCGCATCAACGTCTTCCTGTCGCTGCACGCGCTCGATTTCCTCACCGACCTGATCATGATCGGCATGACGGCGGTGATCCTGGTGTCGATCAACCCGCTGCTGGCGGTGGTCACGCTGGTGCCGCTGCCCATCATTGCCTGGATGATCCATGTGGTGCGCGACAAGCTTCGCACCGGCTTCGAGAAGATCGACCGGGTCTGGAGCGAGGTCACCAACGTGCTGGCCGACACCATTCCGGGCATCCGCGTGGTCAAGGCCTTCGCGCAGGAGAAGCGCGAGGCCGAGCGCTTCCGCGCCGCCAACACCCACAACCTGCAGGCCAACGACCGGCTCAACCGCACCTGGAGCCTGTTCACGCCCACCGTCACGCTGATGACCGAGATCGGCCTGTTGGTGGTGTGGGCCTTCGGCGTCTGGCAGGTGGCGCGCGACCACATCACGGTGGGTGTGCTCACGGCCTTCATCGCCTACATCGGCCGCTTCTACACGCGGCTCGATTCGATGAGCCGCATCGTCTCGGTGACGCAGAAGGCGGCGGCCGGTGCCAAGCGCATCTTCGACATCCTCGACCACGTGAGCACCGTGCCCGACCCGGTGCAGCCGGTGCGCCTGCCGCAGGTGCAGGGCGCCATCGAGCTGCGCGGCGTGGGCTTCCGCTACGGCGCACGCTCGGTGATCCGCGACCTGAACCTGCAGATCCGCCCGGGTGAGATGATCGGCCTGGCCGGCCACAGCGGCTCGGGCAAGAGCACGCTGGTCAACCTGATCTGCCGCTTCCACGACGTGAGCGAGGGCGCGATCCTGGTCGACGGCCAGGACGTGCGCCGCTTCGCCGTGGCCGACTTCCGGCGGCATGTGGGGCTGGTGCTGCAGGAGCCCTTCCTCTTCTTCGGCACCATCGCGCAGAACATCGCCTATGGTCGGCCCGATGCCAGCCGCGAGGAGATCGTGGCCGCGGCGCGCGCGGCCCATGCGCACGACTTCATCCTGCGGCTGCCGCAGGGCTACGACTCGCTGGTGGGCGAGCGCGGCCAGGGCCTGTCGGGTGGCGAGCGCCAGCGCATCAGCATCGCCCGTGCGCTGTTGATCGACCCGCGCATCCTGATCCTGGACGAAGCCACCTCGGCCGTCGACACCGAGACCGAAAAGGAGATCCAGAAGGCGCTGGACAACCTGGTCAAGGGCCGCACGACCATCGCCATCGCCCACCGCCTGTCGACGCTGCGCAAGGCCGACCGGCTGGTGGTGATGGACCGCGGTGAGATCGTCGAGGTCGGGCCGCACGACGAACTCATGGCCCGCCAGGGCGCCTACTGGCGGCTCTACCAGGCGCAGCAGCGCCAGGCCGAGGACGACGAAAAGGCGCAGGCCGATGTGGCCGAGATCGCCTCGGTGGCCGTGGCGCTCGACACCCACGCCGCCCATCCCGCAGGAGACGCCTGATGGCTGCCGAATCGATGAACGACGCCGGCCTGCAACTGCAGCGCGATGCCCTCGGCACCTTGCTGTGGACCGGCCCCACCGGACGCGCCGAGCCTGTCGTGCCGGTGCGCGCCTTTCCGCTCAGCGCGCCGGGCGAAGGCGTCTCGCTGGTCGGCGCCGACGGCCGCGAGCGCTGCTGGATCGCCCGCACCGACGCGCTCCCGCCTGCGACGCGCGCCTTGCTGGACGAGGCGCTGGCGCCACGCGACTTCGCGCCCGAGCTGCAGCAGCTGGTGGATGTCTCCACCTTCGCCGTGCCCAGCACCTGGACCGTGCGCACCGACCGAGGTGACACCCGCTTCGTGCTGCGCGCCGAGGAGGACATCCGCCGCCTCGAAGACGGCGGCCTGCTCATCACCAGCGCCCACGGCGTGCACTTCCGCATCTCCCGCCCGATGGCGCTGGATCGCGCCTCTCGCAAGCTGCTGGAGCGCTTTCTCTGAGGCAGGACCGGGCTGCATCAATTTCGATAGACTGCATCAAATCCAGTTTTGCGCATCTAGCTGACATGCGAACCACCGTGACGATCGACGACGACGCATTCGGCACCGCGCAGGCCTATGCGCAGGCGCGCGGGTTGAAGCTGGGTGAGGCCCTGTCCGAGCTGATCCGGCGGGGCAGCAGCGAGCGCCTGGCCCTGCGCAAGTCGGGCGAGGTCTGGGTGTTCGACCTGCCGCCGGACACGCCCCGCGTCAGTGCCCGGCAGGTGCGCGACCTGCTGGACGAGGCGCCGTGAGCCACCTGCTGGATGCCAATGCGCTGATCGCCCTGTGCTGGCCGGCGCACGAGCACCACGAGCGCATGCTGGCCTGGTTCCGCACGCATGCGCGGCAGGGCTGGGCCACCAGCGTGCTCACGCAGTCCGCGCTGGTGCGCATCGTCTGCCAGCCTGCCTTTGCCGGCCGGGCGGTCTCGGTGCAGGAGGCGGGCGAGCTGCTGCTGCGCAACACCGCACATCCGCGGCATCGGCTGCTGCCCTTGGATTTCGGCTTTGCCGAGGTACTCGGGCATTGCACCGGCGGGCTGTTCGGCCATCGGCAGATCACCGACGCCTGGCTGCTCACCCAGGCGATCCGCTCGGGTGTCCGGTTGCTCAGCTTCGACAGCGGCATCGACCGGCTGCTCGCATCGCCCGCCGAACGGGTCCAGCACATCGCGCGTCCTGCTTGAACGTCTGAGAGATTTCTGATGCACACCACCGCCCTCGTCCTTTTCTCCGGCGGGCAGGATTCCACCACCTGCCTGGCCCATGCCCTGAACCGCTACGAGCGTGTGGAGACGCTGGGCTTCGACTACGGCCAGCGCCACCGCATCGAGCTGGAGGCCCGCACCCATGTGCTGGCCCGGCTGCGGCGGCGCTTTCCGGGCTGGTCTCGGCGCCTGGGCGAGGACCATCTGCTCAAGCTCGACGTGCTCGGCCAGATCGGCGGCTCCTCGCTCACCGAGGACATCGCCTTCGCCATGCAGGCCAACGGCCTGCCCAACACCTTCGTGCCCGGGCGCAACCTGCTCTTCCTGACGCTGGCCGGCGCACTGGCCTACCGCCGCGGGCTGCAGGTGATCGTCACTGGCGTGTGCGAGACCGACTACTCCGGCTACCCCGACTGCCGCGACGACACCATGAAGGCCATGCAGCTGGCGCTGTCGCTGGGGCTGGACCAGCGCCTGCTGATCGAGACCCCGCTGATGTGGATCGACAAGGCCCAGACCTGGCAACTGGCCGAATCGCTCGGCGGCCAGGGCCTGGTGGACCTGATCGTGGAAGACACCCACACCTGCTACGAAGGTGATCGCACGCACCGCCACGACTGGGGCTGGGGCTGCGGCCACTGCCCCGCCTGCCAGCTGCGGGCGCAGGGCTGGGCGGGCTACATCGAGGGCGACGTCGGCAGCGGCGCGTCCTCCACCGCATAGGCGGCCTCGCCGTCGCGCCGGGGGCGCAGCGTCCACCGCCGCGCATGGTGCTCCTTGAGCGTGGAGCGGTGGGCGATGGAGACGATGGCGCCGTGCGCCTGCTTCACCATGGCCGTGAGCCGCCCGTAGACGGTGGCTTCGGCATCCTCGTCCAGTGCGCTGGTGGCTTCGTCGGCCAGCACCCAGGCCGGCTTCTTCAGCAGCACGCGGGCGATGGCCAGGCGCTGGCGTTCGCCGCCCGAAAGCTTCTGGCTCCAGGCGTCCTCGCGGTCCAGTTGGTCGGCCAGTTGCGGCAGCAGGGCGTCGACCAGGGCCTGGCGCAGGGCCTCGTCGGCGTAATCCGTCGCCGGGGTGGGATAGGCCAACGCATCACGCAACCGGCCATCCGGAAAGTAGGGCTGCTGCGGGATGAACATGGTGTCCTTCGGCATCGCCACCGCGCCCTGCGCGTGCGGCCAGATGCCGGCCAGCGTGCGCAACAGGCTGGACTTGCCGCTGCCCGATGGGCCGTGCACCAGCACCGTGTCGCCGGGCGCCACGCGCAGGTCGGCTCCGCGCAGCAGGGCCTGGCCGCCGGGCAGGCCCACGGTCAGGCCATGGGCTTCGATGTCGGCCGCCGCGGTGTCGCGCGACAGGGCATCGTTCTCGCGCGACTGGGCCGTGAGGCTGTCCTCGAAGCCGGCCAGACGGTCGGTGGTGGCCTTCCAGGCTGCCAGCGACATGTAGTTGTCCACCAGCCAGGACAGCGAGTCCTGCACCCGGCCGAAGGCCGAGTTGATCTGCATGAGCTGGCCGAGCTGGATGGCGCCGCTGAAGTAGCGCGGCGCCGCCACGATCAGCGGGAAGATGATGGCCGCCTGGCCGAAGAAGCTGCTGAACCAGGTTAGGCTCTTCTGGTTGCGGATCAGGGCCAGGTAGTTGGCCATCACGTCGGTGAAGCGCAGGTCGAGGTGGCGGCGCTCGACGCCCTCGCCGCCGTCGAGTGCGATGGCCTCGCTGTACTCGCGCACGCGGATCATGTGGTGGCGGAAGTTGGCCTCCAGCATCTGCTGCTGGAAATTGAGCTGCACCTGCGGCCTGCCGATCCAGTGCGCGATGGCGCTGCCCACGGCGCAGTACAGCACCGCCGCCCACACCATGTAGCCGGCGATCTCCCAATGCCCGCCGCCCGGCAGCGGCACCGTGAGCGAGCCGCTGAGCGTCCAGAGGATGCCTACGAAGCTGAACAGGGTGACCAGCGCGTTGAGGATGCCCATCGACAGCGTCACCGTGTAGGTGGTGAAGAGGTTCAGGTCTTCCTGGATCCGCTGGTCGGGGTTGTCCGGATGGCTGCCGTTGCCGGTGTAGCGGGCCAGCTCGAGCCGGTAGAAGGCCTTGTGCGCCAGCCAGCGGCCCATGTAGTGGTCGGTCATCCACACGCGCCAGCGCAGCTGCAGGATCTGCGTGAGGTAGAACTTGTAGACCGCAATCACGATGTAGATCAGCGCCAGCCAGCTGAAGCGGCCGATCTGCTGCCAGAAGACCGCCTGGTCCTTGTTCTGCAGCGCGTCGTAGAACACGCGGTACCACTCGTTGATCTGCACCAGCATGTAGACCGCGCCCAGGTTGAGCGCCACGATGGCCGCAAGCAGCCCGCGGGCCTTCCATTTCTGGTCGGAGTTGAAGTAGGGGGTGGTCAGCGACGCGATGCGGCGCAGCGTCTGGCCCAGTCCGGGGCGTGGGGGGTGTGTGGGGGCGGTGCTCATCGTGGATGGAGGCGAAGCAGGGATCGGGCCGCTGGCGCCTTGAAGGCGCCGACGCGTGCCCGATCCTAGCGACGCGGCCTCGGCCCTGCCTTAAACCGGACTGAAGCGGCTGCGCAGAGGCTTCCCGCGTTGGCGGGCGGGACATGCGGCCTGCATTTGGCGGCCGCGGCGCGGCGCCCTAGGATGGGCCGCATGAAGCCCTGTCTTGCACTCCTGGCCGGTCTGGCCTTCCTGCTCGCCGCCTGTGGCGACAAGCCCAAGCCTGGCGGTCCCGTGCCCAAGGCCGCGGTGGCCTCACCCGCCGCCGTGGCCTGACCCCATGGCGGCCGACGCCTTCGACCTGGCGCGTTTCGTCGACGCCCAGGCGCCGGTGTATGCGCAGGTGCGCGCCGAACTGGCGGCGGGTCGCAAACGGACGCACTGGATGTGGTTCGTCTTTCCCCAGCTCGTCGGTCTGGGCCGCAGCGCGATGGCGCAGCGCTATGCCATCGGCTCGCGCGAGGAGGCCATGGCGTATCTGGCCCATCCCCAACTGGGCGAGCGCTTTCGTGAATGCAGCGCGCTGGTGCTGTCGGCGCAGGGGCCGGCCATCGGCGACATCCTCAGTGCACCGGACGACCTCAAGTTCCACTCCAGCATGACCTTGTTCGATGCTGTGGCCCCGGCCGGCGAGGCCTTGTTCGCGCAGTGCCTGCAGCGTTTCTTTGGCGGCGAGCGCGATGCGGCGACCCTGGCGCGCCTGGGTTGAGGCGGTCGCCGGGCTCAGCCCTGTGGCTCAGCGCGCGGCAGGTTGCTGATGCCGCTGGCCACGTGCCCGGCCGGCACATGCCGGGCGGCCGAGCGCACATGGCCGGTCTGGTCGTCGAAGAAGAAGTCGGGCTCGAACTCGCGCAGGAAGCCGCCCTTGTCCAGCCCGGCCAGGAACATCGCCTCGTCCACGCGGATGTTCCAGCTCATCAGCGTCTGGATGGCGCGGCGGTGTGCCGGCGCGCCGCGGGCCGTGACCAGCGCCGTGCGGATGCGCATGCCGGTGCTGGCGGCCTGCTGCAGCCGGTGCAGCGCCACCAGAAATGGCGCCAGCGGTCCGGCACCCAGCGGCACGGCGGCCTTGTCCGCCTCGTGCGCCTGGAAGGCGGCCAGGCCCTGCTGCTGGTAGATGCGCTCGGCCTCGTCGGAGAACAGCACCGCGTCGCCGTCGAAGGCGATGCGCACTTCGTCCGGATGCTGGTTGCCGGCCAGCGCCGATTCCACGCTCACATGCGCCGCGGCAAAGCCCGCGCCCAGCGCCTCGCGCACGTCCTCGGCATTGGCCGAGAGGAACAGGTCGGCCCGCAGCGGCGTGAGATAGCGGAAGGGCGGTCGGCCCTGGGTGAACACGCCGCGCTCGATGGCGAGCTCCGCCGCCGCGCCGGAGTTGAAGATGCGCATGCCCGAGACCGGGTCATTGCGCGACAGGATCACCACCTCCACCCGCTGCACGCCATCGGCGTTGAAGCGCAGCAGCTTGCGCACCAGCGAATAGGCGATGCCGGGCTGGGCCGGCACCTCCAGCCGCTCCAGCTGCAGCCGCATGTAGGCGGCCGGGTCGCCGGCGTCGAACAGGCGGTTCTCTTCCTCGAGGTTGAACAGGGCACGCGAGGAGATCGCGACCACGAGCTTGTCGTCCAGGGTGACCGGCATGGGATTGGAGCGGAGGGCGGGGCGGCGGAGCGGGCATTGTGCGGCAGCGCCCACGGCCATCCCCAGTGACGCAGGTGACAGCCGCCGGCCCCGCCTTGCGCCACCATCCCGGTCATGAGCCTGCCCACCGCCGACACCCCCTTCGCCACACCGCTGGCCCTGTCCGGCCCGCTGCGTCAGCCGCGCCAGATGCTGGCCGACCAGACCTACGACGGCCACAAGTCCATCCACGACGACGCCACGGCCGGCAACCTGGGCCTGCGTGCCGGCCCGATCGAAGGGCCCACGCATTTCAGCCAGTTCGACCCACTGCTGGCGCGCCTCTTCGGCCAGCGGTGGTTCGAGACCGGCTGCATCAGCGCGCATTACCAGACCATGGTGGTGGAGGGCGAATCGGTGCGCGCCTTCGTCGACCTGCCCGCACCCGGCGCCACCTTCGTGCGCATCCGCGCCGAGAAGGCCGACGGCACGCCGGTGCTCACCGGCACCGCCTCGGTCGGCGAGCCGGGCCAGCCGCACGAGCTTGAACAGCGCATGGCGAAGCTGCGGCCGGCCACGGGCCTCGTCATCAACCGCGACCTCCAGGTCGGCCAGCGCGGCGCCGTGCCCGAGACCATCCGCATGGGCTTCGATCAGCACATGGGCGACCACTATCCCTTCACGCTGCGTGACAAGCTGGCCGCCATCACCGAGCCCTGCGACTGGTACACGCCCGAGGGCGGCGCCCGCTCGCCGTGGCGGCGGCCCATCATCCCGATGGAGATGATCAGCGTGCTGCTGGGCAGCACCATCGCCGAGGCGCAGCTGGGTGGGCGCAAGCCCGCCGTGGGCCTGTTCGCGGGCCAGCAGATCCGCCTCATCCGCGGGCCGCTCTTCGTCGACCAGGACTATGCGCTGGAGCGCGAGATCGTCGCGCTGAGCGAAAGCGCCCGCACCGAGTCCACCTGGGTGCGCACCCGCGTGTTCGAGCTGCCCAGCCGCACGCTGGTGGCCGAGATGATCCTCAATGGGGCGGTGATGAAGGCCTCGTACCCGCACTACGAACGCGAGGCGCGTGAACTCCGCCTTACCTGAGGGCCCGGCGTTGGCTGCGACCTTCCATTCCACGACAACGACGGAGACTTCCATGACCGCATCCATGATCGACACCGGCACGCCGGACCTGCTGGCCCAGATCGACGCCGGTGTGCTGACCCTCACCTTGAACCGTCCGCAGGCGCGCAATGCCATGACGCGGGCCATGAACGAGGCCTTGGCCCGCGAACTGGCGCGCGCCGAGCTGGACCCCGAGGTCCGCTGCGTAGTGCTGACCGGCGCGGGCGGTGCCTTCTGCGCCGGTGGCGACGTGAAGAACATGGCGGCCTCGGGCGACGGCACCGTCGGCGCGCTCACCATCGACCAGGCCATCCATCGCCAACGCGTCAACCAGCGCGAGACGGCGGGCCGCCTGTTCAAGATGCCCAAGCCCACGCTGGCCGTGCTGCCCGGCCCCGCGGCGGGTGCCGGCCTGGCGCTGGCCCTCGCCTGCGACCTGCGCCTGATGGCCAGCAACGCCATCATGACGACTGCCTTCGCGCGCGTCGGCTTCTCGGGCGACTACGGCGGCAGCTACTTCATGACCCAGTTGGTGGGCGCCGCCAAGGCGCGCGAGCTGTATCTGCTGTCCGATCGCGTGTCGGCGGAGGAGGCACTGCGTCTTGGGCTGGCCAACTGGGTCTGCCCGTCCGAGCAACTGGCCGGCCGCGCCCTCGAGATCGCAACCCGCCTGGCGAATGGCCCGGCCGTGGCCTACCGCTACATGAAGGAAAACCTCAACCGCGCGATGGCCGGCGAGGTGGACGAATGCCTGGATCTGGAGGCCACGCATCACATCCACTGCGGCCAGACCGAGGACCACCGCGAGGCGGCCAAGGCCTTCGTGGAGAAGCGCGAGCCCGTGTTCAAGGGGCGCTGAGGCCCGCCCGCGCCTCGCGCCGGCGCTCCGGCGTGCGGCGCATTCAGTCGTGCAGATGGGCGGCGATGACCTCACGCAGCAAGGGCAGAGCGGGCGCCTGCTGCCGCCGAGCCTGGGTCACGAGCCCGAATCGGGCACCGCCCTCGATCTGTGGCCGTACTGACAACTCGACCAGGTCGGACGCCGCAGCGCGGATCGCCAGGAGCACGGCATCGCTGTGACGGGTGAGCTCGACCAGCCGCGTCAGCTCGTTGCAGCGCAGGCGCACGCAGACATCCGGATGCGCCTGAGGTCCATAGGCCGCCACCATGCCGCGGCCGACGTGATCACCCAGCGGCGTGGAGGCGATGGGGTACTTCTGCAGATCGTCGAAGCCCAGCACCCGCCGGCGTCGCGTCAGGGGATGACCCGGCCGGCACAGGAAGGCGCCACGCATCTGGACCAGCGGCTCGATGCGCAGGTCCGCGTCGGTCGTGAACGAGCGCATCTCGATCACCACGGCATCGAGCAGCCGGCGGCGCAGTGCCTCGATGAGGCGTTCGTTGTCGCTGTGCAGGATCTCCACCCGTACCTGGGTGTCGGCCTCACTGGCGCGCAGCAGCAGCGGCGTGCTCAACAAGGCACCGGGGCCGGAGCCCAGTCCCACCCGCAGTGTCGAGGCATGGCCCGCACGAAGCCGCTCGCCGGTCAGCGCCAGTTGCCCCGCGTCGTGCACCAGTTGTCGGGCCTGCTCCAAAAGCTCGCGGCCGAAGTGCGTGAGTTCGCTGCGGCGGCCCACGCGGTCGAACAGAGGGCCGCCCAGCGTGGCCTCGAGCGCACGGATGCTGCGGCTGAGGGCCGGCTGGGTCAGATGCAAAGCCTTTGCCGAACGCGTGAAGGAGCCTGTGTCGGCCAGCGAAAGAAAGTGGCGCAGCTGGACCAGCGTCATGGATTCCGGCGCGTGATGGTGCGCGGCTTTGCATGAGTCGAATGCATGCCAGAGCATAGAACAATGCATTGGACGCCTGACAGAGCATTGCCTAGATTCCTCGGGTCGCCCACGGACCACTGCGCCACACCATGATTTCGTCGCTCTCGATTCGCCAGCTCTCACTCTCCGTCCTGGCTGCCTGCGCCATCGCGCCTGTCAGCGCGCAGACCGTTTCGCCCGAGAAGATTCAGCCGCTCGTCAACGGCATGTACGGTCAGCTCGATGCGCTCTACAAGGACCTGCATGCCAACCCGGAGTTGGGTTTCCAGGAGGTGCGCACCGCCGGCAAGCTGGCCGCCGAGCTGCGCGCCCTGGGCTTCGAGGTGACCGAGAAGGTGGGTCGAACCGGGCTGGTGGCGCTGTACCGCAACGGCGCCGGCCCGACGGTGATGGTGCGCACCGAGCTCGACGCCCTGCCGATGGAAGAGAAGACCGGCCTGCCCTACGCCAGCCGCGCCAAGGCCCAATGGAACGGCCGCGAGACCTTCGTCGCCCACAGCTGCGGGCACGACATCCACATGGCCAGCTGGGTGGGCACGGCCCGCACGCTGCTGGCCCTCAAGGACCAGTGGAAGGGCACGCTGATGTTCATCGCCCAGCCTTCCGAAGAGACGGTGAGCGGCGCCAAGGCCATGGTGGACGACGGCCTGTTCACCCGCTTCCCCAAGCCGGACTTCGCCTTCGCGCTGCACACCAGCCCCTCGCCCTACGGATTCGTCGGCTACCGCGCAGGGCCGGTCACCTCGGCCTCCGACAGCCTGGAGATCACCTTCAAGGGCCGCGGCGGCCACGGCTCGGCGCCGCACGCCACCCTCGACCCGATCACCATGGGCGCCCATTTCGTCAGCGATGTGCAGACGGTGGTCAGCCGCGAAAAGGACCCGGGGGAATTCGGCGTCGTCACCATCGGCGCCTTCCAGGCCGGCACGGCGGGCAACATCATCCCGGACACGGCGAAGCTCAGCGGCACCATCCGCAGCTACAAGCCGCAGGTGCGCGAGAAGCTGCTCGATGGCATCCGCCGCACCGCGCTGGCATCGGCCGCCATGGCCGGCGCTCCCGAGCCCGAGGTGCGCCTGGGCGCAGACAGCAGCACCGGCGCCGTGGTCAACGACCAGGCGGTAGTCGACCGCACCGTGGCCGCCCTGCGCAGCCAGTTCGGCGAGGCGCGGGTGGTGCAGGTCATGCCCATCACCGCCAGCGAGGACTTCTCGGTCTTCACCGACGCCGGCATCCCGTCGATGTTCTTCTTCGTCGGCGTGACCGATCCCAAGGACGTGGCCGAGTCGATGAAGAAGGGCGGCAAGCCACTGCCCTTCAACCATTCGCCCTTCTTCGCACCGGTACCCGAGCCGTCGATCAAGATCGGCGTGCAGGCGATGACCTCGGCGGTGCTGACGGCGATGAACACGGCCGGGCGTTGAGCCGCTGTCCTGAGTCCTCATCACGCACGCCCTGCGCCCTCATCCCGTTCGCCCTGAGCCTGTCGTAGGGCTGAACGGCGCGCAGGGCCCTTTCCGGCGCGGGTCAAGGCAATCCTCCAAAAAAAACTGCGGCATATACGTGGGCTATTCGCCGCAAAAAATGCGGTAAATGACTTGCGCATTCGCCGCGTCCCCTTGTTTAATCGCCGCATGGAAAGCGGTGAATATCTCTACATCTGGCAGTCGGCCGATTGGCCGGCCTGGCGCTACGACCTTGCAGCGCTGGCCCAGCCGCTGGAAGACGTCAGCCGCGCCCAGGGTCTTCTGCTCGGCCGGCTGGCCGATGTGGGCCTGGAACTGCGGGACCGCGCCAGCCTGGCCGCCCTCACAGACGACGTTCTCAAGACCAGCGAGATCGAGGGCGAACTGCTGAACCCGGCCTCCGTGCGCTCCTCCATCGCCCGCCGGCTGGGGCTGGACATCGGCGCTCTCGCGCCGGCCGATCGGCATGTGGACGGCGTGGTGGAGATGGTGCTCGACGCCACCGGCCGCAGCGCCGATCCGCTCACGGCCGAGCGCCTGTTCGGCTGGCATGCGGCGCTGTTCCCGACCGGCTACTCGGGCCTGTCGCGCATCGCCGTCGGCCGCTGGCGCGACGATGCCACCGGGCCGATGCAGGTGGTCTCGGGCCCGGTGCACCGGCGCAATGTGCACTTCGAGGCACCGCCGGCCGATCGACTGGCGGCGGAAATGGCGCGCTTCCTGGCCTGGGCGGAGGCCGAGGGCAGCCTCGTGCCGGCGCTGGTCAAGGCGGGCCTGGCGCATCTGTGGTTCGTCACCGTCCATCCTTTCGACGATGGCAACGGTCGCATCGCCCGGGCTGTGGGCGACCTGTTCCTGGCGCGCGCCGATGGCGCCGGGCAGCGCTTCTACAGCCTGTCGGCGCAGATCCAGCGGGAGCGCAATGCCTATTGCGACATCCTCGAGCGCACGCAGAAGGGCTCGCTGGACGTGACCGCTTGGCTGGCCTGGTTCCTGGCCGCGCTTGGGCGTGCGCTGGAGAGCGCGCAGACCGCGTTGAGCGCCGTGCTGGCCAAGGCACGCTTCTGGCAGCACTGGGCGGGCACCGCCTTCAACGAACGGCAGGCCAAGCTGATCAATCGCCTGCTCGACGGCTTCGAGGGCAAGCTCACCAGCAGCAAATGGGCGGCCATCGCCAAATGCTCGGCCGACACGGCCCTGCGCGACATCACGGCGCTGCTCGAACTGGGCGTGTTGCGCAAGGCGCCCGGCGGTGGGCGCAGCAGCGCCTACGAATTGGTGATGCCCTGACAAAGCACACGCGAACCCGCAAGGCCCACGCGCGCCCCGCGACCCTACTTCACGAACTGGTTGAGCTGGATGATCGGCAGCAGCACCGCCAGCACGATCAGCATCACCACGCCACCCATGCCCACGATCAGCAGCGGCTCCAGGATGGTGGCCAGATGCATGGCGCGGCGCTGCACCTCGGCCGACAGCTGCTTGGCGGCCCGCTGCAGCATCACGGGCAGCTCGCCGGTCTGCTCGCCCAGGCGGGCGAACATGGGCACGATGCCCGGAAAGCGCTTCTTCTGCGCCAGGGCCGAGGCCAGCGGCGCGCCTTCGCGCACCAGCGTCAGTGCATCCAGCGCATCGGCGCGCATGGCGCGGTTGTTGAGCGTCTCGGCCGCGGCCTGCAGCGCACGCAGGATGGGCACACCCGCCGCCGCCAGCATGGCCAGGGTGCCCGCGAAGCGCGCGGCGTTGTAGCCCCGCGCGAGCTTGCCCACCAGCGGCAGGCGCAGCCAGAAGGCGTCGAAGCGTTCGCGCAATGCGTCGCGCGCCAGCGCCGCCTTGCCGCCTACGACGGCCACCGCCAGCACGCCCAGCATCAGCCAGCCCCAGCCGCGCACGAAGGCCGACAGGCCCAGCATGGCCTGGGTCAGCAAGGGCAGCGCTCGCTTGGTGCCGGCGAACACGCTGGCCACCTGCGGCACCACGTAGCTCACCAGGAAGATCACGATCACCACCGCGATCACCGTGACGATGGCCGGGTAGAGCGTGGCGCCGATCAGCTTCTGGCGCAGCGCCTGCTGCTCCTCCAGGTCGTCGGCCAGGCGCTCCAGCACCAGGCCGAGCTGGCCGCTGTGCTCGCCGGCGCCGATGACGGCGGTGTAGATGGCCGAGAACTCGCGCGGGTGCTGCGCCAGTGCGCGCGCAAAGCTGCTGCCACCATTGACCTCGGCGCGCAGCGAGGCCACCAGCTGGCGCTGCGGTTCGCTTTCGGCCTCGTCGGTCAGGGCGGTGAGGGCGCGTTCCAGCGGCAGGCCGGAGGCCACCAGGCCAGCGAGCTGTCGCGTCCAGACGCCCAGCGCGGTGGAATTGAACACGCGTCCGCCGATGCGTCGGCGCCACAGCGGGGTAGCGGCGCCACCTGCATCCGTTCCGCCAGCCACACCTTCGACGGAGAGCGGGATCAGCGCCTGCGCCCGCAGCATGCTGCGCGCCGCGCGGGCGGTGTCGGCCTCCAGCACGCCCTTGCGGGGGCGTCCGTCTGCGTCGATGGCTTCGAAGGCGTAGGCGGGCATGCGTCGGTCGGTAAAAGGGCAGTCAGCGCTGCAGGATGCCGGAGATCTCGTTGCCGTCGGCTTTCACCGGGGCCGTGGCGCTACGCAGTCGAAGCGAGGCATGACCATGCGCTTCGCTGGTCAGGAGCCGGCCTTCGTAGCGGCCGTTGACGCGCGGGTCGGTGCAGCGGTCCACCTGCACGGCCAGTTGGGCATGGGCATTGCTGCGGTAGGGCAGCGCGCTGCCCTGGATGCCGCAGCTGGCGCGCGGCATCTGGCCGGAGACCTGGCCGTCGGCACCGATGCGCAGCCACAGGTCTGAGGCCAGGCGGCGCCCGACCTGGAATCCGTCTGCGCCCAGCTCGAAGACCATTACGCTGCCGCGCCACTCGCCATGGAAGTCGGCGTAGCCTTGTGCGACCACCAGGCCGGGCGCCATCAGCGCGCCCATGCCCAGCACCGCGCAAAGGCCCGGCAGCGCGCTGCGGCAGGCGGGGACGGGGTGAGCGTGCAGGGGCATGGAGAAGGGCGCTCAGTCCCGCGTCACGCGCAGCAGTTCGGCGCGCGAGGTGATGCCGGTCGCCACCAGCCGCTCGCCGTCGGCGCGCATGGAGCGCAGGCCGCCGCGCGCGCCCGCAGCCAGCAGCTCGCTCTCGGGCGCGCGGTTGTGCACCAGCGCACGCACGGCGTCATCGGCGACCAGCAGCTCGAAGATGCCGGTGCGGCCCTGGTAGCCGGTGTGGCCGCAGGCCTCGCAGCCCACCGGCTGCATCTGGACATCGGGGCCGGGCGCGGCGCAATGCGGGCACAGCTTGCGCACCAGCCGCTGGGCCAGCACGCCCAGCAGCGAGCTCGACAGCAGGAAGGGCTCCACGCCCATGTCGGTCAGGCGGGTGACGGCGCTGACGGCGTCGTTGGTGTGCAGCGTGGCCAGCACCAGGTGGCCCGTCAGCGAGGCCTGGATGGCGATCTGCGCGGTCTCGAAGTCGCGGATCTCGCCGATCATGATCACGTCCGGGTCCTGACGCAGGATGGCGCGCAGGGCCTTGGCGAAGGTGAGTTCGATGCGGGCATTGACCTGCGTCTGGCCCACACCGGGCAGCTCGTATTCGATCGGGTCTTCCACCGTCATGATGTTGCTGCTGCCGGCATCGAGCCGGGACAGCGCCGCATAGAGGGTGGTGGTCTTGCCCGAGCCGGTCGGGCCGGTCACCAGGATGATGCCGTGCGGCTGCTGGATCAGCGTCTCGAAGCGCTGGAGGGTGTCGCCCAGCATGCCCACCGATTCGAGGGTGAGCTTGCTCTCGCTCTTGTCCAGAAGGCGCAGCACGGCCCGCTCGCCGTGGGCCGAGGGCAGGGTGGAGACGCGCACGTCCACCGCCCGCGTGCCGATGCGCAGCGAGATGCGGCCGTCCTGCGGCAGGCGCTTTTCGGCGATGTCGAGGTCGGCCATGATCTTCAGGCGCGAGATCAGCGCCGCATGCAGGGCCCGGTTGGGCTGCACCACCTCGCGCAGCGTGCCGTCGATGCGGAAGCGCACGGCCGAGGTGCGCTCGTAGGGCTCGATGTGGATGTCGCTGGCGCCGTCGCGCGCGGCCTGCGTGAGCAGCGCGTTGAGCATGCGGATGATGGGCGCGTCGCCGGCGGATTCCAGCAGGTCCTCCACCGCCGGCAGCTCCTGCATCATGCGCGAGAGATCGGCGTCGGTCTCGACCTCGCTCACGATGGCGGCGGCATTGGATTCGCCCTGCGCATAGGCGGCGCTGATGCGCTGTGCGAGCTGGTCGGCCGGCAGCAGATCGACCTGGGCGGCCGGGTATTTCCGCAACACCTCGCCCACGGCGCTGGCGGGGGCGCCCACCGGCATCCACAGCGTCAGCCGGCCGGCGTCGTCCTCTTCCAGCAGCAGCTGCTGGCTGCGCGCGAAGCCGTAGGGCAGGGGATGGCGCAGGGCCGGCATCAGGGCATCTCGCGGCGCGAGGCCGGGTCGTCGGTGGGCGGCAGGGCGCCCTTGAGCGGCGCACGGCTCAGCGCGTCCGGCGACAGCGGGCCGGGCACGGCGGGCGGCAGCGGCGGCGGGATCAGGCGCGTGCCGTCGATGCGGCGGCTGTCGTCGCCCACGCCCTGCACGGCCGGCAGTGGGGGCAGCACGAAGGAATCGCGCACGTTGTTCAGCATGGGGTTGTCGGTGGGCGGCTGGCTGGCCTGCTGCAGGGCGCGCAGCGTGTCGTAGCGGTCGGCCGTGATGGCGTCGCTGGAGAGCTGGTCGCGCACGATGGTCGGGCGCAGGAAGACCATCAGGTTGGTCTTGTTGCGGCGCCGCGTCTCGCTCTTGAACAGGTTGCCCATGATGGGCACGTCGCCCAGGCCGGGCACCTTCTCCTGCGAGGCGGAATACTCGTCCGACAGCAGGCCGCCCAGCAGCACGATGCCGCCCTGGTCGACCAGCACGCTGGACTCGATCGCGCGCTTGCTGGTGGTCGGGCCGTTGACGTTGTTGACCGACGAGGCCACCACCGCCGAGACCTCCTGGAAGATGGTCATCTTGACGGTGCCGGTCTCGCTGATCTGCGGCCGCACCCGCAGCGTCAGGCCCACGTCCTTGCGCTCGATGGTCTGGAAGGGGTTGACCTGCGTGGTGGCACTGCCAGTGTTGGTGTACTGGCCGGTGACGAAGGGCACGTTCTGGCCGACGACGATTCTTGCTTCCTCGTTGTCCAGCGTCAGCAGGTTGGGCGTGGACAGCACGTTGCCCTCGCCGTTGGAGGCCAGGAAGCGCGCCAGGAAGCCCAGCACGTAGTTGTCGCCGTACTTGTGACCGATGCCGAAGTTGAACCCCGTCGATGGCAAGGTCGTGGCGGTCTTGGTGGCCAGGCCCACGGCGAGGTTGATGATGTTGGCGCCGGCCAGGCTGGAGTTGGTGCCGATCACGCCGACGTTGCTGCTGCCGTTGCTGCCCAGGGCGCTTTGCCACTGCACGCCGAATTCGGCGGCCTTGTCGGCGTTGACCTCGACGATCAGCGTCTCGATCAGCACCTGGGCGCGGCGGCTGTCCAGCTTTTCGATCACCGCACGCAACTGGCGGTACTGCGGCTCGGGCGCCGTGATGATGAGCGAGTTGGTGGAAGGGTCGGCCTGGATCTGCCCGCCGGTGGAAGGCTGGTTGGCGTTGTTGACCGGCGTGCTGGCGGCGCTGCTGGTCAGGCTCGACAGTCCGGCCTGCAGCGTGTTGGGCATGGCCTGCGGAACGGCCGAGGCGGCACTGCCGCCGCCTTGGGCCGCGCCCGCGCCGGCCGCACCGTTGGTGTTGGCCAGGCCGGCCGCCATGGCGGCGCGCAGCGTGGCCGCCAGGCGCACCGCGTCGGCGTTCTTGAGGTAGACGACGTAGATGTTGCCGGCCGCGCCGTTGCCCGTGTCCGCGGCCGGGCGGTCGAGCTTGTCGACCAGCGAGCGGATCAGCTGCAGCCGTGCCGGCGTGGCGGCCCGCACGATCAGCGCATTG
This sequence comes from uncultured Pseudacidovorax sp., assembly GCF_913773995.1. Lineage (GTDB taxonomy): Bacteria > Pseudomonadota > Gammaproteobacteria > Burkholderiales > Burkholderiaceae_C > Xenophilus. The sequence goes on from NZ_CAJYES010000076.1 coordinate 40,578, forward strand.
CTGCGCGGATCGGCCAGCAGCGCGGTGCGGAAGCCCGCTTCACCACCACCCGTGGGTGCGCCGCCCGCCGCGACGCCGGCGATTCCACCGCCGCCCCCGCCGCCGTCGATCAGGCGCTGCACCAGCGGCACCATGTCCGAGGCGATGGAGTAGCGCAGCGGGATCACCTCGATGTCCGAGGCGCTGGGCACGTCCAGCGCCGCGATGATGCGGGCCAGCCGGCGCATGTTGTCCGCGTAGTCGGTGATGACCAGCGAGTTGTTGCCCGGGTTGGCGTTGATCGTGTTGTTGGGCGGGATCAGCGGCCGCAGCACCGGCAGCAGGTTGTTGGCCGACTCGTGGTTGAGCCGGAACACCTGCGTGATCATCTGACTGCCACTCACGCCACCAGCGCCGCCCACCGAGGTGGTGACGGTGCCGCTCTGCAGCTTGGCGTCGGCCTCGGGCAGCACCTTGAACAGGCCATCCGACTGCACGATGGAGAAGCCCTGCAGCCGCAGCGCCGCCGCGAACTGGTCGAAGGCGGCCGCCGGCGCCAGCGGGCGATCGGTCTGAAGCGTGATCTGGCCCTTGACGCGCGGGTCGACCACCACGTCACGGCCCGTGATCACGCCCATGGTGCGGGCCACGGCCTCGATGTCGGCATTGGCGAAGTTGAGCGTGATGGGCTCGCCGCGGCGCACGGCCGGGCTGGCGGCATCCTGGGCCATCGCGGCGGGAGCGATCGCCTGCAGTGCGAGCACGGCAAGCAGGGCACGGGCGGCGCGGGCGCCCAGGGTGAGGGAAGGCTTCATGGTCAACCGAGATTGATGATGGAGCGCGCGCCTTCGCGCCGCCCCATGATGTTCAGGAGATTGGCGAGGGCGTCCTCGCTGCCGGGCGCGGCGCTGGCCTCGCCCCCGAAACGCATGGTGTTGCCGTTCCAGCGGCCGCTGCCCGACAGGCGCAGTGCACCCTGGGTGGTGGTCAGCAGCAGGCTGGGCGCGGGACCGCCGTCGAGCACCAGCCGGTAGCTGCCCATCGGGCGCAGCGTGCTGAGGCTGGAGCTGAGATCCGTCGCATCGAGCACGGCGCGGCCGTCCAGTGCGAGGCCGCCCTGCGACCAGCGCAGCGCGAAGGCGTCGGTGCGCAGGTCGAGCGCGCCGTCGAGCCGCAAGGTGTTCCAGGGGGCGCCCAGGCCGCTCAGCATGGCCGCAGGCCAGCGGCTGCGGCCGTCGTCCCAGGCCAGGCGGAAGCCGGCGCTGCCGGCCGGGCCGGCCGCAAAGCCCAGCGGGCCCTGCGTGCAGCAGCCGAGTTCGAGCTGGCCGCGCACGCCCAGCCAGGCGGGGCGCAATTGCCACTGCATGCGGCCTGGCAGCGCGATCCGGTCGGCGCCGCCCGCGCCGCTGGCGAGCACGACGGCGGCACTGCCCTTCCAGACGGTGCCGCGCGCATCACGCAGCTGCAGCTGGCCACTGGTGGCCGAATCCAGCCCCTGCGCGAGCCAGCGGGCCGGCGCCCACACCACCGTCGCGATGAGGGCGCCCAGCACCGCACCGACCACGGCCCAGCGCCAGGGCGCGCGCGGCTCCCGTCGAACGGCGGCGGCAGTGCGAAGGGCCATGGTCAGCGCGCGGCGGGCAGGCCCATGACGAAGGTGCCCTGCCAGGATGGCTGCACCACGCCTGGCGCCGCGGTCGCGTTGGCGGCACCGGTGCCGGTGGGGGCGGCGGTCTGGGCGCGGGTCAGATGCGCCTCGCGCGGCACGGCGCGGGCATTGGCGCGGGCCTGGGCAAGCCAATCGGCCAGTTGGTCGGCCGGCACGCTGCGCAGCCCGATGGCCACGGCATCGCCACCTGCGGCACGCACTTGTGCATCGGGTCCCAGACCCTTGCGCGCGGCCGTCTCGATTCCGCGCAGGGCATCTTCGCGGCTGGGCCGGGGCTGCCCCTGCATGGCGCGGGCCTGGGCTTGCAACGACGCCATCTGCTGCAGCTGGGCGTCCAGTGCGGCATGGGCAGCCGGTGCGGTCGAGACGGTACGCAGCGCGGGCGCCAGGGCCACCCACCACAGCAGTGCCACCCCCACGAGCAGGGCGGCGATTGCGGCCAGCCGCCGCTCGCGCGGAGCCAGCGTGGCCCACCATGTCTGCAGGCGGGCCGGGGAAGCGGGGCGGCGATTCACGAAGGAGCCTTGTCGGTCGGGGCTGGCGTTGGGGCGGATGTCGTGCGTGCCGGGGGGAAGGGGTGGGCGGCACGCGCGCCGTCGGGATCGACGCAAGTCTTGCGCCTCATCGTGCGGCCTCTGCCTGGACCAGCAGCAGGTCGCCTTCGGCGCGTGCGCTGTAGCCGCGGCTGCGAAGACCGGTCTGCACGGACTCCATTTCTGCCGGCGAGAGCGTCACGCCGCGCAGGCGCAACTGGCCGCCGCTGTAGTCGATGGCCGAGGGTACCCGCCCTGCGGGCAGGCTGCCGCCCAGTGCGGCGAGAGTCGGCTCGAAGTCGGAGGGCGTCAGGCCGCCCGTGGCCGCCTGCAGCGCCGCCACTTCGCGGGACATCTGCACCGGCGCGTCGAGCACCACCGACACATGCGGAAAGGTCTGGGTGAGCACCTGCCGCACCTGCTGGCGCTTGGCCTCCAGCGCGCGCCGCTCCTTGAATGCCCAGGCGTTGAGTCCCACGAGCTGCAGCACGACGAGCAGGGCCGCACCCCAGCGCGCAGCGCGCCAGCGGGGTGCCCGCCACACCGCGGCCGCCAGGGCGCCGGCCTGCTTGCGGGCCCGTGCACTGCCCGTGGTGGCGAATTCGAACTGGGCCAGGTCCCAGCCGGACTGGCTGGCTTGCAGCCAGCGTTCCGCAGTAGGCAGGAGGGGCAGGGCGTGGCCGAGCAGGTGCTCGGCCACCGCAGCGGCCGCCGGCTCGGCCATGGCTTCGCCGGCTTCCGAGTGGGCCGCTGCGAGCGCCGCCGTGCTGGCCGAGAACGGAAGTCGCAGCACACCTTGTGCGTTGCAGATGGTGAGCCAGGGCGACGCGCTGTCGCCAGTGACGAAGACAGTCGCGGGCTGGCCCTCGGCCTGAGGCGCGAATTCGGGAACCAGTCGACTGACGCGTCGGCCCGTGGCCTCGATGGCCTGCAGCGTGGCCTGCAGCCAGTCGCGGCGGCAGGCGGCCACCCACGCCGCAGCGCCGGCCTCGGCGCCGGGTGAGAGCGCGAAGTGCAGTTGCTCCGGATCGTCGAGCAGCCGGTCTTCCAGAAGGCCCGAGAGCACGTTGCGCACCCGCGCCGCGTTCTGCAGGCTGCCTGGCGGCAGCGAGACGGCATGCCACGACAGGGCGGAGGCAGGCACGATCAGCACCAGCTCGTGCTGGCCCGGCAGCAGGGAGATGGGCGATTCACCCTGACCCACCAACTGGCGGCCGTCGGAAGACCAATGCGCCCAGGCCACGGAGCCCAGGCCAGGCGCGGACGGAGGCGGCGGCTGGACGAGGATCAGGGCCATGGCGCGTGTCGCGGAAAGTTTTTCATTCTAGGGACGCACTTCAACCGTGAAGCGGCAGGTTGGCGCGGCAGATCGCCCGAATCCGAAGAAGCGCACGGATCGACACGATGGCGAAGCGATTCCCTTGAAGCGCAGGCATGCCTCCAGATCCGCTGGAGGCGGAGGCGGCATTGTGGAGGGGCTGCAAGGCATATCGATGACACCATGTCGGCGGTCAGGGGGGCGGGCGGCGATGGAATGGAAAGATTTTCCGGCATTTAGCCGGCGCCGCCAGTCGGTTGAACCCCGGCACTGCGCTGGCGCCAGATGATGTTGACCGTGGTGCCGGTCCGGTGCAGCAGCGAGGCTTCCTCGACCCAGTAGCGGTCCATGCGCAGCCGGCCGCGCACTTCGAAATAGCTGGTCGAGATACCGACCTGGCCCGGCGTGAGCTGCACGTCCGTGGCCGAACTGAGCTGCTGCGATGCCTCGGCCAGATCGGAGAAGAACTTGCGCCGGCGCACTTCGACCAGCTTGCGGGCGCCCGCCATGTCGATCTGCTCGACGGCGGCGAAGATCACCTCGGCGCTCGCCGTGTTGAGATTGACCGGCGTGCTTGCCGGCAACAGCGTCACGTAGGGCGCAATGGCCGCCACGGTGTCGGCCGGCAAACCCAGCCAGCCGAGCTGCTCCAACCGCTGGGGCATGAGCGGCGCGCCCTCGGATGCACCGGCGTCGTCGGTCGAGGCAGAAGCGGAGGTGGAGGCCGTCGCGTTCTGCGTCTCGGTGCTGGTGGCCGCTGCAGCGGCGCTGGCGGTGGAGGTGCCGTCCGCGCCGGTGCCTGCAGATGGCGTCTGTGCCGCACCGCCACCGGCGAGCAGGGCCCGGCGCATCTGTTGCACCAGCGTGTCCACCTGGCCGGGCGGCAGGTCCAGCAGATCGAAGAGCTTGCGCGTGGCGGCCACCGCCCGCAAGACGGGTCGGCCACCGGAATCGACCAGATTGCGCAGGTTCAGCCGCGACTGCGCGTCGGTGATCGAGCCCGACAGGAAGGCATCGGGCAGGCCTTCGAGCGCGTCGCTGGCGACGTTCTTGTCGGCCGCCAGGAAGCTGGTGAGCTTGGCCTCGGCCAGCGGCACGGCCCAGGGCTCTGCCAGGTGGTCGGCGCCGCCGGTGCGTCCGTCTTCGGCGAGGATGAGCCGCGACCAGTCCAGCGCGCCGGCCAGCACCAGCGAGGCCTGGAGGCGGGAGCGCTCGGCCGCTTCCACCTCGGTGGCGCGCCATTGGCGCCACAGCGCCGCGGCGGCCATGGTGGCCACCAGCGTCACAGTGATCAGGGCGGTTAGCAGGGCGGCGCCCCGCTGCCGCCGGACCGGGGCGGAGTTGGCGTTCATGAGGTCTTGGCGGCGCTCCAGGTGGGCCGCAGCCAGTCGCGCGTGATGAGGCCCGACAACCCGGGACCGGGTGGCAACTGCAACTGCAGCCGGACGCCGTCGGGCAGCGTGGCCGTGCCCAGGGCCTGTGCCTGGACGGCCACGCTCCAGGCACCATTGCGAAAGTAGCCCACGTTCCAGCCGGCCGCCGGCAGGACGCGCGTGGCGGCCGCATCGGCGCCGGGCAGGGCGGACTCGGCCCACGCCGCGGCGGTGCCCCAGGCCTGGGTCCAGTCGGCACGGCTGGCCAGCGGCGGCGACTGCCAGCGCAACCAGCTGCTGCTGCCGTCCGCCGTGGCGCCGACCGCCCAGGCGATCACCCGCGCTGCAGGGCTGCCCTGGGCATCGACGCCCTGCCGGGTGATGCGCAGCACGCGGCCATTCCAGTCCAGTGCCGGCGTGTTTCCGAAGTTGGTGGCGCCGTCCAGGTCGGCGCCCCATTGAGCCAGCGCGGTTTGCAGCACCAGCACGGCCTCGTCGCGCGCGCTGTGCTGGGACTGGACGCGGGCCATGCTGTCCAGGCCTCGCCAGCTGATGAGCGCCAGCAGGGCCATCGCCGCCAGGGCGACCAGCAACTCGACCAGCGTGAATCCGCGCAGGCGTGCCGCGCGCGCGGCGTGAGGTCGGGTCATCAGTAGCGCCCGATCACCGTGGACAGCCGCAGCAGCGGCCAGCGCTGCGCGTCGCGCACCTGCACATCGACGCGGTTGAAGTTGGGGTTGAGCGTCGGCGTGGTGGACACCGCCACGTCCAGCTGAACGCCCGCCTGCTCGCAACCCTGGCTGCTTTCGCCCACAGGGGGCATCTGCGGCGAGAGGCGCAGCTGGATGAGCTGGTTCTCGGCGCACAGTTGTGCCAGAACCATGTCGGACTGGCGCTGCGCATTGCGCGTCAGCGCGTTGGTGGCCTGCGCCCCAGCCGCCAGCGCGATGGCGACGATGGCCAGTGCGACCAGCACCTCGACCAGCGTGAAGCCGCCGTGACCGGCAGGGGCATGGAGCCGTGTCGCCGCGTGGCCCGCGCTTGCGCCGCGAAAGCGCCTGGTCGCGGCAGTGCCGATGCTCATGGCGAACCCGGATCGACCACGGAGAAGGGCCGAAGCCCGTCCGTGGCCAGTCGAAGCACCTGCGTCGGCGGACCCTCGCCGCGGATCAGCACCTGCTGCGCGCCGATGATCGGCTCGGGCCCCAGCAGCAGCGAAGCGACGGGACGGCCGGCCGCATCGAGGGGTTGGGCGCTCACGCCCGCCATCTGCCAACCCTGGGGCAGAGCGCCAGGCGGCACACCATCGAAGACGAAACCCTGTTGCGTGACGCGCCAGCGCACCGCGGCGCCGCTGGCGCGGGCCTGGGCGCGTCCGGCTTCGAGCAGGGCGACGAGCCGCTCGGCCTCCCTGTCCAGGCCGACGCGCGCCGTGTCGCGCAATGCAAAGCCGACGCCAGCGGTCGCGAAGGCGATGATCGCCACCACCACCAGCAGCTCGATCAGCGTGAAGCCGGCGGCGGTCTGGCGCAGATGGCTACTGCCAGCTGCCGATGTCGGCATCGTTGCCCTCGCCCCCGGGCTGGCCGTCGGCGCCTAGCGACAGCACATCCACCTCGCCCTTGATGCCCGGATTCACGTACTGGTAGGGGCGCCCCCAAGGATCGTTGGGCAGCTTGTCGACATAGGGCTTCCAGTTGGGCGCGGCGGGGCCGGTGGTGGGGCGCGTGACCAGGGCCTGCAGGCCTTGCTCGCTCGTCGGGTAGCGCTGGTTGTCCAGACGGTACATCTTGAGCGCGTTCATCAGGTTGTTGACGTCCGTGCGGGCGGCGGTCACTCGCGCGTCGTCGGCGCGGCCGATCACATTGGGAACGATCAGGGCGGCGAGCACGCCGATGATCACCAGCACGACCATCAGTTCGATGAGGGTGAAGCCGCGCTGGAGAGGGCTCTGCCGGTTGCGTTGGTAGGAAGCTGTCATGGGCGGCGCATGATAATGCCCGCATATGACGAGTGCGTTGCCCGTATCTTCCCGATGGCCCGTGTTGGCGACCACTGCCTTGCTCTGGGCAGCTGCTGCTGCAAGCGCGGTGTATTGGGGCCTGCGCCTCGCAGCGCCGGTCGACAGTGCGCTTGCACCGCCCGTGGCCGTGCCCGCGCTGGGTGTGGACACAGGCGATGTTGCGCGTGCCTTCGGCGCAGTGAAGGTCGCGGCCAGCGCGCCGATGGCCCCCGACGTTGCCAGCCGCTTCAGGCTGCTGGGGGTGGCGGCGGATCGGGACGGCGGCGGCGTCGCACTCATTGCGGTCGATGGCAAGCCACCGCGTTCCTACCGCGCGGGTGCGGCTTTCGATGGCCAGCTCGTGCTGCAGTCCATTGACGCGGCCGGTGCGCACATCGGTCCGGCTGCGGGCGGGACGGGGTTTCGGTTGACCGTACCGCCGCGGCCCCTTGCCGTGAACGGACCGCCGCGTTCGCTCGTCGAGCCCTGACGCGGCAGGCCCTCAGGCCTGAAGGAAGAGTCGATAGGCCGGGTTGGCCGTCTCTTCGATGAAGGGATAGCCCAGTTCCTTCAGGAAGGCCTGGAAGACGCCATCTTCCGCCGCGGGCACCTGCAGGCCGACGAGGATGCGTCCGTAGTCGGCGCCCTGGTTGCGGTAGTGGAACAGGCTGATGTTCCAGTTCGGCTTCATCAGGCTCAGGAACTTCAGCAGCGCGCCGGGCCGCTCCGGAAAGATGAAGCGCAGCAGCCGCTCGTCGCTCGCCAGACCGCTGCGCCCCCCCACCATGTAGCGAACATGCTCCTTCGCGAGCTCGTCGTGCGTGAGGTCGAGGGCGCCGAATCCGTGGCTGCGGAAGAGCTCCGCGATGCTGGCCGATTCACCGCGCTGCTGCGTCGTCAGGCCAACGAAAACATGGGCGCGCTGCGCATCGCTGATGCGGTAGTTGAACTCGGTCACGTTGCGCGGGCCGCCAGGCAACTGGCCCACCAGTTCGCAGAAGCGGCGGAAGCTGCCGCGCTCCTCGGGAATGGTGATCGCGAACAGGGCCTCACGCTCCTCGCCCACCTCGGCCCGCTCTGCCACGAAGCGCAGGCGGTCGAAATTCATGTTGGCGCCACACAGGATCGCCGCATAGGTTTCGCCGCGCTTTCCGTGCGTCTGCACGTACTGCTTGATCGCTGCAACGGCCAGTGCACCGGCGGGCTCGACGATGCTTCGCGTATCGATGAAGATGTCCTTGATGCCGGCGCAGACGGCGTCGGTGTCGACCGTGATGAATTCGTCCACGAGGTCGCTGGCGATGCGAAAGGTTTCTTCGCCGACCAGCTTGACGGCCGTGCCATCGGAAAACAGCCCGACGTCGGGCAGCGTGATGCGCTCACGGGCCGACACGGACTGCATCATGGCGTCCGAGTCGTTCATCTGCACGCCGATGACGCGGATGTCGGGCCGCACCGCCTTGATGTAGTTGGCCACGCCCGAGATCAGCCCGCCACCGCCGATGGCAACGAACACGGCATCGAGGCGGCCCTGGTGCTGCCGCAGGATCTCCATGGCGATCGTTCCCTGCCCGGCGATCACTTCAGGATCGTCGAATGGATGCACAAAGGTCAGACCTTCTTGCTCCTGCAGCGTGAGCGCGTGCTGGTAGGCATCTGAGTAGCTGTCGCCATGCAGATGGACTTCGCCGCCTAGGCCGCGCACGGCGTCGATCTTGAGTTGCGGCGTCGTGACGGGCATGACGATCACCGCCCGCGTCCCCAGCTTGCGCGCGCCCAGGGCAACACCCTGGGCATGGTTACCGGCCGACGCGCAGATAACGCCCCGCCCAAGCTGCTCCGCCGTGAGATGCGCCATTTTGTTGTACGCACCGCGCAGCTTGAAGCTGAACACCGGCTGTTGGTCTTCACGTTTGAGCAACACCGTATTGCCAACTCTGTCACTCAAACTCCGAGCGGGTTCCAGCGCCGATTCGATGGCCACGTCGTACACACGGGCGGTCAGGATTTTTTTGAGATAGTCGGCGGGCGTCAGCGCCGGTCCCTGGCTGGTAGGCATGGCGAAAGGAAGGACCAATGAGAACAGCGTTTGATGATACGCGGCCCCCCTCTGGCGGCCGGGAAGCGGAGGGCGCACGAACACCGCTGTTCGGCTCGCGTAGAGGCGGCGCGGGACTTCGCTTTTTGGTGCATGACGACACCTTAGAACCCGGCTCCAAGCGGCTCATCACTTCAATGACAAGGCCGGCGCGATTTCGGTGGTGCGACAAAACCGAATGCAGCGGGGCGCTCCAAGCGCGCCAAAGAAAAAAGCCCCGAGTCTTGCGACTCGGGGCCAAATCCACCAATTGGGAGGGTGGAGGAGACAACTGGGGCATACCCTCGAGTATGCGATGGGATAAAGTATAGCAAAGCCATGCTGCATCGCAACAAGTCTGTGATGCGGAATCGCAACATTTCTACAAACGCCCTCTCCTCCGTGAAGTAGTTCACTAAGTTGGGCCAGGAACTTTCACAGATGGAATGCACAGTCAGCTGGACCGGTCATGCGGGTACACGCTCTTCCATGGGGTTTGTCGCTGAGACCGGCAGCGGTCATGTCTTGACCATGGATGGTGCACCGGACGCCGCACGGCCCGAGAACGGCGGACAGAATCTCGCGCCGCGGCCCATGGAGACCGTCCTGGCAGGGACTGGAGGATGCACCGCCTACGACGTCGTCATGATCCTTCGCCGAGGGCGTCATCAGGTGGAAGGCTGCAGCGTGCGTCTGACCAGTGAGCGGGCAGAAAAGGATCCCAAGGTCTTCACCAAGATCCATATGCACTTCAAGGTGACAGGCCGTGCGATCCCAGAGTTGGCGGTCGAGAGGGCCATCGCGCTGAGTCACGAAACCTACTGCTCCGCCAGCATCATGTTGGCCAAGACCGCTGAGATCACCACGAGCTATGAGCTTGTGGACAGTGCTCGAACCACTTCAGGCTGAATCTCTCCTGGGCCGCAACCCGTGCCGCACCGTCGTTCGGACGGCCGTATGGTGTATCAAATGTGATGGGCGACGGTGGTCATGACCCGCGCCGCGACGTGCATGAGGGCCTTTGCCGGTGCAGGTAACGGCAGTCCGCCTGCCGCGCTCGCCCAAGCGGCGTGGGCAGCTTCGTCTGCCTTCATGCGGGCGACCACTGCGCGAGAGGCAATGTCGCCGACAGGCAGGCGACTCAAATGACCATCCAGATGCGCTTCGACCTGCTTTTCGGTTTCTTGGACAAAGCCCAGACTCCATTTGTCACCCAAACGACCGGCGATCATCCCCAGTGCAAAGGCGCCGCTGTACCAAAGCGGATTCAGCAGTGAAGGCCGAGCGCCGAGCCTGTCCAGGCGGTCACGCGTCCAACTGAGGTGGTCCGTTTCCTCTTGCGCCGCTCGCAGCAGAGTCTGTTTGAGCGAAGGGTTGCCAGTGGTCGCAGCCTGCGCACAGTAGAGCGCCTGCGCGCAGACCTCACCCACATGATTGACGCGCATCAGCGCGCCGGCCTCTTTGCGTTCAGCAGCGGACAAGGGTGCCTCAGAACTTGGCAGGGCCTGGGCGGGTGACGGAGTGCTGGCGCGCGGGCGTCCCCAGATCGTGCGCAGCGCGCTGTCTAGAGTGCCGAGAAATGCATCGACGGATGAACTCATGCTGGCATTTGAACGCATGCTGTGCGGTGCCACCAGTGCTGCATCTTTCCGTAATGTGAAAACCATGCGGCTCGGCACCGAGGTTGAGCGTGCCCTGGTCTTGTTGTACTACTGCAACGAAACGCGGAGCCCCCTTCAGATTTGGCCCGATTTGCTTTGCCGTGATGCCGGGCGTCTGGTGCAATAGCGACAACTTCCCAAAAGGAGGTTGGCCCGGGGCCCGGCGGGAGCACAGCATGTGCCAGCGCGGTGAACCCTTCGCACCGGCGCCCTATGTTTAACCTTGGAGAAACTTGCAATGAAAAAATCTCTAGTTGCTCTGGCTGCCCTGGCTGTCGCCGGTGTGGCCTCGGCCCAATCGTCGGTGACCCTGTTCGGTATCGTTGACGCCTCGATCAGCGGCGTGTCGAACAAGAGCGAACTGGTGACGAACCCCGCGGTTCTGCTGGCCAACCCGTTTGCCTACGCTCTGCTGCCCCAGTCGACGACCTCCAGCCGTACCGGCATCAGCAACTCGGCCAACAGCTCCAGCCGTCTGGGCTTCCGCGGCGTGGAAGACCTGGGTGGCGGCCTGGCTGCCAGCTTCTGGCTGGAAGGCGCGCTGAACAACGACGACGGCACCGGTGCTGCCACCGGCGGCGGCTTCAACTTCCAGCGTCGTTCCACCGTGAGCCTGTCGGGCCCCTTCGGTGAAGTGCGTCTGGGCCGTGACTACAAGCCGACGTTCTGGAACCTGACCGTGTTCGATCCGTTCGGCACGAACGGCGCCGGCACCGCTCTGGTGCAACGCGCCATCGGCGGCAGCACCGCTGTGCCCGCGATCGAAGGCTCCAACGTTCGCGCCAGCAACAGCATCGGCTACTTCCTGCCCCCGAACCTGGGCGGCTTCTATGGCCAGGCCATGTACGGCTTCAGCGAGCAAGCCAAGTACGACAACTTCCTGCAAGGCAGCCTGAACAACGGCAGCCGCACCGGCCGTTACTGGGGTGGCCGCTTCGGCTACGCCAACGGTCCTCTGGACGTTGCCGTTGCCTATGGCGAGCAAGTCAACGCTTCGAACTTCACGGTGGGCACCAACAACCTGTCGAAGAACTTCAACGTTGGCGGTAGCTACGACTTTGGCGTCGTGAAGCTGTTCGCTCAGTACGTGAACGTCAAGGGCACGGTTGACTACTCGGGCAACAACCAGCCCCTGTTCAACCCCGACACCAAGCTCGACGGCGCTCTGCTGGGCGTGACGGTGCCGGTCGGCGCCGGTCAGATCAAGGCCACCTACGGCAAGGTCAAGACCCGCGTGGACCAGAACCCCCTGGTGTACCTGACGAACCCCTTCTTCCAGTACAACGCCCCCAAGGCTGACCAACTGGCTCTGGGCTACGTCCACAACCTGAGCAAGCGCACCGCTCTGTACGCCACCGTGGCTTACATCAAGAACAAGAACGGCGCCGACTACCAGGCCAACTCCAATGGCCTGGCTACCCCTTACGTCGCCACGTTCCAGCCGGCTGGTACCGCTCTGACCGGTGCCTACCTGCCGAAGAGCTCGGTCGGCTACGACTTCGGTATCCGTCACTCGTTCTAATCTGATGCTGGCGCAGGCCAGCTAAGGATCAAGTTCGACAAAGCCACCCGGTGCGAGCCGGGTGGCTTTTTTGTTGGCATTCGATGCGACTGGCATAAACGCTCGTGTGGGGCCGCGTGTTTGGGCGAATGGGCGGTCGCAGCCCGCTCCAGCAGCGCAATGACCCTGCGTCACGCCCATCCTCCATTGCCGGATGTCGGCGACGTTGCAATAGTCGACCCTCCAAAACATACGAGGGGTTGCCTGTGAATTTCAAACGTCTGTGCGCACCGATGGCGGTGGTGTTGTCGATGGGGGTCGCCTTGCCCCTGCACGCCAAGACCTTCCGGTGGTCGAGTGCGAGTGACATCCCGACGATGGACATCCACTCCCAGAACAACGCGCTGGGCAACGGCGTGCACGCCGCCATCTACGACTCGCTGGTCTACTACAACAGCAAGACCTTCAAGCCCGAGGCGCAACTTGCCACGAGTTGGAAGAACATCTCGCCCACGCAGGTGCGCATCACCCTGCGCAGCGGCGTCAAGTTCAGCGACGGCTCGCCACTCAAGGCCGAGGATGTGGTCTATTCGCTCACCCGTGCCATGGCCAAGACGTCCAACTATGCGGTCTATGCGCAAGGCATCGACCAGGTGGTGAAGGTGGACGACAGCAACGTCGACATCCTGCTGAAGGCGCCGACGCCAACGCTCATCAACCAGTTGACCGAGCTGCGCATCATGAGCCGGGCGTGGGCCGAGAAGAACCGCTCGCTCGAGCCCAAGGACATCAAGACCCAGGAGGAAACCTTCGCCCACCGCAACGCCATGGGCACAGGGCCGTACATGGTGAAGGAGTGGCAGCCCGACCAGCGCCTGGTGCTGGTGGCCAATCCGCACTACTGGGGCAAGAACCCCACCAACGTGACGGAGATCGTCTACACGCCCATCAAGTCGCAGGCCACGCGCATGGCGGCACTTCTCTCGAACGAGACGGATTTCGTGCTCGACCCCAGTCCGCAGGACCTGGGCCGACTGCGCAACAACGCCGACATCAAGGTCATCGACGGCGTCGAGAACCGCACCATCTTCCTGGGCATGGACCAGTTCCGCGACGAGCTGCCCGGCTCCAATGTCAAAGGCAAGAACCCGCTGAAGGACGTGCGGGTGCGCAAGGCGCTCTACCAGGCCATCGACATCGCCGCGATCCACCGCGTGACGATGCGCGGGCTGTCGCAGAACACCGGTACCGTCATCGCGCCGCAGGTCAACGGCTGGACGAAGAAGGCCGACGTGCGCTGGCCCTATGACGTGGCCGCCGCGCAGAAGCTGCTGGCCGAGGCGGGCTATCCGCAGGGCTTCGAGGTCGACTTCGCCTGCTCCAACAATCGCTACATCAACGACGAATCCATCTGCCAGGCCGTCACCGCCATGTGGGCGCGCATCGGCGTCAAGGCCAAGCTGCGCACGCTGCCGCTGGTGACCTACTTCCCGATGATCCAGCGTTACGAAGCCAGCATCTACATGCTGGGCTGGGGCGTGCCCACCTTCGATGCGCTCTACAGCCTGCAGTCGCTGCTGCGCACGGTCGGCGCAGGCGGCGACGGCAACTACAACGTGGGCCGCTATTCCAACCCGCAGATGGATGCCCTCGTCGAGCGCGTCAAGGTGGAGACGGACCTCAAGGTGCGCAACGAGCTGCTCGAAAAGGCACTGCTGCTGTCGCATGAGGACGTGGCCTACCTGCCCCTGCACAACCAGGTCATCCCCTGGGCCATGCGCAAGAACATCGAGGTGATCCACCGCGCCGACAACCGCATCGACTGGCGCAGCGTGAAGGTGAACTGACCCACGCTTGAGCCGGGCCCCAGGTCCGCGCCCAGCGCCGGTCTGGCGAGTAGAGGCAGTGAGCCCACACAGTGGGCTTAGTGCTTTCCATGAACCAAAACAGGGCGCCGGGGGCGATGTTTGGTCTTATGCTCCCTGCGGCCGGGATGTGGTCTGGGCATGTCCTTTGCTCTGCTTCCCGCTTCGAGGAATTTACCCACGCATGCTCGCCTTCGTTCTGCGTCGCCTGATCCAGGCCGTCATCGTCATGGTGGCGGTGGCCTTCATCGCCTTCCTGCTGTTCCAGTACGTGGGCGACCCGGTGGTCTTCCTCCTGGGGCAGGACGCGACGCCCGATCAGATCCGCGAGCTGCGCTCCGCCCTGGGCCTCGACCAGCCCTTCTTCGTCCAGTTCTGGCACTTTCTGATCAACGCGGCCCAGGGCGAGTTCGGTCTGAGCCTGCGCCAGGGTGCCAAGGTGTCCAGTCTCATCGCCGAGCGCTTCCCGGCCACGTTGGAGCTGGCGCTGGTGGCCGCTGGGCTGGCGTTGCTGCTTGGCATCCCGATGGGCGTGTATGCGGCGCTGCGCCGGGGCAGCTTCATGAGCCAGATGTTCATGACGCTCTCGCTGCTGGGGGTGTCGCTGCCCACGTTCCTGATCGGCATTCTGCTGATCCTGGTCTTCGCAGTGCACTTGGGCTGGTTCCCCAGTTTCGGCCGTGGCGACATCGTGCAGATCGGCTGGTGGCGCACCGGCCTGCTCACGTTCGATGGCTGGCACCACCTTGTGCTGCCGGCGGTGACGCTGGCGATCTTCCAGCTCACGCTGATCATGCGGCTGGTGCGTGCCGAGATGCTCGAGGTGCTGCGCACCGACTACATCAAGTTCGCACGGGCGCGAGGGCTGTCCAACCGTGCCATCCACTTTGGCCACGCGCTCAAGAACACGCTGGTGCCGGTGATGACCATCACCGGGCTGCAGCTGGGCGGGCTGATCGCCTTCGCCATCATCACCGAGACGGTGTTCCAGTGGCCCGGGATGGGCCTGCTCTTCATCCAGGCCGTGACCTTCGCGGACATTCCGGTGATGGCGGCCTACCTGTGCCTCATCGCCTTGATCTTCGTCGTGATCAATCTGGTGGTGGACCTGCTCTATTTCGCCGTCGATCCGCGGCTGCGCGTGGGCAAGGCGGGCGGCCATTGATCGGCCAGCGCGAACCCTTTTGCCGCGCAGCGATCCTTCAGCCATGACTACACAACGCCTGTACGCGAACGGCCGGGCCTTCGAGCACATCGCCCGCTTCCATCCTGAACTCACCGCCTTCCGGCGCGACCTGCATGCGAACCCCGAGCTGGGCTTCGAAGAGGTGTACACCGCGGGCCAGGTCAAGGCCGCCTTGCAGGCCTGCGGCGTGGACGAGATCCACACCGGCATCGGCAAGACCGGCGTGGTCGGCATCATCCGCGGCCGCTCCACGGCCAGCGGCCGCATGATCGGCCTGCGCGCCGACATGGATGCGCTGCCGATGAAAGAGGACAACGACCTGCCCTGGTGCTCCGGCAAGTCGGGCCTGATGCACGGCTGCGGCCATGACGGGCACACGGCCATGCTGGTCGGCGCGGCGCGCTACCTGGCCGAGACGCGCCACTTCGACGGTACCGCCGTGCTGATCTTCCAGCCGGGCGAAGAGGGCTTCGCCGGCGCTCGCGTGATGATCGAGGACGGGCTGTTCGAGCGCTTCCCCGTCGATGCCGTCTATGCCATGCACAACTGGCCGGCCCTGCCGGCCGGCACCATCGGCATCAATCGCGGCGCCATGATGGCGGCGGCGGACCGCATCACCATCCGCATCACGGGCAAGGGGGGCCATGGCGCGCATGCCTACCTGACGGTCGATCCGGTCGTGGTCGCGGCCCACATCATCACGGCGGCGCAGACCATCACCTCGCGCAACGTGCGGCCCATCGACGCCGCTGTGGTCAGCCTTTGCGCCGTGCAGGCGGGCGACCTCGATGCCTTCAGCGTTATCCCAGGCACCGCCACGCTGGTCGGTACCGTACGCACCTTCAGTTCGCGCGTGCAGGCGCAGGTCGAGCAGCGCCTGCGCGAGCTGTGCACGCAGGTGGCCGCGGCCTTCGGCGCCACGGCCGAGCTGACCTACGAACGCATCTACCCTGCCACCATCAACACGGCGCCCGAGGCGCAGTTCGCCGCTGACGTGGCGGCTGCCATTGTTGGCGAAGGCAATGTCGACCGCCACCTCGAGCCCAGCATGGGCGCCGAGGACTTCTCCTTCATGCTGCAGAAGAAGGCGGGTGCCTATCTGCGCCTCGGCCAGGACGCCCGCGGCGGCGCCTTCCTGCACAACAGCCGATACGACTTCAACGATGACATCCTGCCCCTGGGCGCCGCGCTGCATGCGGGCCTGGTGGAACAGGGCATGCCCCTGGCCGGTGAAGCCGGCCGGGGCGCCGAGGCCGTCGCCACCCGCGCGGCCTCTTCCGACAGGACCGCCACCGCGGCCCAATGACCGATCGTCCCGAGCCTTGACCAACCCGAGGAGTGATTCCATGAGCTTCAAGAAAAAAGCCGCCGTCGCGGCCGTGCTGGCCGCGGCCAGCCTGATCGCCAGCGCCCAGACTGTGCGCATCGCCAACCAGGGCGACGCACTGTCGCTGGACCCGCATTCGCTCAATGAATCGCTCCAGCTGTCGGTGGACCTGAACGTCTACGAGGGCCTGACCGACCGCAACAAGGACCTGAGCCTGGCGCCGGCCCTGGCCACGTCCTGGAAGCAGACAGCGCCCGACACCTGGCGCTTCGAGCTGCGCAAGGGCGTGACCTTCCATGACGGTACGCCTTTCACGGCCGACGACGTGATCTTCAGCATCGCGCGCGCGGGCGGCGACGGCTCCGATGTGAAGGCCAAGGTCAACGACATCCAGGAAGTGCGCAAGGTCAACGAGCATGCCGTGGACATCGTCACCAAGGGCCCCTTCCCGATCCTGCCCGACGTGCTGTCCGACCTCGCCATCATGAGCAAGAAGTGGTGCGAGGAGAACAAGGCCGAGAAGCCGGTGGACCGACGAAAGGGCATCGAGAACACCGCGTCCTTCAAGGCCAACGGCACCGGTCCCTTCCGCGTGCGCGAGCGGCAGCCCAATGTGCGCACGGTGTTCGTGCGCAACATGAACTACTGGGGCAAGATCGAAGGCAACGCGCAGGAAGTGATCTTCACGCCCATCGCCAACCCGGCCACCCGCGTTGCGGCGCTGGTCTCGGGCGAGGTCGACGTGATGGAGCCGGTGCCCGTGCAGGACATCGCCCGCATCAATGCGAGCCCCAGCGCGCGCGTGGTGGTCGGCCCCGAGCTGCGCACCATCTTCCTGGGCATGGACCAGAGGCGCGACGAACTGCTGTACTCCAACGTGAAGGGCAAGAACCCCTTCAAGGACAAGCGCGTGCGCCAGGCCTTCTACCAGGCCATCGACATCAACGGCATCCAGCGCACGGTGATGCGCGGCGCCTCGCGGCCGACGGCGCTGATGGTGGGCCCCGGCATCAACGGCTGGACCGAGGCTCAGGACAAGCGCCTCCCCTATGACGCCGAGGCCGCCAAGAAGCTGCTGGCCGACGCCGGTTATCCGAGTGGCTTCGAGGTCACGATGAACTGCCCCAACGACCGCTACGTCAACGACGCACAGGTCTGCCAGGCAGTGGCGGCCAACCTGGCGCGCATCGGCGTCAAGATCAATCTGGCGGCTGAGACCAAGGGCACCTACTTCCCGAAGATCCTGCGCCGCGACACCAGCTTCTACCTGCTGGGCTGGACGCCCACCACCTACGACTCGCACAACGCGCTGGATGCGCTGATGCGCTGCCCCAACGACAAGGACGGCAGCGGCCAGTTCAACCTGGGGGCCTACTGCAATCCCAAGCTCGACGAGCTGATCGGCCAGATCAAGTCGGAGACCGACAAGGCCAAGCGCCAGGGCCTGATCGAAGCGGCCTTCAAGATCCACACCGACGACATCGGCCACCTGCCGCTGCACCAGCAGTCGCTGGCCTGGGGCGTGAGCAAGAAGGTGTCGCTGACCCAGCGCGCCGACAACTTCATGCCCTTCAAGTGGATCAGCATCAAGTGATCGTCCGGGCGTGAGGGCCGCCATCGGCTGAGTCCCCGCCAGCACCGCCCCGGCCGCGCAAGACGGCGGCCGGGCGGCATGCACTTCGCTTTGGATGGCCCCGGGCGCCTCGTCGCACGGCGCCCAGATACTTTCCCCGATGAAGAACACGCTCCTCCGTTGGCTCGACAGCGATGTCGGCCACAGTTTCAGGACCTCGCCCGTGGCGGTGGCTGCGGCGGTCATCGCCTTCGTCTGCATCTTCTGCTCGGTATTCGCCGGCTGGGTGGCGCCGCACAACCCCTTCGATCTTGCGTCGCTGGAGCTGGGCGACGCGCGGCTGCCACCGGCCTGGAGCGAGGGCGGCAGCAGCAAGTACCTGCTGGGCACAGACGACCAGGGCCGCGACATCCTCTCGGCGCTGATCTACGGCGCGCGCATCTCGCTGGTGGTGGGCGTGGTGTCGGTCATCCTGTCGGTGGTGGTGGGCGTGCTGCTGGGCCTGCTCGCCGGCTTCCTGGGCGGCTGGCTCGATGCCTTCCTGATGCGGCTTTGCGACGTGATGCTGTCCTTCCCGCCCATCCTGGTGGCACTGCTGATCGCGGGCGTGGGGCGGGCGCTCTTTCCCAATGCGCATGAGTCGCTGGCCTTCGGCGTGCTGATCATCTCGATCTCGCTCACCGGCTGGGTGCAGTACGCGCGCACGGTGCGCGGCTCCACGCTCGTCGAGCGCAGCAAGGAGTACGTGCAGGCCGCACGTGTGACGGGCGTGGCGCCGCTGCGCATCATGCTGCGCCATGTGCTACCCAACGTGACCGGGCCCGTGCTGGTGCTGGCCACCATCCAGGTGGCGACGGCCATCATCACCGAGGCCACGCTGAGCTTCCTGGGCGTGGGCGTGCCGCCGACCTCGCCATCGCTGGGCACGCTGATCCGCGTGGGCAACGACTATCTGTTCTCGGGCGAGTGGTGGATCACCGTCTTTCCGGGCGCCATGCTGGTGCTGATCGCGCTGTCGGTGAACCTGCTGGGCGACTGGCTGCGCGACGCATTGAATCCCCGGCTGAGATGACTCCCCCAGCCTTCGCGGACGTCGTTCCGCTTCGCCAACCCCCTCAAGGGGGCGCATTCAGCGGCCCGGCCAAGCCGGTCCCGTGGATGCACGCGCATGGCCTGCTCCGCGGCCTTTTGTTCAGGGGACACGCATGAGCCTGCTCCAGGTGAAGAACCTCGTCGTCGAATTCCCCGGCCGCCGCGGCACGCTGCGGGCGCTGGACGACATCTCCTTCGACATCGCGCCGGGCGAGATCCTGGGCGTGGTGGGCGAATCGGGCGCGGGCAAGTCGCTCACCGGTGCGGCCATCATCGGCCTGCTGGAGCCGCCCGGTCGCGTGGCCGGTGGGCAGATCCTGCTGCAGGGCCAGCGCATCGACAACCTCGGCTACGAGCAGATGCGCCACATCCGTGGCCGCAAGATCGGCGCGATCTTCCAGGACCCGCTCACCTCGCTGAACCCGCTCTACACCGTGGGGCGGCAGCTCATCGAGACCATCCGCGCGCACCTGCCCGTGACCGAGACCGAGGCCAAGCGCCGCGCCATCGCGTTGCTGCAGGACACGGGCATCCCCGCGGCCGAGCAGCGCATCGACCACTATCCGCACCAGTTCTCCGGCGGCATGCGCCAGCGCGTGGTGATCGCGCTGGCTCTGGCGGCCGAACCGCAGCTGATCGTGGCTGACGAACCCACCACGGCGCTGGACGTGTCGATCCAGGCGCAGATCATCCAGCTGCTCAAGCGCCTGTGCCGCGAGCGCGGCGCGGCCGTCATGCTGATCACCCACGACATGGGTGTGATCGCCGAGACCTGCGACCGCGTGGCCGTCATGTACGCCGGCCGCATCGCCGAGATCGGCCCCGTGCACGAGGTGATCCACCAGCCGGCCCACCCGTACACGGGCGGCCTGATGGCGTCGATTCCCGAGATGGACAGCGACCGCGAGCGCCTGAACCAGATCGACGGCGCCATGCCGCGGCTCAATGCCATTCCCCAGGGCTGTGCCTACAACCCGCGCTGCCCGCGCGTGTTCGACCGCTGCCTGCAGGAGCGGCCCGAACTGATGCCAGCTGGCGCCACGCGTGCCGCCTGCTGGCTGCACGATGGGGCCGATCCGCACCGCGGCCATGACCGTCTGGCCGCCGAGCATGTCGTCGCGATGGCACAAGGCGAACGTGCGATGCCCGACGCCGCCACGCCTGTCCAGGAGATCGACGAATGAGTGCCGTGCTGGCGTCTTCCCAACAAACCAAGTCGACCCAGGGCGCGGCGCCGCTGGTCGTCGCCCATGACCTGGCGCGCACCTTCGACGTATCGGCGCCCTGGCTCAACCGCGTGCTGGAGCGTAAGCCCCGCACCCTGCTGCATGCCGTCGACGGCGTGAGCTTCGAGATCGAGCGCGGCAAGACGCTGGCGCTGGTGGGCGAATCGGGCTGCGGCAAGAGCACCGTGGCGCGACTGCTGGTGGGCCTGTACGAGCCCACGCGCGGCGGCATGCGCTTCGACGGCCAGGATGCGCATGCGGCCTACCGCACGGCCGCGGGCCGGCAGCTGCGCCGGCGCATCCAGATGATCTTCCAGGACCCGTACGCCAGCCTCAATCCGCGCTGGGTGGTCGAGGACATCATTGCCGAGCCGCTGCGCGAGCACGGCATCCTGCGCGAGAAGGCGGCCGTCCGTGAGCGCGTGGGCGAGTTGCTGCGCTCGGTGGGCCTGTCGCCGCTGGACATGGCCAAGTACCCGCACCAGTTCTCGGGCGGGCAGCGCCAGCGCATCTCCATCGCGCGGGCGCTGGCCACGGCGCCCGAGTTCCTGGTCTGCGACGAGCCTACTTCGGCCCTGGACGTGAGCGTGCAGGCGCAGGTGCTCAACATCATGAAGGACCTGCAGCGCGAGCGCGGTCTGACCTACCTGTTCATCTCACACAACCTGGCCGTGGTTCGGCATGTGAGCGACCAGGTGGGTGTGATGTACCTGGGCCGGCTGGTGGAGCTGGCCGACAAGGCGCAGCTCTTCGCGCAGCCGCGCCATCCCTATACGCGCATGCTGCTGGACGCGATTCCGCAGATGCATGCGACCGGTCGTGCGCGCACCCCCGTGCAGGGCGAGGTGCCCAACCCGCTCAACCCACCCACGGGCTGCGCATTCCATCCGCGCTGCCCGCATGCCAATGCGCGTTGCTCAGCCGAGCGGCCGGCGCTGCTGAACATCGGTGGCGTGCGCGTGGCCTGCCACGCGGTGGAAGAGGGACGCATCTGATCCGCTGAGAGCGAGGCGCCGCACCAGCGGTAGTTCCACCGATGACGGCTGCAGGATCGGGGCGTAAGGTCGGCACCCCGGTCCGGCGACGCCGGGCCTCTCTCTTTCCGGAATCAAGATGCCCCGACAACAACAGACCTTCCGCCGCGCCTTGTTGGCCGCCGCCCTCGCCACTGCCGCCTCGGCCGCGAGCGCCCAGCAGGTCAATGTCATCTGCTCGGTGCAGGCCGACTGGTGCAACATGATCGCCACCGTCTATGCGCGCACCACCGGCGTCAAGATCAACCTGGCCCTCAAGGGCTCGGGCGAGGCCCTGGCCCAGCTGATCGCCGAGCGCGACAACCCCAAGACCGACGTCTGGTTCGGCGGTACGGGCGATCCGCACCTGCAGGCCGCCGAGCAGAACCTCACGCTGGAGTACAAGTCGCCGACGCTCACGCAGCTGTACCCGTGGGCGCAGCAGCAGGCCCAGCAGTCGGGCTACCGCACGGTGGGCATCTACTCCGGCCCGCTGGGCTTTGGCTACAACACCGAGCTGCTGGCCAAGAAGAAGCTGCCGGTGCCGCGCAGCTGGGTCGACCTGCTCAAGCCCGAATACAAGGGCGACGTCCAGGTGGCCAACCCCGCGTCGAGCGGCACGGCCTACACCATGATCGCCACGCTGGTGCAGCTGATGGGCGAGGACAAGGCCTTCGATTACCTCAAGGGCCTGCACAAGAATGTCTCGGCCTACACCCGCTCCGGCACGGCGCCGATCAAGGCGGTGGCGCGCGGCGAGACCGCGGTGTCGATCAGCTTCGTGCACGACGCGCCGCAGGAGAAGATGCAGGGCTTTCCGGTCGAGACGGTGACGCCCTCCGAAGGCACCGGCGCCGAGATCGGATCCATGAGCATCGTCAAGGGCGCCCGCAATCTGGACCAGGCCAAGAAGTTCTACGAATGGGCGCTGACGCCCCAGGCGCAGGCCTTCGGTGCGGCGTCCAAGCAGTACCAGCTGCCCTCGAACAAGGCCACGGTGGTCGATCCGAACGTGCCTGACTTCAAGAAGATCAAGCTGATCAACTACGACTACAAGACCTACGGCGCCAGCGCCGAGCGGCGACGCCTGATCGCCCGCTGGGAAAAAGAAGTCAACTCGCTGCCCCGCTGAGTGCGCGCGCCCCGTTCGAACGCGGCGGCCTGGTCGTGCATCGCGATCGGGCTCGTCGCCTATGGGCTGCTGCCCTGGTATGCGATCCAGGACACCAGCTGGTGGCAGGCGCTGCCCGGCATCTGGCGTGAAGGCGACGCAGCCAATGGGCTGATCCAGGCTGCGAAGCAGGGGCGGCCCTGGCTCTTCGCGGGGCTGGCCGGGCTGGTGCTATGCATGGTGGGCGCGAGCCTCGCACCCGGCCGCGCCCAGGGCCGCTGGTGGCTGGCGGGCGGTGGCCTCGGCGCGCTGGCGCTGGCCGTGTCGGGCCTGGCCATCGGCGCACGCGGCTGGAGCTTTGCCGCACTCAACACGCTGTTCGGCGAGCTGCAGGTCAACCAGTTCGGTATCGGCATCGGCGGCTTCGTCGTCTTCGCGATGCTTGTCGTGCTGGCCGCCTTCGGCCTTGCGCGCCTGGGCTTCTTCCGCGGCGACCTGTTCGTCTCCGCGGCCGTGGTGGGCTGCGGGCTGGTGCTGCTCATGTTCATCGGCTGGCCCGTCGGCAAGGCACTGTCGGCGGCCTTCTTCGACGAGGACGGACACGCCTCGCTCGCCGCCTTCGGCGCGCGGGTGTTCACCGAGCGCATCTGGGGCCTGGGCTGCGTCGCTGGCGGCACGAGCTGCGGCGTGGCCTGGAACACGCTGCTGCTGGCCCTGCTGACGGCGGCCGGCACCACCTTCCTGGGCACGCTGATCGCACTGATGGCCGAGCGCGGCGCCCGCCGCTGGCAGGGGCCGCTGAAGGTGGTGGCGCTGCTCCCCATCATCACGCCGCCCTTCGTGGTGGGGCTGGGGCTGATCCTGCTGTTCGGCCGCGCGGGCGTGGTCAATCAGGCACTGGAAAGCTGGTTCGGCATTCCTGCCACGCGCTGGTTCTACGGCCTGCCGGGCATCCTCACGGCGCAGCTCTTCGCCTTCACGCCCATCGCTTTCATGATCATGCGCGGCGTGGTGCAGGGCATCGCGCCCAGCCTGGAAGAGGCGGCGCTGATGCTGCGCGCCGACCGCTGGCGCACCTTCCGCACGGTGACGCTGCCGCTGCTCAAGCCGGGGCTGGCCAATGCCTTCCTGGTGGGCTTCATCGAGAGCATCGCGGACTTCGGCAACCCGGTGGTGGTGGGCGGCCAGTATTCGGTGCTCTCCACCGACATCTTCTTCGCCATCGTGGGGGCGCAGTACGACCAGGGGCGCGCCGCTTCGCTGGCCTGGGTGCTCACCATCTTCGCGCTGGTGGTCTTCGCCCTGCAGCGGGGCCTGCTCGGTCGGCAGAACTTCACCACCGTCAGCGGCAAGGGCGATGCCGGCGTGCCCATGCCGCTGCCCACGGGTGTGCTGCGCACGGTGCAGTGCGTGGCCCTGCCGTGGATCGGCTTCACCGTGGTGGTCTACCTGTTTGCCTTTGCGGGCGGCTTCGTGCAGACCTGGGGACGCGACTACACGCTGACGCTGCAGCACTTCCGCACCGCCTTTTCGCTGGAGTGGGGCCAGTTCGGGCTGGTGTGGGCCGGCACGGCCTGGAATTCGCTGTGGACCACGCTCAAGCTGGCGGGCCTGTCGGCGCCGCTGACCGCGGCGCTGGGCCTGCTCATCGCCTGGCTGCTGGCGCGCAACGAGTTCAAGGGCCAGGGTGCCTTCGAGTTCGCCGCGTTGCTGGCCTTCGCGATTCCCGGCACGGTGCTGGGCGTGAGCTACATCCTGGCCTTCAACGTGCCGCCGCTGGAGCTCACGGGCACGGGCCTGGTCATCGTGCTGTGCTTCATGTTCCGCAACCTGCCGGTGGGCGTGCGGGCGGGCACGGCCGCCTTCAAGCAGCTCGACCGTTCGCTGGACGAGGCCTCGCTGATGCTGCGCGCCTCGACCGCGCAGACGCTGCTGCACGTGGTGCTGCCGCTGCTCAAGCCGGCGCTGGTGGCGGCGCTGGTCTACAGCTTCGTGCGGGCCATGACCACGGTGAGCGCGGTGATCTTCCTGGTCACGGCCGAGAACGAACTGGCCACGACCTACATCATTGGCCGCGTGGGCAACGGCGACTACGGCGTGGCGCTGGCGTACTGCACGGTGCTGATCGTGCTGATGTCGCTGGCCATCGCGCTGATCCAGTTCGTGGTGGGCGAGCGCAGGCTGGGTCGGCGCAAAGTGCCCGGCCATCAAGGACACCACAAGATGGAGGCCGTATGAACGGCATCGAGTTCCGCAACGTCACCAAGCGCTACGGCAGCGACCGCAACGCCCCACTGGCCGTCAAGGGCATCAGCTTCGAGGTGCCCCAGGGCACGCTGACCACCATCCTCGGCCCGTCGGGCTGCGGCAAGACCACGACGCTGCGCATGATCGCGGGCCTGGAGTCGCCCACCTCGGGGCAGATCTTCATGGGCGGCCGGGACGTCACCACGCTCGGCCCGGCCGAGCGCAACGTGTCGATGATGTTCCAGAGCTACGCGCTCTTCCCGCACATGAACGTCATCGAGAACGTGGCCTACGGACTGCGCATGAGCGGCATCGCCAAGGCTGAGGCCGCGGCGCGTGCCCGCGAGGCGCTGCGCGGCGTGGGCCTGGTGGGCTTCGACGAGCGCCTGCCCAGCGAGCTGTCCGGCGGCCAGCAGCAGCGCGTGGCCCTGGCGCGCGCGCTGGTGCTGGAGCCGGCGGTGCTGCTCTTCGACGAGCCCCTGTCCAACCTCGACGCCCGCCTGCGACGCGAGATGCGCGAGGAGATCCGCGCCATCCAGCAGCGCCTGCAGCTCACGGTGGCCTATGTGACGCACGACCAGGGCGAGGCGCTGGCCGTGAGCGACCAGATCATCGTGATGGACCATGGCGTGATCGCCCAGCGCGGCACCCCGCAGGCCCTCTACAACCAGCCCGAGAGCGAGTTCGTGGCCGGCTTCATGGGCGAGGCCATGGTGTTCCCGGCCGAGGTCGAGGCCGATGGCCGGGTGCGCCTGGGACCGATCGCCTGGTCCGCGTCCCAGCCGCTGCCCGCCGGCCCGGTCAAGCTGGCCGTGCGGCCCGAAGCCTGGCAGATCGGTGCGGCCGACGGCCTGCCGGCGGTGTGCGCCAAGGCGTCGTACCTGGGCCATGGCTACGAATACAGCTTCGACACCCCCCTGGGGCCGGTCTTCGTGCTGGGCGGCCATGCGGGACAGCCGATCGCGCAGGGCGAGCGGACGCAACTGACGCTCGGGCGCCAGGGCGTGTCGGTCGTCCGCACCGCAGCGGCCTGAGCGCCCGGCCGGGCGCTACGGAGTACGTGTTTGTCGCGGGTGGGGCCGATGTGCCTCCTGCGTCGCCTTCCTGCATGCGGCGCTCGGCCGCGACAATCGCCACCCGTCCGGCACCGCATCCACCGTGCGGCGCCAATCCCCTGTCGGTGTTCTCCGCTTCATCGCTTCGTCATCCGTGCGCCCCAGCATGCACGGCTGCAACAACGAAGGACGGGGAACTTCCATGGATCGAACTGTGATCGGCACACTCGCGGCCGCCATCTGTCTGAGCCTTGCCGGCTGTGGCGGCGGCACTTCCACCCTGCAGATCGGCAGCGCGACGCCGGCGCCTGCCGCCTCGGCACCAGTGCCCGCACCCACACCGGCCGCGGCCCCAGCGCGGGCACCGCTCGAACTCACGCTTCTGCACATCAACGACCACCATTCCAACCTGGCCGCCCGAACGCGCACCCTGCAACTGCAGGCGGGCGAGGCCACGCGCAGCACGGTGAGCGTCGAGGCTGCGGGCTTTCCGCGCGTGACGGCCGCCATCAACCAACTGGCGGCCGGCAAGGCGAACGTGCTCAAGCTGCACGCGGGCGATGCGCTCACCGGCACGCTGTTCTTCAACCGTGCCGGCGCCGACGGCGAGGCCGATGCGGCGCTGATGAACACCGTCTGCTTCGACGCCTTCACGCTGGGCAACCACGAGTTCGACAAGGGCGACACGGGCCTGAGGAACTTCCTGGACCTGCTGCGCCAGGGCAGCTGCAAGACGCCTGCGCTGAGCGCCAACGTCAACTTCGGCGCCGGCTCCGCCCTCAACCCTTCGCGTGCACCGGGCGCCGTGCAGCGCTCCACCGTGGTCGAGCGCGGTGGCCAGAAGATCGGCCTCGTCGGCCTGACCATCGCCGGCAAGACCAAGGCCTCCTCCAGCCCCGACGCCGACACCACCTTCGAGGACGAGACCACGGCTGCCCAGCGCGAGATCGACCGCCTGCGCGCCCAGGGCATCGACAAGATCGTGCTGATGAGCCACATCGGCTACGAGTACGACCTGCAGGTGGCCAAGGCCCTGTCGGGCGTGGACGTGGTGGTGGGCGGCGATTCGCACACGCTGCTCGGGCCGGACGCGCTGAACACGCTGGGCGTGGGCTCACCCGCCGGCGCCTACCCCACGCAGATCACCAACAAGGACGGCAAGCGCGTCTGCGTGGTGCAGGCCTGGGAATACGCGCAGGTGGTGGGCGAGCTCAAGGTCAGCTTCGACGCCAACGGCGACGTCACGGCCTGCAGCGGCACGCCGCATGTGCTGGTGAGCGACAACTACACGCTCGCCGGCAAGGCGCCCACCGATGCGCAGCGGAGCGCCATCCAGGCCGACGTCGCGGCCACCAACGGGCTGCTCTACACCGTGGCGCCCGATGCCAGCGCCAGCGCCGTGCTCAAGCCCTTCGCTGACCGCATCGAGGTCTTCAACAAGACCGACGTGGCCGTGGCGGTCGACGAGCTGTGCTCGCGCCGCGTGCCGGGCGGCGCCGGCACGGTCGACTATTCGCGTTCCAGCAGCAGTTGCAACACGCTCGGCAGCGTGTCGCTGCGTGGCGGCGACATCCAGCAGCTGGTGGCTCAGGCCTACCTGGAGGTGGCGCAGAAGAAGTACGGCGGCGCGGACATCTCGCTGCAGAGCGGCGGCGGCGTGCGCATTCCGCTCGTGCCCGGGAAGGTGACGGCGGCGCAGGTGATCCAGGTGCTGCCCTTCGGCAACATGCTGTTCCGTCTGGACATCACCGGCGCCGAGGTCAAGGCCATGCTGGAGGACGGCCTCGACGCGGTCTACGGCACGGGCGGCACGACCGGCCCCTATCCCTACACCGGCGGCCTGCGCTTCGATGTGGATGCGCGCCTGGCCAAGGGCGCCCGCACCAGCAACATCGAGGTGCGCGATGCGAGGACCGGCGTCTGGGCGGCGCTGGATGCCAGCAAGACTTACAAGCTCTTCGTGCTGAGCTTCAATGCCACCGGCGGCGACGGCTACAAGACGCTGGCCGCCGTGCCCGCGGCGCGGCGCCTGGACATCGGCGTGCTCGATGCCGACGTGTTCATGGACTACATCCAGTCGCAGGCCAGGGACAGCACCACCGGCCTGCCAGCGCTGAAGAAGCTGCCGGTGGAGCTCTACAGCACCAAGAGCTACCAGGCGCCCTGAGCGACTGCGCCTACTGCTCTTCGCTCCAGGCCAGCCCGTCGCGCGCGATCATGGCGCTGCTCGCGCTCGGCCCCCAGGTGCCGGCGGCGTAGGGGCGAGGTCCGCCGTCGTTCTGCCAGGCCTCGATCAGCGGCTCGACCCAGCGCCAGGCCTCTTCCTGCTCGTCGCTGCGCACGAAGAGGTTGAGCCGGCCGTCGATCACGTCCAGCAGCAGCCGCTCGTAGGCACCGACGCGCTCGGTGCCGAAGCGCTGGCCGAAGTCCAGGTCCAGCTGCACGGTCGCCAGCGGCTGGGTGCCGTCGCCGCTGCGCTTGCGGCTGTTCTGGGCCTGCGCCAGCAGGTGCAGCTCCAGCCCGTCCTTGGGTTGCAGGTTGATCACCAGCTTGTTCGCCGAAGCCCCCGCGGGCGCGCGGAAGATGGCATGCGGCGTCGGCTTGAAGTTGACCTCGATGCGCGCATCGCGCGAGGCCAGTCGCTTGCCCGTGCGGATGTAGAAGGGCACGCCGGCCCAGCGCCAGTTGGCGATCTCGGCGCGCAGGGCGACGAAGGTCTCGGTGCGGCTGGCCGGGTCGATGCCGGGCTCCTGCAGGTAGCCCTGCACCCGCTCGCCGTAGGCGGTGCCTGCGGTGTACTGTCCGCGAACGGCGTGCAGGCCGATGGACTCGGACGTCCAGGGCTTCAGCGATCGCAGTACCTTGAGCTTCTCGTCGCGCAGGGCATCGGCATGGGCATTGATCGGTGGCTCCATGGCCACCGCGCACAGCAGCTGCAGCGCATGGTTCTGCACCATGTCGCGCAAGGCGCCGGTCTGGTCGTAGAAGGCGCCGCGCTTTTCCACGCCCAGGTCTTCGGCGATGGTGATCTCGATGCTGGCGATGTACTCGCGACGCCACAGCGGCTCGAACAGCGCATTGCCGAAGCGCATGGCGAACAGGTTCTGCACCGAGGGCTTGCCCAGGTAGTGGTCGATGCGGAAGACCTGTTCTTCCTTCAGCACGTGGCCCACTGCCGCATTGATGGCGCGGTTGGAGGCCAGGTCGTGGCCCAGCGGCTTTTCGAGCACCACGCGGGTCTTCGGGCCGCCCAGGCCTGCGGCCGCGATGCGCTCCACCGTCTGCGTGAACAGTGACGGCGCGGTGGCGAGGTACATCACCACCGTGTCGGCATCGCGCTGCTGCAGGGTCTGCGCCAGGCGCTCGTAGTCCGCCGGCTTGGAGAGGTCCATGCGCAGGTAGTGCAGCAGGTCGGCGAACTTCTCGAACTCCTCGGCGCTCGGCCGCTTGGCGCCTTCGACGGCCTTGAAGCGGGACTGGATCAGTTCACGGTACTGCGCGTCCGACAGGTCGTCGCGCGCCACGCCGATGATGCGGCCGCCGGCCGGCAGGCTGCCGTGGCGGAAGGCCTGGAAGAGGGCGGGCATCAGCTTGCGCCAGGCCAGATCGCCGGTGCCGCCGAAAAGAACGAGGTCGAAGCTCATGGGGCAGAAGGTGCGCGCCGCGCGCGCCAGGGTTGGGACTCGGGGTCCCGACTGTAAGCGCAGCCGCCGGGGGCTCAGCGGGCCGCGGCGGCGGGTGGCTTCCAGCCGTCGTCCAGCGTGTGCAGGAAGGCCACGAGGTCGCGGATGTCGCCATCGCTCAGCACCGGCCGGTTGCCGGGCCGCGGGCCGAAGGGCGCCTCGGTGTTGACGTTGCCGCGGAAGGTCTCGGGCAGGTCGTCGAACTTCTGTACCCGGCCCTGGGCGTCCCTGGGGTACACGCGGGCGGGCCGCGTGTCGCGCAGGGCGTAGAAGCGCAGCGCGTCCTCCAGGGTGTGGAACACGCCGTTGTGGAAGAACACCTGGCGCATGGCGACGTTGCGCAGTGACGGCGTGCGGAAGCGTCCGCAGTAGTCCGCATGGTCCTTCAGGTCGGTGCGCAGCGGACCGCACAGGCCGAGGTCGAAGAAGGCCGGGTCGGCATTGGCGGGCAGGGCGGCGTTGCGCGGCACGCCCAGCGCGATGTGGCCGAAGTCGGTGAAGAGCGGGAAGGCGCCGTCCTCGGTGATGCGGCTGATGTGGCAGGAGGCGCAGTTGCCCTTGTTCGGGTCCTCGAAGGTGGCCAGGCCGCGGGCCTCCTGCACACTCAGTCGGGTCTGGCCGCGAAGCACCGCGTCGTACTTGCTGTCGTAGGGCGCGAATTCCTTGGGTTCTTCCTGGAACACCTCCAGCGCCAGGCCGGCGAGGCGGAAGGCCTGCCTGTCGTCGTCCAGCGCGGCCGGACCGAAGGCGGCGCGGAACCGGTCCGCATAGGGCGCGCGGCGCAGGCGGGCCGCCACGTCGGCTTCGCTGGCATTGGCCATCTCGAAGGGCGACAGCAGGGGCGCGGCGGCCTGGGCATGCGCGGAGTCGGCGCGGCCGTCCCAGGTGCGGCCGCCGGTGGGGCCGGCGTCCTCGCTGTCGTTGCCGTCGTTGTCGTGGTGGTGCTCGGAGAAGCTGCCGGCCGTCTGCAGGTAGCGCAGCGAGGGCACGGCGCGCAGGCCGCTGTCGTGACCGGCGGGCCCGCCAAGCTGCACCGACAGGCCGTTGGGCGGACCGTAGGCATGGTCGGGGCTGTGGCAGCTGGCGCAGGCCATCTTGCCGGAGGCCGACAGGCCGGGGTCGAAGAACATCGCGCGGCCCAGTGCGCTCATCTCGGCGGCCGTCGGCTGGCGGCTGGGCAGGGGGGCATACATGGCGTTGGCACCGGCCGGCGCGCTGGCGGCCGGTGCCGGCGTGGACGCGGAAGCGGTCAGCCGCGCCGGGGCTTCGGAGCGCCCGCAACCGGCCAGGGCCAGGCCCAGGCACAGAAGGGGCACCAGCCTGTGCGGCCGAAGGAAGGTCGGAAGGATCGGGCGGGACACGGCGGCGCGGGGTGGAGCGAAAGGTGCAGCACTCTGGCCCTGCTGCATGACGCTTTCGTGAACGGATGGGCTGGTCAGTTGGGCCTCAGCTTTCCGCCATGCATGTGTCATGCGTGTGGCAGACCATTCGGGCCGACCGGAATTCCTCCGCTTTTTCTCCCACATCGTCAGCGCCCATGTTCTCCCCCACGCTTTCTCTTTCCGCGGCCAAGCACGGCTACCGCCTCCTGCCCGTGGCGGCACTCGCCATCGTGCTCGCCGCCTGCGGTGGCGGCGGCCGCGTGGCCTTCCTGCCGGCCTCCAGCAACAGCAGCGGCACCGGCGGCGGTAGCAGCGGCAGCAACGGCACGGCCAGCATCAGCGGCATCGTGGCCGGCAGCTACTACCGCAACGCCAAGGTCTGCCTGGACAGCAACAACAACGGCCGCTGCGACAGCGGGGAGCCCAGCACCCGCACCGACGCCAACGGTGCCTTCACGCTGAGCGGGGCCGCCAGCGGCGCCCTGGTGGCCGAGATCGGCACCGACGCCGTGCGCTTCGACCCGGCCACGGGCACGGCCACGCCGGTGGCCGCGCCGCTGGTGTTCCGTGCGCCGGCCGACGCCAACGGCGTGCTGAGCGCCGTCTCCACCGAGGTGGTCGCGCTGATGGACCGCGGCCAGGGCTATGCCGCGGCCAGCGCCATGCTGGCGGGCCGCCTGGGCGTCTCGACCGACCAGTTGCGTGCCGACCCCAACAAGATCGCCGACACCAGTGCCCGTGGCGCGCTGCAGCTGGAAGGCGACCAGATGACCCAGCGCATCGCCGACGCCGTGCAGGCCGCCGGCGGCGGCGACCGCGTGGCCGCGCTCTCGTCGCGCCTGGCGGTGGACCTGGACCTGGCGAACAAGATCCAGAACGTGGTGGTGATCTATGCCGAAAACCGCGGCTTCGACAACCTCTACGGCCTGTTCCCTGGCGCCAACGGCGTGCCGGGCGTCAACCCCAGCTCCACCGGCGCCGAGCCGCAGAAGGACCGCGACGGCTCGGTGCTGCCGGCCCTGCCGCCGACCTGGGGCGGCCTCACGGCCGGCGGCCAGGCGGTCTCGGTGACGCAGGCCCAGACCATCGGCTGGGCCAACAAGCCCTTCCAGATCGATGCCGCCACCTTGCAGAACACCGGCGTCGCCGTCAGCCAGTCGGTCATCACGCGCGACCTGGTGCACCGCTTCTTCAACGACCAGATGCAGATCAACGGTGGCAAGAACGACCTGTTCGCCGCCTACTCGGATGCCGGCGGCCTGACCATGGGCTACTACGACGGCAGCGCCATGGCCATGTGGAAGCTCGCGCAGCAGAACGTGCTGGCCGACAACTTCTTCATGGGCGCCTTCGGCGGCTCCTTCCTGACCCACCAGTACCTGGTGTGCGCCTGCGCGCCCGAGTACCCGAACGCCGACACCGCTGCCGCCAAGCCCAGCATCTCGGCCATCGACACCGACGCGAGCGGCAATTTCGTGCGCCTGACGCCCGCCGACAACATGCCGGCCAGCGCCCTCAACGGTCCGCCGGCCTACAAGTCTGACGGCAACATCACGCCCAAGGACGCCAACGGCAAGTTCTACGCCGTCAACACCATGCAGCCGCCCTTCCAGCCCAGCGGCAACGCCCCGGCCAGCGGCGACACCACCGGCCAGTACGCCGATCCGTCCAAGGCCACCACGCTGCCGGCGCAGACGGCCACCACCATCGCCGACCTGCTGGACGCCAAGGGCGTGAGCTGGGCGTGGTACTCGGGCGCCTGGTCCAGCGCTTCGCAGAACCGCAGCAACATCTACAACGGCAAGACGCCCAACTTCCAGGCGCACCACCAGCCCTTCAACTACTTCGCCAAATTCGACCCGGTCAACGCCGCGGCCTACCGCAACGCGCACCTGAAGGACTTCGACAGCCAGTTCCTGGCCGATGCCGCCGCCGGCAAGCTGCCCGCCGTCGCCTTCTACAAGCCGCAGGGCAACCTGAACCAGCACCCGGGCTATGCGGACGTGGCCTCGGGCGACGCGCACATCGCCGACGTGATCGCGCAACTCAAGAAGAGCCCGCAGTGGAAGAACATGGTCGTGGTGGTCACCTACGACGAGAACGGCGGCTTCTACGACCACGCGGCCGTGCCGAAGGGCGACCGTTGGGGTCCCGGCACGCGCATCCCGGCCATCGTCATTTCCGACTGGGCCCGGCACGGCGTCGTCGACAAGACGCAGTACGACACCGCCTCGGTGCTGCGCCTGGTGACCCGCCGCTTCGGCCTGCCCAGGCTCGATGGCCTCAAGCAGCGCGACCAGGCCCTGACCGCCAATGGCTTCCGGCCGATGGGCGACCTGACCGCGGCGCTGGACTTCTCGCAGCAGCAGCCCGGACAGTGATGGCGGGCCTTCCCCAGGCTCGCCGCAGCGCGGCGGGCGGGAGAGGGACAATCGCCCGATGAACGTGGTTTTCGATCTCGGCGGGGTGCTCATCGACTGGCGCCCCGCCGATCTCATGCGGGCACACTTCCCGCAGCAGGCGCCGGACGACACGGCTGCCCATGCGCTGATGAGGGCCTTCTTCCATCATGAGGACTGGCAGGGCTTCGACGGCGGCCTGCGCACGGCCGAAGAGGTCGCGGCCCGCACGGCGGAGCGGCTCCGGCTGCCGCAGGAGGCAGTGCGCGACTTCGTGCTGCCGCTCGGTGAACACCTGCAGCCGCTGTCCGTCACTGTCGACATGCTGAACCGCCTTGCCGGCCAGCGCGACGCGGGTGCGGCGCTGCGGCTCTACTACCTGTCGAACATGCCGGTGCCCTACGCACGGGCATTGGAGCGCCGGCTGCCTGCGCTGTTCGGCTGCTTCGACGGTGGCGTGTTCTCGGGCGACGTGAAGCGCATCAAGCCGCACACTGAGATCTACGAGCTGCTTGCCTGGCGCCACGGACTGGTGCCGGCGCAGACGCTCTTCATCGACGACACGGTACCCAACGTGGAAACGGCACGGGCATTGGGCTGGCAGGCGCTGCACTGCGCTTCGCCGGCGGCGCTGGCGGTGCAATTGCCGCAGATGGTCGCCAGGGCGCTCGGCTGAGCGCGTCCAGCGCGGTGGCTCAGGCCGGCGAATCCTGCGCGCCGCTGCGCACCACCTGGTCGATGTCGAACCCCAGGGTGCGGGCGTAGTCCAGCTCGGCCGCCAGTGAAGCTTCGTCCAGGTGCTGCACGCGCGAGAGCACCCAGAGGTAGTCGCGCTTGGGCGTGCCGACCAGCGTCACCTGGTAGTCGCGGTCCAGCTTGAGGATCCAGTAATCCCCCCAGGCGATGGGCAGCCAGCGCATCCAGGCGGGTGCGAAGCTGACGGCCAGCCGGCCCGCGCCCGGCAGGCCGGCCACGCGCACCGCATGGGCGATGCCCACCGATTCGTCGACCTGCCCGTCCTGGCGCACGCAGCGGTTGCGCACCTCCACCGTGCCGTCCGGCAGCGGGGTGTATTCGGCCGACACGGTGCCGCCGCAGGCCTTTTCGAAGCGGTTCGGCAGGCGGGCCTGCTCGTACCAGATGCCGGCATAACGCTTGAGGTCCACCGGCGCCACCACCTGCAGCGGGGCGCGCATCAGCGGCGCGCCGTCCGCCGGGCCGGCCGGCTGGCGGTGGCGGCGGGCCCACTTGAGGCCGGCCATGGCGGCGATGCCGCCGACGCAGAAGGCCGCCGCCAGCAGGGCGATGCGGTGGCCGGTGTCGTGCTCGTCGTGCAGGTCGGGGGTGTCGTTCAGGTCGCGGCCGAAGCGGCTCATGGGGGCTCCCGTCGGAATTGGAAAACAGCCTTCGACATTAGCGTCAGGGGCCCTCCAGGCCTGTCAGCCACCAGCCAAAACGGCCGTGCGCAGTCGGATTGCGCCATCTGCGCGCGACATAATCGATTGCATGAACCAACTCGACGCCCTCCGCCAATGGACCACCGTGGTCGCCGACACCGGTGACTTCCGCCAGCTCGCCCAGTTCAAGCCGCAGGACGCGACCACCAACCCGTCGCTGATCCTCAAGGCGGTGCAGAAGACCGAGTACCGGCCGCTGCTGGACGAGGCGCTGGCCCGCCACGCCGGCCGGCCGCTGGACGAGATCGTCGACCGGCTGCTGGTGCGCTTCGGCTGCGAGATCCTGGCGCTGGTGCCGGGCCGGGTGTCGACCGAAGTGGACGCGCGGCTGTCCTTCGACACCACGGCCACCGTGGCCCGCGCGCTGCGGCTGGTCGAGCTGTACAAAGCCGAGGGCATCGACATCGAGAAGCGGCTGCTGATCAAGATCGCTGCCACCTGGGAGGGTATCGAGGCCGCGCGCGAGCTGGAGGCCCGCGGCATCCACACCAACCTGACGCTGCTGTTCTCCTTCGCGCAGGCCGTGGCCTGCGGTGCGGTGGGCGTCAAGCTCATCTCGCCCTTCGTGGGTCGCATCTACGACTGGTACAAGAAGAGCGCTGGCGGCAGCTGGGACGAGGCCGCCAGCAGCGGTGCCAACGACCCCGGCGTGAAGTCCGTGCGCCGCATCTTCGACTACTACAAGCGCCATGGCATCGCCACCGAGGTGATGGGCGCGAGCTTCCGCAACGTGGGCCAGATCGCCGCGCTGGCGGGCTGCGACTTGCTGACCATCAGCCCGGAGCTGTTGGCCGAACTGGCGGCGAGCGATGGACCGCTCACCCTCGCGCTGGACGCCGCGGCTGCGCGCGACTGTGCCGACATCCCCAAGGTCACGCTTGACGAGCCGGCCTTCCGCTTCGCACTCAACGAGGACGCCATGGCCACCGAGAAGCTGGCCGAAGGCATCCGCGGCTTCACGGCCGATGCGATCAAGCTCGACAAGCTGATGGGAGCTGCCTGATGCCCGTGCGCTGCGAGCAAACGCCCGCCTGGGCCCGCCTCCAGGGCCTGCAGGCTGCCCGCCGGGGCTTCGATCTGCGCCAGGCTTTCGCCGCTGACGCCGGCCGTGCCGCCGCACTGAGCCAGGAGGCGCCTTACCTTTTCGTCGACCTGTCCAAGAACCTGCTGGACGCCGAGGTCGAACAGGCCCTGCTGCAGCTTGCCGCCGACTGCGGGGTCGAGGCGAAGCGAGCTGCCTTGTTCGGCGGCGAGTCGATCAACAGCACCGAAGGCCGCGCCGTCATGCACTGGCTGCTGCGCACGCCCGCAGGCGCCAAGGGCCTGGCGCCCGCCGCTGCGGCCGAGCTGCCGGCAGTCCATGACACGCTCGACGCCATGCTCGCCTACGCCGAGAAGGTGCGGGCCGACCACACCATCACCGACGTGGTCAACATCGGCATCGGCGGCTCTGACCTGGGCCCGCAGATGGCGGTGCTGGCGCTGGCGGAGCATGTCGCGCCGGGCAAGCACTTCCATTTCGTCTCCAACGTGGACGGGCATGAGCTGGCCGGCGTGCTCAAGGGCCTGGCGCCGGAGCACACGCTGTTCCTGATCGCCTCCAAGACCTTCACCACGGCCGAGACGATGGCCAACGCCCAGTCGGCAAAGCGCTGGTACGAGCAATCGGGCGGCACCGACATCGCTGGCCACTTCGCGGCGCTCACCACCAACGTCGAGGCCGCGCGCGCCTTCGGCATCGACACCACCTTCGGCTTCTGGGACTGGGTGGGCGGTCGCTATTCGATGTGGTCGGCCATCGGCCTGCCCATTGCGCTGGCCGTGGGCGCCGAGGGCTTCCGCCGCCTGCTGGCCGGCGCCCATGCCATGGACGAGCATTTCCGCACCGCGCCGCTGGCCAACAACCTGCCGGTACGGCTGGGCCTGCTGGATGTCTGGTACCGCAACTTCCTGGGCTTCACCAGCCGCTGCATCGCGCCGTACCACAGCGCGCTGCGCCGCGTGCCGGCCTACCTGCAGCAGCTGGAGATGGAGAGCAACGGCAAGCAGGTCGATCTGGACGGTCGGCCGCTCGCCGTCGGCACCTCGCCCGTGCTGTGGGGCGAGCCCGGCACCAACGGCCAGCATGCCTACTTCCAGATGCTGCACCAGGGCACGGACGTGGTGCCGCTGGAATTCGTCGCCGTGCGCCGGCCGGCGCATTCGCTCGAGGGCCACCATGCGAAGCTGCTGGCCAACGCCATCGCGCAGGCGCAGGCGCTCATGGTGGGCAAGGCCGATGCCGGCGGGCACCGCCACTTCCCCGGCAACCGGCCGAGCAGCTTCTTCGTGCTGGAGGAGCTCACGCCCGAGTCGCTGGGCGCCTTCATCGCCATGTATGAGCACCGGGTGTTCGTCAGCGGCGCGATCTGGGGCATCAACAGCTTCGACCAGTGGGGCGTGGAGCTGGGCAAGGTACTGGCCAAGGACCTGGAGCCGCGGCTCGCCAGCGGCGACGTGCAGGGGCTGGATGCCTCCACGGCCCAGTTGCTGGGCCGCTTGAAACAGGACTGATCCCGCCGCTTTCCCTTCCTCGGCCCGGGCCTGGCGTCCGGGCCGAAGTCCGTCTGGCGACGCCTGCGCCGATCAGAGCGAAAATGCCCGCCGGACCCGATTCCGACCATCTTCTCCAAGGACATCCCAGCGCCATGAGCACGACGTCTCCGACCATCATCTACACCCTGACCGACGAAGCGCCCGCGCTCGCCACCGCCTCCTTCCTGCCCATCGTCCGCACCTTCGCGCAGGCCGCGGGCGTCAACGTCCAGACCAGCGACATCTCGGTGGCCGGCCGCATCCTCGGCCAGTTCCCGGAGTGCCTGACCGAAGAGCAGCGCGTGCCGGACAACCTGAGCGAGCTGGGCAAGCTCACGCTCAAGCCCGAAGCCAACATCATCAAGCTGCCCAACATCAGCGCCTCGGTGGCCCAGCTCAAGGCCGCCATCAAGGAACTGCAGGACAAGGGCTACAAGATCCCCGACTTCCCCGAGAACCCGCAGACCGACGAAGAGAAGGACATCCGTGCGCGCTACAACAAGTGCACCGGCTCCGCCGTCAACCCGGTCCTGCGTGAAGGCAACTCCGACCGCCGCGCGCCCAAGGCCGTCAAGGAATACGCCCGCAAGAACCCGCACAGCATGGCCCCCTGGAGCCAGGCCTCGCGCTCGCATGTGTCGCACATGCATGCCGGCGACTTCTACCACGGCGAAAAGTCGATGACGCTGGACCGCGCGCGCGACGTCAAGATGGAGCTGATCACCAAGAGCGGCAAGACCATCGTGCTCAAGCCGAAGGTGTCGCTGCTCGACCGGGAAGTGATCGACTCGATGTTCATGAGCAAGAAGGCCCTGCTGGCCTTCTACGAGAAGGAAATCGAGGATGCCCGCGAGACCGGCGTGATGTTCTCGCTGCACGTCAAGGCCACCATGATGAAGGTCTCGCACCCCATCGTGTTCGGCCACTGCGTGAAGATCTTCTACAAGGACGCCTTCGAGAAGCACGGCAAGCTGTTCGACGAGCTGGGCGTGAACGTCAACAACGGCATGGTCGACCTCTACAACAAGATCGCTACGCTGCCGACCGCCAAGCAGGACGAGATCAAGCGCGACCTGCATGCCTGCCACGAGCACCGTCCCGAGCTGGCCATGGTGGACTCGGCCAAGGGCATCACCAACTTCCACTCGCCCAACGACATCATCGTGGATGCCTCCATGCCCGCCATGATCCGCAACGGCGGCAAGATGTGGGACGCCAACGGCCGCCTGAAGGACGTCAAGGCCGTGATGCCGGAGTCGACCTTCGCCCGCATCTATCAGGAGATCATCAACTTCTGCAAGTGGCACGGCGCCTTCGACCCCAAGACCATGGGCACCGTGCCCAACGTCGGCCTGATGGCGCAGCAGGCCGAGGAATACGGCTCGCACGACAAGACCTTCGAGATCCCCGAGGACGGCGTCGCCAACATCACCGACCTGGCCACCGGCGAAGTGCTGATGAGCCAGAACGTGGAGCAGGGCGACATCTGGCGCATGTGCCAGGTCAAGGACGCCGCCATCCGCGACTGGGTCAAGTTGGCCGTCACCCGCGCCCGCAATTCCGGCATGCCCGTGGTCTTCTGGCTGGACCAGTACCGCCCGCACGAGGCGCAGCTGATCACCAAGGTCAAGATGTACCTGCATGAGCACAACACGACCGGCCTGGACATCCAGATCATGAGCCAGGTGCGCGCCATGCGTTACACGCTGGAGCGCGTGATCCGCGGCCTGGACACCATCAGCGCCACCGGCAACATCCTGCGCGACTACCTGACGGACCTGTTCCCGATCATGGAACTGGGCACCTCGGCCAAGATGCTGTCGATCGTGCCCCTGATGGCGGGCGGCGGCATGTACGAGACGGGCGCCGGCGGCTCGGCCCCGAAGCACGTGCAGCAGCTGGTGGAAGAGAACCACCTACGCTGGGACTCGCTGGGCGAGTTCCTGGCCTTGGCCGTGAGTCTGGAAGAGCTAGGCATCAAGAACAGCAATGCCAAGGCCAAGGTGCTGGCCAAGGCGCTGGACACCGCCACCGGCAAGCTGCTGGACAACAACAAGGGCCCGAGCCCCAAGACCGGCCAGCTGGACAACCGCGGCAGCCACTTCTACATCGCGCTGTACTGGGCCCAGGCCCTGGCCGAGCAGACCGAAGACGCCGAGCTGGCCACCAAGTTCAAGCCCCTGGCCCAGAAGCTGGCCGCCGACGAGCAGAAGATCGTCGCCGAGCTGGCCGAGGTGCAGGGCAAGCCGGCCGACATCGGCGGCTACTACAAGACCGACCCTGCCAAGACCGACGCCGTGATGCGCCCCAGCAAGACCTTCAACGAGGACCTGGCCAGCGTCGCCGCCTGATCGAGTCACAGGGCTGCACTGCAGCCCCATCCCATCAACGAAAAAGCCGTCGCATGCGACGGCTTTTTTTTCGCCCCGCCGAAGCAGCGCGCAGGCGGAGCGCCCATGAAAAAAGCCGGGCTTCGCCCGGCTTTTTGATCTGACTTGAACAGAACCAAATCAAGCGCGCAGCAGCGCGCTTGATTTGAATTACATGTCCATGCCACCCATGCCGCCCATGCCACCGGGCATGGCGGGTGCTGCGGACTCGTCCTTCGGCGCTTCGGCGACCATGCACTCGGTCGTCAGCAGCAGGGCAGCCACGGAAGCGGCGTTCTGCAGGGCGGTGCGGGTCACCTTGGTCGGGTCCAGGATGCCCATCTCGATCATGTCGCCATAGGTGTCGTTGGCGGCGTTGAAGCCGTAGTTGCCCTTGCCTTGCAGCACGGCGTTCACGACCACGCTCGGCTCGCCACCGGCGTTGGCGACGATCTCGCGCAGGGGCGCTTCGATGGCCTTCAGGATCAGCTTGATGCCGGCGTCCTGGTCGGCGTTGTCGCCCTTGATGTCACCGACGGCTTGCTTGGCACGCAGCAGCGCCACGCCACCGCCGGCCACCACGCCTTCTTCCACCGCGGCACGCGTGGCGTGCAGGGCGTCTTCGACGCGGGCCTTCTTTTCCTTCATCTCGACTTCGGTGGCAGCGCCGACCTTGATCACGGCCACGCCGCCGGCCAGCTTGGCCACGCGCTCTTGCAGCTTCTCGCGGTCGTAGTCGCTGGTGGCTTCTTCGATCTGGATGCGGATCTGCTTGACGCGGGCTTCGATGTCGGCAGCGGCACCGGCGCCATCGATGATGGTGGTGTTTTCCTTGCCCACTTCGATGCGCTTGGCCTGGCCCAGGTCAGCCAGCGTCACCTTCTCGAGCGACAGGCCGACTTCTTCAGCGATGACCTTGCCACCGGTCAGGATGGCGATGTCTTCCAGCATGGCCTTGCGGCGGTCGCCGAAGCCAGGTGCCTTGACGGCCACGACCTTCAGAATGCCGCGGATGGTGTTGACCACCAGGGTCGCCAGCGCTTCGCCGTCGACTTCTTCGGCAATGATCAGCAGCGGACGGCCGGCCTTGGCCACGGCTTCCAGCGTGGGCAGCAGGTCACGGATGTTGCTGATCTTCTTGTCGAACAGCAGGACAAACGGGTTGTCCAGCAGTGCGGCCTGCTTCTCGGGGTTGTTGATGAAGTAGGGCGACAGGTAGCCGCGGTCGAACTGCATGCCTTCGACGACGTCCAGCTCGTTGGCCAGGCTCTTGCCGTCTTCGACGGTGATCACGCCTTCCTTGCCGACCTTGTCCATCGCGTCAGCAATGATCTGGCCGACGTCGGTGTCGCTGTTGGCCGAGATGGAGCCGACCTGGGCGATTTCCTTGGAGGTCGTGGTGGCCTTGCTGGACTTCTTCAGCGCTTCGACCAGGGCGGCGACCGCCTTGTCGATGCCGCGCTTGAGGTCCATCGGGTTCAGGCCGGCAGCCACGTACTTGGAGCCTTCGCGCACGATGGCCTGGGCCAGCACGGTGGCGGTGGTGGTGCCGTCACCAGCGTTGTCGCTGGTCTTGGAGGCCACTTCCTTCACGAGCTGGGCGCCCATGTTCTGCAGCTTGTCCTTCAGCTCGATTTCCTTGGCCACGGACACACCGTCCTTGGTCACGGTGGGGGCGCCGAAGGAGCGCTCGAGCACCACGTTGCGGCCCTTGGGGCCCAGGGTCACCTTGACGGCGTTGGCGAGGATGTTCACGCCTTCGACCATGCGTGCGCGGGCGTCGCCGCCGAAGACCACGTCTTTTGCTGCCATTTTGTGTTTCTCCTAGATCCGGGGATTGATTACTTCTCGACGACCGCGAACAGGTCGTCTTCCTTCATGACCAGCAGCTCTTCGCCATCGACCTTGACGGTCTGGCCGGAGTACTTGCCGAACAGCACGCGGTCGCCGACCTTGATGTTCAGGACGACGAAATCGCCCTTGTCGTTGCGCTTGCCGGGGCCGACGGCCAGGACTTCACCCTGGTCCGGCTTCTCGGCGGCGTTGTCGGGGATCACGATGCCCGAGGCGGTCTTGGTTTCGCTTTCAACGCGCTTGACGATCACGCGATCGTGCAGAGGACGAAGTTTCATTGGGAATCTCCTGGAAGAGGGACGGAATGAGGGTTGTGCGACAGGGCGACGAGGCCCTGCCATCCACTTGGCGTCGGTGCTGTTAGCACTCACCGCCAGCGAGTGCTAATCATAAGGACTTTTGGCGGCATTTCAACTGGGGTGCCGGCCTACGGCGCCTAGCGGCGAAGGATTGCGGCTGCGGCTTGACAAGTCCGTGCGAACAATCAATGCCATTGAATTCTTCAATTGTTCGCGATATGGAAACTCGTCGACCGCAGTTCGACAGGCAGTCAGACGGCGTTCCGGCCGCATCATTCATTCCACGGCGCCGATGAAACCCCAGCGCCGCCACCGCCCGGCGACGACCTGTCGCCCCGCAGGCTCTCAGTGGGTGACCCATCCTCGCTACAGAAAAGGACAACATCATGACCAAGACTTCCAAGACTCTCGCTGCCGCCGCGCTGGCCCTGTTCGCCGCTGCCGGCGCCGTGCACGCCGAGGAATACGAAGGCGTGCTCCAGTTCAACTCCAACCTCAGCCGCGCCGAAGTGCAGGCCCAGGGCGTCGCTGCGGCCCATGGCCCAGACCTTTACGCCGAAGGTGCCCTGGCCCACACCACGCCGGTGATGACCTCGCCGCGCCTGCGTGCTTCGGTCCAGGCCGAAGCCGTGGCCGCCGCCCATGCGCCGGACCAGAACGTGCAGGTCGGCTCGCGGGGCGACCAGCGCTTCTTCGCCGGCATCGCGCCCAGTACCGTCGTTGGCGGCACGACCTGGGCCATCCGCGGCCATGCGGACGCAGTGCAGCAAGGCGCCGAATAAGTTCTGCCCCTGCGCGCCTGCCGCAGAGGTCAGGCAGCGCAACGCACCGCACCACAGGCGCCTCCGGGCGCCTTTTTCATGGGCCTGCGAATTCCAGCCCTGACGACGGGCGCATACGCGAAGCCACCTCGTGCCCGCCTACAATGAAAACAATTCGCATTTGTATTGTGGGCGTCGCAACATGGGCATGGACAGCAAGACCATCAAGACCTGGGCCTGGGTGCACAAGTGGAGCAGCCTCGTCTGTACGGTGTTCATGCTGCTGCTGTGCCTCACCGGGCTGCCGTTGATCTTCCATCACGAGATCGGGCACCTGCTGGGCACCGAGGTGGAAGCGCCGAAGATGCCGGCCGACACGCCACGCGTGAGCCTGGACCGCGCGCTCGAAGTGGCGCGCGCCCAGCATCCGGACCGCGTGGTGCAGTTCGCCTCTCACGACGAGGACAGCGAGGACATCTGGTTCGTCACCCTCACGCCCACGCCGGCGCCCACCGACGACTTCCGCTCGGTGGCCGTGGACGCGCGCACCGGCCACATCCTGGCGCAGCCGCGCTTCGACCAGGGCTTCATGTGGATCATGTTCAAGCTGCACGTCGACCTGTTCGCCGGCCTGCCGGGCAAGCTCTTCCTGGGACTGATGGGCCTGCTGCTGCTGGTGGCGCTGGTTAGCGGCACGGTGCTGTACGCCCCCTTCATGCGCAAGCTGGAATTCGGCACCGTGCGGCGCGACCGGCGGCCGCGCGCCAAGTGGCTGGACCTGCACAACCTGCTGGGCATCGTCACGCTGACCTGGGCCTTCGTGGTGGGCGCCACCGGCATGATCAACACCTGGGCCGACCTGCTGATCAAGTACTGGCAGCACGACCAGCTCAGCGCCTTGCTGGCGCCCTACCAGGGCCAGCCGCTGGTGCCGGTGGCCGAACGGGCGCCGCTTCAGCGTGCGCTGGAAGCGGCCAGGGCCCAGGCGCCAGACAAGCGGCTCTCCTTCATCGCCTTCCCTGGCACGGCCTTCTCCAGCCCGCACCACACCACCTTCTTCCTGCGCGGGCAGGAGCCGCTGACCTCCAAGCTGCTGCAGCCGGTGCTCGTGGACGCCCGGACCGCCGAGGTGACGGCCGCGCCCAGGCTGCCCTGGTACCTGACGGCACTGCTGGTCTCGCAGCCGCTGCACTTCGGCGACTACGGTGGCATGCCGATGCAGATCCTGTGGGCGCTGCTGGACATCGCCACCATCATCGTGCTGGGCACCGGCCTGTACCT
Organism: uncultured Pseudacidovorax sp.; assembly: GCF_913773995.1. Classification (GTDB taxonomy): domain Bacteria; phylum Pseudomonadota; class Gammaproteobacteria; order Burkholderiales; family Burkholderiaceae_C; genus Xenophilus. The sequence continues at coordinate 84,445 of NZ_CAJYES010000076.1, forward strand.
GTGGCTGCGCAAGGGCGATCCGGCGCACGTGCACCGCGCGCATGGCCCTGCGGATGGCGCGCCGGCCAGGGGTGAACACCCTGCGCCCATGCGGCCTCAGCCTGTGCAGGCACGCGCGAGCCTGGAGTCGTCGCGATGAGCGCCCGTCCGGCGCAGCCGAGGGCCGACCGCGCCGCGAGCGCGGCCAGTGGTGCACCTGCGGATGCCAGTGCCGACCGCCGGCCCTGGGGCGGCATGTGGGGCTGGCCGCTGGTACTCGGCATCTCCACGGCCATCGGGCTGGTTTCCTCGCTGTTCAGCGATGGCGGCTTCGGCGACTGGCTGGGCTGGCTGACGCTGGGAGCGCCGGTGGCGGCCTGCCTCTGGTGGGGCTGGCTGCGCCGCTGAAGGGCCTGCACGCGCTGCCGGGCAGAGAGCGCGCATCCACGCATCCACCGACAGCGCGCGGCTTCGCTGCCCTGCGGCCCGTCCACGGCAATTGGCGCCTGCACCGACGCGGGCGGTCGTCGGGCTCCCGCAGAATGCCGGCCCATGAATACATGGCGCATGGCGAAAACGGTGGGGGTCGTGGTGGCAACCGCGCAGGCGGGGCTGGCGGCCGCGCAGGTGGCGGTCGCCGGTCAGTTGCCCGAGGTGACGGTGAGCACACCGAGCGGGCCCCAGCCCGTCTTTGCCGTGCCGGGCTCGGTGGATCGTGTCGAAGGCGCGGACCTGCGCGACAACCGCCTGGGCGTGCAGCTGAGCGAAGGCCTGGGCGCCGTGCCCGGCCTGCAGATCCGCGACCGGCAGAACTTCGCGCAGGACCTGCAGCTGTCCATCCGCGGCTTCGGTGCCCGCTCGACGTTCGGCGTGCGCGGCGTGCGGCTGTATGTGGACGGCATCCCCGCCACGCTGCCCGATGGCCAGGGCCAGACCTCCAACATCGACATCGCCTCGCTGGAGCGCATCGACGTGCTGCGTGGGCCGTTTTCGGCCCTGTACGGCAATTCCTCCGGCGGCGTGGTGCAGGCCTTCACGGCGCCGGGCGAGGCACCGGCCAGCCTGTCGTACAGCGTGGCCGGCGGCAGCAACGGCACCTGGCGCGCTGGCCTGGTTGGCAGCGGCAAGCAGGGCGCCGTCGACTGGCGGCTGAGTGCCAGCCGCTATTCGACCGACGGCTGGCGCACGCATTCGGCCGCGCAGCGCGACCTGGCCAACGGCCGCGTGGGCATCGACCTCGATCAGGGCGGCAAGCTCACGCTGGTGTTCAACCGCGTCACGGTCGATGCGCAGGACCCGCTGGGCCTGACCGCGCAGCAGTTCGCCACCGCACCGCGCAGCGCCGATGTGGCGACGCAGTACGACACCCGCAAGACCGTGACCCAGAGCCAGGCCGGCGTGGTGTTCGAGCAGCCGCTGGGTGCGCAGCAGTCGCTGCGGGTGATGCTCTACGGCGGCGAGCGCGGCACCACGCAATACCAGGCCATCCCGCCTTCGGCGCAGCAGAACCCGCGCCATGCCGGCGGCGTGATCGACCTGGACCGCCACTATGCGGGTGCCGATCTGCGCTGGACCGGCAAGTTCGATCTGGCGGGCCGGCCCTTCGAACTCGTGGCGGGCCTGGGCTACGACAGCCTGCGCGAATGGCGCCGCGGCTACGAGAACTACCTGGGCAGCCCGGCGCAACCGTTGCTGGGCGTGCAGGGGCGGCTGCGCCGCAACGAGCGCAACGAGGTCTTCAACGTCGACCCCTATGCCCAGGCCACCTGGCGCTTCGCGCCCGACTGGTCGGCCGAGTTCGGTGTGCGCCGCAGCCGGGTGCATTTCGATTCGCAGGACCGCTACGTCACCGGCGCCAACGGCGACGACAGCGGCACCGCCACCTACAGCCGTACGCTGCCCGTGGCCTCGCTGCGCTGGACGCCGACGCGCGACCTGGCCCTGTATGCGTCCGCCGGCCGCGGCTTCGAGACGCCGACGCTCAACGAGCTCTCGTACCGATCGGACGGCGTGGGCGGCCTCAACTTCGGCCTGCGCCCGTCGGTGAGCGACAACGTGGAACTGGGCGCCAAGGCGCGTGTGGCCGGCGGCCTGCTCACGGCGGCGGTATTCCAGACACGCACCCGGGACGAGATCGTCACCGACACCAACGTCGGCGGCCGCTCCACCTTCCGCAATGCCGGGCGGACGAAGCGGCAGGGCGTGGAGCTGGGCTGGCAGCACGAAACCGAGAACCACTGGCGCACGCAGCTGGCCTACACCTGGCTCGACGCGCGTTATCAGGACGCCTTCTGCACGCTGGCGCCCTGCAGCGCCGCCAACCTCGTGCCGGCCGGCCGTCGCCTGCCCGGCGTGGCCAGCCAGTCGCTGTATGCGGCCTACGGCTGGATGCCGCCGCAGGGCTGGCGCGCAGGGGCCGAACTGCGGGCCGTGGCTAAGGTCTGGGCCAACGACCTGAACACCGCCCGTGCGCCGGGCTATGCCGTGGCCGCCCTTCATGCCGGTTACGTGCTCAAGCTCGGCCGTTGGGACCTGAATGCCTTCGCCCGCATCGACAACCTGTTCGACCGCCGCTACGCGGGCTCGGTGATCGTCAATGAGGGCAATGCGCGCTACTTCGAGCCGGCACCGGGTCGGACCTGGACGATGGGCTTGGGCGGCACCTATAGCTTCTGACGCAATGAAGGATGGAGGCTGCTCTTTGCAGCAGCGACCAGAGAGGCGCGTGGGCAAGGAGCCGTCGGAAAGGCCCTGACCTTTCGGGTTGAGCCTGTCGAAGGCTGCCCCGGCCCTGCCCGTCGTGCGTCGGGTTCAGGGCAAGCAGGAAGAGGAAGCAGCAGCCCAACGAAAAAAGCCGCCCGGAAGCCCGGGCGGCTCGAACACGAATGAGGCTGCTCGAGCCAGCGCAGCGCTCAGTGTGCCTCCGCCTGCCGCGCCGCCGCGATGCTGGCCGCCTCGTCGTGCCGCGCACCGTTGAGGAACAGGTTCAGCACCACCGCCGTGATCGAGGTCAGCAGGATGCCCGACTCGATCAGCGGATGGATGCCGTGCGGCATCCACTGCTTGAAGTTGGGCGCCAGCAGCGGAATCATGCCGATGCCGATGGAGACGGCCACGATCATCGCGTTGTGGCGGTTGGTCTTGAAGTCCACGCCGCTCAGGATGCGGATGCCGGTGGCCAGCACCATGCCGAACATCACCAGGCCCGCGCCGCCGAGCACCACCGTCGGCAGCGACTCCACCAGTGCCGCCATCTTGGGCAGCAGGCCCAGCACGATCAGGATCGCGCCGCCGGCCACGCAGACGAAGCGGCTCTTCACGCCCGTCACCGCCACCAGGCCCACGTTCTGCGAGAAGCTGGTGTAGGGGAAGGTGTTGAAGATGCCACCGATCAGCGTGCCCAGACCGTCGGTGCGCAGGCCGCGGGCCAAGTCCTGCTGGCTCACCTTGCGGTCCGTCATCTCGCCCAGCGCGAGGAACATGCCGGTCGACTCGATCATCACCACGATCATCACCAGGGTCATGGTGAAGATCAGCACCGGGTCGAAGATGGGCATGCCGAAGTGGAAGGGCAGCACCACATCCACCCAGGCGGCCTTGGCCACCTTGTCGAAGGTCATCAGGCCCATGGCCGCCGCCGCGATGGCGCCGATGACGATGCCCAGAAGCACCGAGATGTTGGCCACAAAGCCCTTGGCGAACTTCACGATCAGCAGGATGGACACCAGCACCAGCGCCGAGATGCCCACGCCGGAGAGGTCGGCGTACTTGGGATTGGGCACCGTTGGCATCAGCGCCAGGCCCTTGGGCGCCGGCGGCAGCGAAGAGCCGGGTGAGGTCACGTCGGCCAGCCACTTGGCGTAGGCCGGATCGACCACGGCCGGGGCCGTCGGGCCCACCGGGTTGCCGAAGATCCAGTTGATGCCCACGCGCATCAGCGTGATGCCGATGACCGCGATGATGGTGCCGGTCACCACCGGCGGAAAGAAGCGCAGCATGCGGCTGACCAGCGGCGCGATGAGGATCGAAACGATGCCGGCCCCGATGATCGAGCCGAAGAGCAACTGGGCCCCCGCCTGCCCCGGGTTGCCGTTGGCGATGGCCACCATCGGTGCCACCGAGGCGAAGGTCACGCCCATCATCACGGGCAGGCGGATGCCGAACCACTGCGTGGCGCCCAGCGCCTGGATCAGCGTGACCAGGCCGCAGCAGAACAGGTCGGCCGAGATCAGCAGCGCCACCTCGTCGGGACTGAGCTTGAGCGCACGGCCCACGATCAGCGGCACGGCGACGGCACCGGCATACATCACCAGCACATGCTGCAGGCCCAGCGCGGCCAGCTTGCCACTGGGCAGCTTCTGGTCGACGGGGTGGACGGACAACGAAGCAGACGAACTCATGGGAACGAACTCCTCGCCCTCATCGTGGGGCTGGCGCGAAGCATAGAGAAAGCCAAAAATCGTCAAAGACGGTCAATCCGATAATTCAATCGCGTCTGCCGATCAATGGGTTTGGAAAGGGCGGTTTCCCTTGGCAATCAAGTCTTCCTTGCCGGAGCTCAGGGTTTTCCTGGCTGTGGCCGAAAGCGGTCATTTCACGCGGGCCGCGGAGCGCCTGGGCATGTCGCAGTCCTCGCTCAGTGCGGCGCTGGGCAAGCTGGAGCGCGAACTGGGTGCGCGCCTGTTCGACCGCCACACGCGCGCCTGCCGCATGACCGACGCCGGCACGGCGTTGCTGCCGGCCGCGCGCCGGCTGGTGGCCGACTGGGACCACCTCGTCGCCGATGCGCAGGACTTCGGCCGCTTCGCCCGGGGCCGGGTGGCGGTGGCGGCGCCCAATGCCCAGTGCGCGCTGCTGCTGCCGCCGGTAATCCGCGCCTTCGGCGAGTCGCACCCCGGCGTGCGGGTGGTGCTGCACGATGTGCCCGAGCACGAGGTGCACGCCCTGGTGCGCAGTGGCGCCGCCGACCTGGGCATCGCCACCCAGACCGATGCCCGCAGCGACCTGGTGGCCTCGCCGCTGCAGTCGGACGAGTTCGTCGCGGTGATGGCGCCCGACCATCCGCTGGCCGCGCGCCGCTCGCTGGAATGGTCCCAGTTGGCGCGGGCGCCGGTCATCGGCTACCTGCCCGGCAATCCGGTGCGAACGCTGCTGGAGGAGAAGCTGGCCGCGCGCGGCATCGCGCTGGACTATGCCTTCGAGATCGCGCTGCCCTGGACCATGATGGGCCTGGCCCGCGAGGGCCTGGGCGTGGCGGTGGTGACCATGGCGCTGCGGCCGCTGGCGGCTTGGCATGGGCTCGAGGTGCGCACCGTGGGCCGGCCGCAGGTGGCGCGCATGCTGACGCTGCTGCGGGCGCCGGCCCACTCGCCGTCGCCAGCGGTGGCGGCCTTTCGAGAGCAGCTTATGGCGGCGACGGGCGCGCGGCTGTGAGTCGCCGCGCAGACGAAAGACACAGGCCGTCGCCCGTAAGAAAAGCACGTCGGGCAGGGCCCCGGGCGTTGGATCAGGCGCCCTCCGCCGCGATGCCTACGCCGAGCAGCCCTTCCAGCAGTGCCGCATCCTGTGCCAGCGCAGCGCTCGGCCCGGCATGGACGACGCTGCCGCGCTCCAGCACGATGGCCTCGTGCGTCATCTCCAGGGCCAGCACCGGATGCTGTTCCACCACGACGGAGGCCAGGCCTTCGCCCTCGCACAGCTGGCGGATGGCGGCGGCCAGTTCCTCCACCACGATGGGCGCCAGGCCTTCCATCGGTTCGTCCAGCAACAGCAGCGAGGGGTTGGTCATCAGCGCACGGCCGATGGCCAGCATCTGCTGCTCGCCGCCGGAGAGCTGATGGCCCTGGTTGCCGCGGCGTTCGTGCAGGCGCGGGAAGAGGCCGTACACGCGCGCCAGCGTCCACGCGCCCGGACGCGCGATCACGCGCAGGTTTTCCTCGACGGTGAGCGAGGGGAAGACCTCGCGTTCCTGCGGCACCCAGCCCAGGCCGGCGCGGGCGCGGCGGTGTGGCGCCCAGCTCGTGATGTCCTCGCCCTGCCAGCGGATGGCGCCGCGCGTCACACGCGTGTGACCCATCAGCGTCTCCAGCAGCGTGGTCTTGCCCACGCCGTTGCGGCCCAGGATGGCCAGGCTGCGGCCGGGCGCGAGCGAGAAGCTCAGCCGGTCGAGCACCACCGCCTGGCCGTAGCCGGCGACCACGCCGTCGAAGGCGAGTTGTGAAGCCTCAGCCATGCGCGGGCTCCTGCGTGCGGGCGACCGGCAGGTGTGCATGGGCACGGCCCAGGTACACCTCGCGCACGCGCGGGTCGGCGGCGATCTCGGCCGGGCTGCCCTCGGTCAGCTGCCGGCCGGCCACCAGCACCGAGATGCGGCGGGCAAAGCGGAAGACGAGTTGCATGTCGTGCTCGATGAACAGCACCGCCACGTCGGCGGGCAGGGCGGCGACGGCGTCAAAGATCTCGCCGCTCTCGTCCTTGGGGACGCCAGCAGCGGGCTCGTCCAGCAGCAGCACGCGCGGGCGCGTGGCCATGGCCAGGGCGATCTCCAGCAGGCGCTGCTTGCCATAGGCGAGTTCGGCCACCGGCACATGGGCCAGGTCGCCCAGCCGCAGCAGGGCCAGCAGGCGCTCGGCCTCATCGTGCAGCGGCCGGTAGCGGGCGACGGGCTTCCACCACACGGCGCCGATGCGCTCGCGCTCGGCCAGGGCCAGCAGCACCGACTGCAGAGGCGTGAGCCGAGGGAAGAGGGCGTTGATCTGGAAGGTGCGGGCCAGGCCCCGGCGCACCCGCGCATCGGGCGACCAGGCGGTCACGTCCTGCCCGTCCAGCTGCACACGGCCTTCGGAGGGCTTGAGCACGCCGGTCAGCAGGTTGATCAGCGTGGTCTTGCCGGCGCCGTTCGGGCCGATGAGCGCATGCCGGTCGCCGGCCGCGAGCGACAGGTTGACGCCCGCCACGGCCTGGAAGGCGCCGAAGCGCACGCCCAGGTTGTCGGTGTTGAGCAAGATGGGAGCGATCATGGCGCACTCCCGTCGGGCCGATGGCCCACAAACCGGTCGGGCCGATGGCCCACACACCGTTCGGGCTGAGCCTGTCGAAGCCGGGGCGCGATCATGGTGCCTGCGCCGTTCTGCCCTTCGACAGGCTCAGGGCGAACGGATTTGATGTTGCAGGCCCTGCTCACGTCGCACCTCCCGCGTCCCGGCGCCGGCCCTGCGTCAGCCGTGCCAGCAAGCCCATCAGCCCCCCGCGGCCCACCAGTACCGCAGCGATCAGGAACAGCCCCAGCCAGAACATCCAGTACTGCGGATTCATGTCGGCGAAGCGGTCGTGCACCAGCATGTAGACCACCGCGCCGAGCATGCCGCCGTAGAGCCGCCCGGTGCCACCCAGCACCAGGATGATCAGCACCTCGGCCGAGCGGTTGAAGCCGATGGACTCGATGCCCACGAACTGCGTGGTCTGCGCCAGCAGCGCGCCGGCGATGGCGGCCACGCCGGCCGAGAAGGCATAGGCCATGCGAAGCCGCGCATCCACCGGCGTGCCCAGCGCCAGCATGCGCTTGCGGTTGTCGTGGATGCCGCGCAGCGCCATGCCGAAGGGCGAGCGCAGCACCCGCCGCACCACCAGGAAGACGGCCAGCACCACCACGAAGCTGTAGACGAAGGCCGTGCGGCCGAAGAAGTCGAACTCGAAACGGCCCAGCAGTGGCGACACCGCCATGCCCTGCAACCCATCGGTACCGCCGGTGATGGCCGACAGCCGGTTGGCCAGCTCATAGAGCAGCACACAGACGGCGATGGTGATCATCAGCCGGGCCAGGTCGGTGCCGCGCACCACCAGCCAGCTGAGCAGCCAGCCCAGCGCCAGGCCGACGGCCAGGGCCGCGGCCAGTCCGCTGATCGGCTCGCCCCAGCCATGCTTGGCCAGCAGGCCCGCCGCATAGGCGCCGGCGCCGAAGAAGGCCGCATGGCCCACGGTGAGGATGCCCGCATAGCCCAACGCCATGTCCAGCGACACGGCGAACAGGCCGAAGATCAGCACCTGACTCATCAGCGTGAGCTGCTCGGGCATCAGGAAGAAGCTGCTGGCCAGAGCCGCCCAGAACGCCGCTTCGGCGGCGATCTGGCGGCGCGGCGTCTTCACCGAATGGGCTCCGCCCGAAGCATGTCCGGCTTGCAGACCGGGCGCGCGTGCGATGCCGCTCATGCCGTCGCCCCTTTTCGCACCACCAGCCCATGGGGCCGCAGCAGCAGCATCACGATCATCACGCCGTAGATCAGGAAGGCGCCGGTCTGCGGCATGTAGTACTTGCCGGCCACGTCCACGATGCCCACCAGCAGCGCTGCGGCAAAGGGCCCGGTGATCGTGCCCGCGCCGCCCACGCACACCACCAGCAGGAAGTACACGAGGTATTTCAGCGCAAAGCCCGGCTCCAGCCCCAGCACGCCCAGGCTCAGCGCACCGCCCAGCCCGGCCAGGCCGCAGCCCAGCGAGAAGGTCAGCAGAAAGAGCCGCTGCACATGGATGCCGGTGCCGGCCGCCACGCGCTGGTTGTCCACCGCGGCGCGCACCATGGCGCCGTAGCGGGTGCGGCCCAGTACCAGCAGCAGGGCGGCCAGCACCGCCAGGCCGCAGCCGATCAGGAACAGGCGGTAGCGGCCCAGCCCCACGCCGGCCACTTCGATCTGGCCCTGCAGCCACAGCGGCAGCGTGAAGGGCTGCGGCGAGGGCCCGAAGAGCCAGGTGAAGGCCGCGATGGACACGAACACCAGCCCGATGGACAGCAGCACCTGGTCCAGCGGATGCGCGCGGTACAGGCGCCGGTACAACAGCCATTCCAGCATTGCGCCCAGCAGCGCCGAGGCGACGAAGGCGGCCAGCAGCGCCAGCCCGAAGCCCACGCCGTGGGCATTCATCAGCACGGCCGCCGCATAGCCGCCCGCCATGGCGAAGCTGCCATGCGCCAGGTTGACGAAGTTCATCAGCCCCATGGTCACCGACAGCCCCACCGCCATCAGGAAGAGGAGCATGCCGTAGGCCACTCCATCGAAAAGCACGACCGCCATCTGCCGCTGTTCCTCCGCGCGTCGCCGGCTCGCCTTACTTGGCTTCCTTGGCCGGGTCCTTCACGCGGTCGAACTTGTCGAACTCCACGTTGACCAGCTGGCCGTCCTTGGTCTTCTCGACCTTGCGGATGTAGACCGTCTGCACGATGTCGCGCGTGGCCGGGTCGATCTCGATGGGGCCGCGCGGGCTTTCGAAGGCCACGCCCTTGAGCGCTTCCATCACCTTGTCGCCCGAGGCTTCGGCACCGGCCTTCTTGTAGGCCAGCTCGATGGCGGTCATGGCGTCGTAGGCGGTGATGGCGAAGTAGCTCGGGCGCAGCTGGGTGCCGAACTCGGCCACGAAGTCCTTCACGAACTTCTCGTTCTTGGCCGACTTGTGGGCGTAGGAGTAGTGGTGCGCCGTCACCAGGCCCAGAGCCACGTCGCCGGTGGCCTGCAGGTAGCTGTCGTCGGTGGCCTCGCCGGTGGCGTAGAGCTTGATGCCGGCTTCGTCCATCCCGCGCTCCTTCCAGACCTTGAGGAATGCCGGCGGCATCACGCCCGAGGGAAAGAAGAAGAACACGGCCTGCGGCTTGGCGTCCTTGATGCGCTGGACATAGGCCGAGAAGTCGGGGTTGTTCATGGGCGTGCGCACCTCGCCCACCACCTTGCCGCCGCCTTCGGTGAAGGCCTTCTTGAAGGCCGTCTCGGCATCGGTGCCCGAGGCATAGTCGGCCACCACCGTGTAGGCCTCCTTGACGCCGTTCCTGAGCATCCACCGCGCCATCGGATCGGCCATCTGCTGCACGGTGAAGGAGACGCGCGCCACATAGGGCGAGCTGGTGGTGATGCCGGACGAGGCGGCGTTCATCACCACCACCGGCACCTTGGCCTGGGCGGCGACGGCACCCACCGCATAGGCATTGGGGCTGAAGTCCAGGCCGGTGAGCACGCTCACCTTGTCGCGCACGATCAGCTCCTGCGCGATGCGCTTGGCGGCATCGGGCGCCGGGCCGGCGGTGTCTTTCTTGACGATCTCCACCGCGCGCCCGGCGATCTTGCCGCCATGCTCCTTGAGGTAGAGCGCCACCCCGGCATCGAACTGCCGGCCGTAGTCGGCATAGGGCCCCGAGTAGGTGGCGATCAGCCCGATGCGCAGCGGCTCCGCCGCCTGGGCGGCAGCGCCCATCAGGCCCAGGCAGGCAACAGCAATCGCGCCCAGGGCGCTTCTCTTGGTGACGGTCATCGCAGAAATCCTCGTTAGAACAGCAAACAAAACCTTGGGCGTAGATAACTGCACAGCAGGCCAAACGTCAGAGGGCCGCGGAGCAGGCCATGCCGATGGCACTCGCGGAACTGGCTTTGCCAGGCCGCGGAGTGCGCCCCCTGGGGGGGAGGCGGCTACACGAAGTGAGCAAGCAACGGGGGGGTTGTCAGTACATATCGAAATACTCGCGGTGCTCCCACTCGGAGACCTCCAGGTTGAACCGCGCGATCTCCGCCTGCTTGATGTGGCAGTAGTAGTCCACGAAGGCGCGGCCGAGTCGCTCGACCAGCACCTCGTCGACCTGCAGCGCGACCAGCGCATCGCCCAGCGACCGGGGCAGCGGCTCGGCCGGCGTGTCGTAGGGCGCGTCGGCGCTGGGGCCGGGGTCGAGGCGGCGCGCCATGCCGTCGAGGCCAGCGTGGATCTGCGAGGCCAGGTACAGGTACGGATTGGCCGTGGGTTCGCCCACGCGGTTCTCGATGCGGGTGCCGGCATCGCCAGGTCCGCCCAGCACGCGCAGCATGGCGCCGCGGTTGTCGCGGGCCCAGATGGCGCGGTCGGGCGCCAGCGAGAAGGGTCGATAACGCCGGTAGCCGTTGATCGTCGGGCAGGCCAGCACCGAGGCGCCCACCGCATGGGCCTTGAGGCCGGCCAGCCAATGCATGCCCAGCGGGCTCAGGTCGCCTGCGCCTTCCTCGGGGATGAAGGCGTTGACCCCATCGCTGCGCCGCCGCAGCGACTGGTGCAGGTGCCAGCCGCTGGACATCACGTTGGGGATCTTCGGCCGGCACATGAAGGTGGCGTGCCAGCCCTGCCGCTGGCAGATCTGCTTGATGGCGCTGCGCAGCAGGACCATGGTGTCGGCGGGCGTCAGGCCCGCGGTGGGGCCGAAGGTGAGCTCGAACTGGCTGGGGCCAAACTCGATCTCCAGCGAACGCAGTGGCAGGCCCAGCGCGATGAGCTGGTCGTGCAGCACCTGCATCACCGCATCGACGCGGTCGTAGCGCAGCTCGGTGAGGTACTGGTGGCCGTGCGACAGCAATGACACGCGTGGCGGCTCGCCGGGCTGACCCGAATCGGCCAGGCCCATGCGCGCATCGTCGAGCTGGAAGACGTGGAACTCCACCTCCAGCCCGGCGACGAAGTCCAGGCCCTCGCGGCCCAGTTCATCCACCGCCTTCTGCAGGATGCGCCGCGTGGCGAAGGGACAGGGGCTGCCATCGGCCATGTAGGCATCGCACAGCACCCAGCCGGTCTTCTTGGCCCAGGGCAGGATGCGGGAGGTGCCGGGGTCGGCCACCAGCGTGAAGTCGGCGCCGCCTTGCAGTCCGGGCAGTGCAAAGCCGCCGCCGGCGCTGAAGACCGGGAACACCGTCTTGTGCGAGGTGTCCTTGGCCAGCAGGGTGGTGGTGAGGTTGACGCCGCCGCGCAGGGCGCTGCGGGCCTCGCTGGCCACCAGGGTCTTGCCGCGCAGCAGGCCGTGCTGGTCGGGCCAGGCGAAGCGCACCACGTCCACCTCGCCGCTGGCCAGGCGCCGGTCCAGCTCGGCGGCCTGGCGGGCCTGCTCGTCGGTCCACAGGCCGTGGCGGTCCACGAAGCTCGCCATGGCGCTCAGCCCGCCTTGCCCTGGGTCAGCCGGGCGGCGGCCCAACTGCTCTTGAGGCGGCGCTCGCGGTCGGCCTCGCGCCAGTAGGCGTCGTTGTCGCTGCCGCGGTCGTTCACGCCGTCGATGGAGGGCGGGCCGCTGAAGGCGGCGGCCTGGTCGGCGCCGATCAGCAGCGGCGCTTCGCGCTCGCCGCGCTGCACGCTCTCGATGGCGCGCACCAGCATGCGCCGGAAGGTGATGATGCCCTTGTCGGTGGCGCCCAGGTGCTCGCGGCTGCGGTCCTGGATGGAGCCCTGCGATTCGCAGGCCCACTGGTCGTGCACATTGATGTCCATGCCCATGCCGGTGAAGGTCTGGTTGGCCTGCTCCTGCACGTCGTAGCCGTACTGGTTGGACTTGTTGCGGCGCGAGATGTAGTCGGGCAGCTCGATGGTGGCCAGGCGCTGCTCGCGCATCTGCTGCTTGTCCACCGGGCCGGTGAAGCTGGTGAAGATGGCGTACCAGTAGGTGTGGGTGTCGTCCACCGGCACATGCCATTGGGTGATGGTCATCTCCGCGCTCATCGGGATGACGAAGGCCTGCGGGAACATCACGTTGGTCACGCGCACATGCGTGGCCTTTTCATCGAGCTTGCGCAGCGTGGTCAGGCGCATGCCGTATTCGGTGGGCTCCACCGCGATCTCGGGCCGGTCGTATTCGCGCAGCACCTTGGTGATGGGCAGGTCGGAATCGGCCGAGGCGCCGCGGAACTGCTTGCCGTAGCTCTCGGAGGTGTCCTCGTCCTCGAAGAAGCGGTGCAGGAAGGAGGCATGGGCCGGGTCCATGCCCACCTCCAACGCCTGCAGCCAGTTGCATTCCCACAGGCCCTTGAAGGCGAAGGTGTGCGTGCCGGGTGCGACGAAGCAGTCGAACTCCGGAAAGGCCGGCGGCTCGCCCGGGCCGATGTACGCGAAGACGATGCCCGAGCGCTCCACCACCGGGTAGGCGCCCTGTTTGATGCGCGTGCACATCTTGCTGCCCACGGGCTCGGCGGGCGTTTCCAGGCATTGGCCGGTGGCGTCGAACAGCCAGCCGTGGAAGGGGCAGCGCAGGCCGCCGTCTTCCAGACGGCCGAAGGCCAGGTCGGCGCCGCGGTGCGGACAGTCGCGGTCGAGCAGGCCCAGGCGGCCGGTCTCGTCGCGGAACAGCACGAAGTCCTGGCCCATCAGCTTGACGGCCTTGAGCGGGCGCGGGCCGTCCAGCTCTTCCAGCAGCGCGACGGGCTGCCAGTAGCGCCGCAGCAGTTCGCCCGCGGGCTTGCCGGGAGCGACGCGGGTCATGAAATCGTTCTGTTCCTGGGTGATCATGGGCTACTCCATCGAGGGGCTGCACATCGTTGTATGCAATTGCATGCAGTGTCGCGCCAGAGCTTGTGTTTCGTCAATGGTGGGCAAGCAGCTCGGCGGCACGATGCGAGGTCATTTTTCCTGTGTTGGGTAGGTATGAGGCGCGGGAATGCACCAGTGACGGGCATTACTGCCGTTGACAAGGAGATCCCTCTTCTGCATGCAACTTGCGCGCCAAGGTGCGCCATGGGCATGCCGCTGCACGCCGGCGCCTAGAATCCGCGGCAGCTTCGGAACTGCGCCATGGACTCCCAACAATCACGCGTGCTCGTCCAACTCCGGGACATGATCCTCAAGGGCGAATTCGGCCCCGGCGAGCGCCTGGCGGAGATCCCGCTCTCGGAGCGCCTCGGCGCCTCGCGCACGCCGGTGCGGCTCGCGCTGGCCAGCCTGGAGCACGAGGGCCTGATCGAGCCCTCGCCCTCGGGCGGCTACCAGATGCGGGCCTTCACCTCGCGCGAGATCGCCGACGCCATCCGCGTTCGCGGCGTGATCGAGGGCTTTGCGGCCCGCCTGCTGGCGGAGGACGGCGCCTCGCGCCAGCTGCTGCGCCAGTTGCACGACTGCCTCGACGAAGGCGACCGCGCCGTCAACAAGCCCACCATGGAGCTGGACGACTACGCCGCCTATGTGGAGATGAACGACCGCTTCCATCGCCTGATCCTCGAAGGCTGCGGCAATGCGGCCGTGCTGCGCACGCTGGACATGCTGGCCAGCCAGCCCTTCGCCGCGCCCAGCGCCATGCTGCCCATGCAGTCGTCGATGGAAGAGGGCCAGCAGTGGATGCGCCAGGCCCACCGCACCCACCATGCCCTCGTGCAGGCCATCGAGCGCGGCCAGGGCTCGCGCGCCCAGGCGCTGGGCGAGGAGCATGTGGAAATCGCCCGCATGAACCTGGACTACGCGCTGGAGCGGCCCGACCTGGCCGCGCAACTGATGCCCGGCATGCGCCTCGTGGCTGGCAGCCGCGGCCGGAGCTGACAACCGTCGCTCAGCCTGCGGCAGCCCGAGCGGCGCGTTGCTGAAGCAGTTCGACAAACGCGAGGGCCGGCGGCGACAGTGCCAGCCCGCGGCGCTGGTAGATGTAGTAGGGCCGGCGCATCTCCGGCCCCCGCAACTCGATGAAGCGCAGGCCGAAGTTGTCGGCGAAGGACCGCGCATAGTCCGGCACCGCCGCCAGCCCGGTGCCCACGCCGACCAGCGCCAGCGCGGTGGTCAGGTACTCCACTTCGGCGGCGGTCTGCAGCGAGAGCGAGGCATCGTGCGCATGCAGGTGCCGCTCCAGGTGGCGGTTGAACTCGCTCGAATAGAGCACCCAGCGCTCGTTGCGCAACTCGTCCCAGGCCACGGCCTTGCGCCCGGCCAGCGGGTGGCCGGCGGCGCAGACCAGGCGGATCGGCACGTCCATCAGGAAGGTGCGGGCCACGTCCTCGCCGGTGGGTCGCTCGGGCCCCACACCCAGTTCGGCATCGCCACGGCGCACCGTGCCCACCACCGCATCGGCCGTGGCGTCCGCCATGCGCAGGCCGATCTCTGGGTGGGCGGCCTCGAACTCGCCCAGCACGGCCGCCACCCAGGTGCAGGCCAGCATCTGCGGCGCGACCACGCGCAGCAGGCCGGTGCGCAGCGAGCGCAGGTCCGAGGCGCCTTCGGCCATCTGCTGCAGGTCGTCCAGGATGCGTCGGGCCAGCGGCAGCAACTGGCGGCCGGCCTCGGTGAGCGTCACGTTCTGGCCGCGGTCGAAGAGCTGCAGGCCCAGCGCTTCTTCGAGCTGCTGCACCAGCATGCTGACGGCCGACTGCGTGAGGTGGAGCTGCCGCGCCGCCGCCGTGAAGCTGCCCGCGCGGGCCACGGCGGCAAAGGCGCGCATCTGCCGCAGGCTGAGGGCGTTGAGGGTGGGGGAAGGCTGCACCAGCGTGGAACGGGCAAGGCAATGGGAGGTGGCTGATTATCAGAAGTCTTGATGGGCCCATGAAAAGAATTGGCTGGCTTGATGGCGCTCAAGCTTTCCAGAATGCCGGCCCATGCACATCGCCGTCATCGGAACCGGAATCGTGGGCAACTGCACCGCTGCCTGGCTGCAGCGCGACGGCCACCGCATCACCTTCGTCGATCCGCTGGACGCCGGCGAGGCCTGCTCCTTCGGCAATGCGGGCTCGCTCTCGCCCAGCGCCTGCCTGCCGGTGGGCATGCCGGGCATGTGGAAGAAGGTGCCGCGCTGGCTGCTCGACCCGCTGGGCCCGCTGACGGTGCGCTGGGCCTATGCGCCGGTGGTGCTGCCCTGGCTGCTGCGCATGCTGCGGCATTCCTCCCGCGAAGAGGTCACGCGCATCGCCACCGCGCTGCGCACGCTGCTGGCGCCCATCTTCGACAGCTACGAGCCGCTGCTGACCCATGCCCAGGTCCAGCATCTGGTGCGACGCAGCGGCTGCCTGTATGTGTTTTCCTCGCGCGAAACGGCGGCGCAATGGGCCTGGGGCATGAAGCTGCGCCGCTCGCTGGGCGTGCAGATGCGCGACGTGGAGCAGGACGAGCTCGAAGCGCTGGAGCCCGACCTGAAGGGGCAGTTCCGCTTCGGCATCCTGGCGCCGGAGAACGGCTCTACCACCGACCCGTCGGCGCTGGTGAAGGCGCTGCATGCCCAGTGCCTGGCCGACGGCGGGACGCACCTGCGTCAGCGCGTCACCGGCTTCGAGCGGCAGGGCGGCCGCGTCACGGCCGTCAAGCTGGACGCGGGCGCACCCTTGGCGGTGGATGGCGTGGTCGTCGCCGCGGGTGCCTGGTCGGGCCGGCTGGCCGCCGCGCTGGGCAGCCCGGTGATGCTGGAAACCCAGCGGGGCTATCACGTCACGGTGCAGAGTTCCAACCTGCAGTTGCGCCACACCGTGATGGCGGTCGAGCACAACCTGATGGTCAACCCCATGGCCATGGGTCTGCGGCTGGCAGGCACGGTGGAATTCGCCGGCCTGGCCGCCGAGCCCAACCTGGCCCGGGCCGATGCGCTGCTGGCGCAGGGCCGGCAGCTCTTTCCGCACCTGGACACCTCCGCCTTCACGCGCTGGATGGGCCACCGGCCCTGCCTGCCCGACAGCCTCCCGGTGGTGGGCCCGGCGCGCAGCGCCGACAACGCCTGGCTGGCCTTCGGCCATGGCCACATGGGCATGTGCATGGGCGCCACCACGGGCCGCGAGATCGCGCACCTCGTGGCCGGACGGCCCACGCAGGTGGATCTG
>NZ_CAJYES010000077.1 GCF_913773995.1 uncultured Pseudacidovorax sp.
CCGAGGAGCGCAGGGCGGACGGGCTGCGGGCCTGCCGGAGGACAGGCCTGCTTCGTGAACTGACTCGCGGCAGTTGTTTGAGCGCAGCGCGAAGCGCGTAGCGAGTTCTGCCGCGGCCCGTCTGCCCGAGCACCGCAGGGAAGTCGGCGCGCAGCGCCGACCGCCCCACTTGAAGCGCCGGCACGCCCTCACCGGCACCAGGGCCGAACCACCGCCCACAACCGGACCATCGCCGGGACCAGTCCACCGCAAGAAGCGAACCATCGGAACAGACGAACGGTCGGCCCACATCAAACGCCAATCACCCAACCCGCGACACCCGCCACTTCGCCAGCAAGCCCTGCGGCGCATACGACCGCTTGCTCCGTCTAAAACCAGGATTGCCCATGTCCTGCTCGAAGTTCAGCCAGACCACCGGCCGCGCGAACGACCGGCAGAAGTGCTGGAACATGAGCGGGTAGATGCCCACATGGCTGTCCAGGCCCTTGGCGAAGCGGATGGCGAACACGCCCGGTTCCAGCGCCTGCGCGAGCACGAAGGCCGCCGGCTGCGACTGGACGAAGTACACGAAGCCTTCGAGGCCGAAGCGCGCGGCATGCGCGATGGCCTCGAGGCACGCGTGCTCGTCGGCCTCGCCGGCATCCTTGCCCTTCTGCACCATCCAGCCCGCAAGCACCTCGCGCGCCGGTGCTTCCAGCGCTGAACCGAAGGGCACGGCCTCGGGCACATGATGGGCCAGGAACTGCCGCACCAGGTTGCGTTTCTTGGCCAGGGCCCGACCCGCATAGTCGCGGAAGGACTCGGCCGCGTAGAGGTAGTCCGCGTCGTCGTCGTTGGCGCTGCATGCGAAGCGGCCGGCCGGCAAGGCCCGGACCTGATGCTCGGCCACCGGATAGAGACAGCCATGCCTCTCGATCAACGCATCCAGCACCGCCAGCGGTGCCGTACCGATGTCGAAGAGCGGCATGACGTGCGTGGCACCGTCATACGTGCGGCCCGCGACGCCCGGCCACTCGCCGGGTAGGAAGCGGTACGCATGGGCCTCGCGGAACAGGTAGAGGTTGGAGAAGGCATGGTCCGACAGCGCCTGCGCACCCTGCCCCGCCCGCAAGGCCGCAAGCGCCGCGTCGATGCGCGGCTGCATGTCCAGCGTGATCGGCAGGCCGGTCAAGCGAGCGTTTCGAGGTAGTCGACGCGGCGCACGCCGGGCGGCGGCGCGCTGGCCGGCTCGCCGGCAAAGCACTGGGCGATCTGCAGCCATTCGCGCGCGGCGCCGTCGCTGTAGCGCAGCGCCGTGTCGGCGACATTGCGGCGCTGCGTCACCAGCAGGCAGAAATCCTCGGCCGTGCCGCGCACCCACTCGGGCGATGCCGGATCGCCCCAGGTCCAGGCACCCTCGCTTTCTGCGCCGCCGGGTGGCGGCTGCAGTTCCACGTACGGCACCACCGGCGGCACCGACAGGCCGCGGTTCACGAAGCTCCAGCCGAAGGTGGTCACGCCGATGTGCGCGATATGACGAAGCCGCGGACCGACCGCTCGGCGCCGGCGCACCACGTCCCACACGTCCTGGCCGTGGGCCCAGGTCTCCATCAGACGGGCCGTCGCGAAGGAGCGCGCGCTCATGCTGGGGCCGTACCAGGGCAGCCGGGCCTTGGGGTCCAGCGCAGCCAGGGCACCGGTGAGCTGGGCCGACACCGGTTCCCATCGCGCCAGCAGCGCCGGCCCGTCCAGATGGCCGTACTTCTCGCGGGCGATGGCACTGATCTCGCGGCCGGCCGTCAGTTGCGCCGTGAGTGCGGCGGTGTCGCGTGCGAAGGCGTCGGCGTCGGTGGCGGCCAGGAGCGCGGTCTCGTCGAAGTACAGCAGGTGTGCGATCTCGTCCCACGGCGTCCAGCCGTAGAAATCGCTGCGCAGGCGCCACTGTTCGGGGCCGAGGCCGCGCGCCAGCCCGGCCAGTTCGGCGTACTCGGCGCGCAGGTCGTCGATGGTGTCGTTCATCGGGGTCGTCGTCTTCTCGGTTTGTCGTTCAGATGCCCAGCTGCCGCGCAGCCAGGTCCTTCATCACTTCCTCGGCACCGCCGCCGATCATCATGACCTTGACCTCGCGGTAGATGCGCTCGCTCTTCGTGCCGCGCATGAAGCCCATGCCACCCAGCAGCTGGACGGCCTGGTCGGCGCAGAACTGCATCGTCTGCGTGGCCTGCACCTTGGCCAGGCAGACCCGCGCCACCAGTTGGGCCGGCTGCGCCAACTGGTGCTCGATGCGGTAGGTCAGGTCGTAGAGCAGCGCACGCGTGGCATCGATGCGCATGGCCATGTCCATCAGCTTGTGACGCACCACCTGCCGCTGCGACAGCACGCTGCCGCCCACGCTGCGCTGGCGCGTCCAGTCCAGCGCCTCCTGCATGCAGACCTCGGCGTAGCCGCAGGCCAGCACCGCCATGAACAGGCGCTCGCTGTTGAAGTTGTTCATCACCAGCTTGAAGCCCTGGTTCTCTTCGCCCACCCGATGCGCCACCGGCACCCGGCACTGGTCGAAGCGCAGGTGCGCGGTGTCGGAGCTCCACCAGCCCATCTTCTTGAGCGGCGTGCTCGTCAGGCCGGGCGTGTCGCCATCGATCACCAGCAGCGAGATGCCGCCCGCACCCTTGGCCGTGGGGTCAGTGCGCACGGCCGTGGTGATGAAGTCCGCCCGCACGCCGGAGGTGATGAAGGTCTTTTCGCCATTGACGATGTAATGGTCGCCGTCGCGCACGGCCGTCGTGCGCAGGCTGGCCACGTCCGAGCCGCCGGAGGGCTCGGTGATGGCCAGGGCCGCGACCTTCTGGCCTGCCAGCACGGGTGGAATCACCCGCTGGCGCAGCGCATCGCTGCCGGCCTTGAGCACAGGGGGCAGCGCAATGCTGTGCGAGTTGAGCGAGGCCTGCACCCCACCCCCGCCGCAGCGCGCAAATTCCTCGGCCACTATCAATTGGTAGAACAGGTCGGCCGGCGTGCCGCCATAGGCTTCCGGGTAGCCCAGGCCCTGCACGCCCAGCTCCGCCATGCGCGCGTAGAGCGCACGCGGAAAGGTCTCGGCCTCATCCCACTCGTGCACATGGGGCGTGATCTCGCGGGCGATGAAGTCGCGCAGGCTCGCGCGGAACTGCTCGTGCTCGGGCGTGAAATGGAAGGGAAGCGGCGGCGCTTCGAGCAGGTCCATGCAGGTCTCCTGATGCTGGCGCGAGGCTAGCGGCGGGCGCGCGGCCCGTCTTGCGCGAACTGGCTGCGCCGATGCCACGCAGGCGGATGGACAACGCAGCGAGTTGGCACAAGCCTGGCACCGCCCGCCTCGCTAAGCTGATTCCTTCAGAGGAAACGCGCATGACAGACACGCCGAACAACGCCTCCCGCACGGTCCGCATCGGCGGCGCGTCCGGCTTCTGGGGCGACAGCATGGTGGCCGCCCCGCAGCTCGTGAAGGGCGGCCGGCTCGACTACCTGGTCTTCGACTACCTGGCCGAGACGACCATGGCCATCCTGGCCGCGGCCCGGGCCAAGAACCCCGAGCTGGGCTACGCCACCGACTTCGTCGACATCGCCTTGAAGCCGGTGCTGGCCGAGGTCAAGCGCCAGGGCATCAAGGTGGTGAGCAATGCGGGCGGCATCAACCCGCACGGCTGCGCCGCCGCGCTCAAGGCCGTGGCCGAGGCGCAGGGCATCGCACTGCGCATCGCCGTGATCGAGGGCGATGACGTGAGCGGCCTGATGCCCGGCCTGCGTGCCGAGGGCGTGCGCGACATGTTCACTGGCGAGACCCTGCCCGAGAAGGTGCTGAGCGCCAATGCGTACCTGGGCGCCGCACCGATCGCCGCGGCGCTGGCCGCCGGTGCCGAGGTGGTCATCACCGGCCGCTGCGTCGACAGCGCCGTCACGCTGGGCCCGCTGATGCACGAGTTCGGCTGGACGGCCGACGCGCACGACCTGCTCGCCTCGGGCAGCCTGGCCGGCCACATCATCGAATGCGGCTGCCAGGCCACCGGCGGGCTGCACACCGACTGGGAGGACATCCCGGACTGGGCGCACATCGGCTACCCCATCGTGGAATGCCACGCCGACGGCAGCTTCGTCGTCACCAAGCCGGAGGGCACCGGCGGCAAGGTGATCCGCGCGGGCGTGGTGGAGCAACTGCTCTACGAGATCGGCGACCCCGGCGCCTACCTGCTGCCCGAGGTGAGCTGCGACTTCCGCGAAGTGCGCGTCACCCAGCAGGGCGACAACCGTGTGCACGTGAGCCCGGCCAAGGGCCGCGCGCCGACGACCCAGTACAAGGTGTCGGCCACGCAGCTGGACGGCTTCCGCTGCGCGGGCAGCATGGTGATCATCGGCATCGACGCCGAGAAGAAGGCGCGGCGCACGGCCGAGGCCATCCTGGAGCGCACCGGCAAGATCCTGCAGGCACAGGGCCTGCCACCCTTCACCTCCACCCACATCGAAGTCATCGGCGCCGAGACGCTTTACGGTCCGCACGCCCGCACCCGCCAGGCGCGCGAGGTGATGATGCGCGTGGTGGCCAACCATCCGCAGAAGGCGGCGCTGGCCATGTTCGCGCGCGAGATCGCGCCTTCCGGCACCTCATGGTCGCCGGGCACCACCAGCCCCGGCGGCGGGCGACCGGCGGTGTCGCCGCTGGTCAAGCCCTTCGCCTTCCTGCTGGACAAGGGCGCGGTGCAGCCGGGCTTCGTGCTGGACGGCGTGCGTCATGCGGTGGCCGTCCCTGCCGGCGCGCAGGCCTCGCCCGTGCCTGCCCTGCCCGCCCCGGCCGACTGGAGCGCCGACGAGCCCGCCACCGAGACGGTGCGCCTGATCGACCTGGCCTGGGCGCGCAGCGGCGACAAGGGCAACCTGTCCAACATCGGCGTGGTGGCGCGCCGGCCGCAGTGGCTGCCGCTGCTGTGGCACGCGCTGCAGCCGGCGGTGGTGGAGGCCTGGTTCAGACACCTGCCCGCCGGGCACGTCACGCGCTACCACCTGCCCGGCACGGATGCGATGAACCTGCTGATCCACGATGCCCTCGACGGCGGCGGCCCCTCGTCCATGCGCATGGACCCGCTGGGCAAGGGCATGGCACAGATGCTGCTGGACATGCCGATCGCGGTGCCGCCCAGGGTGGCGGCCGAAGCCCTCAGGCGCGGGGGCCGAGCATGATCACCGCCATGCCGGCCAGGCACAGCGCGACACCGGCCAGGTCATAGGCGGTGGGCGTCACGCCGTCCACCCGCCACAGCCACAGGATCGCCACGCCGACGTACACGCCCCCATAGGCCGCATACACGCGGCCACTGCCGGTGGGATGCAGCGTCAGCAACCAGGCGAACAGCGACAGGCTGGCGGCCGCCGGCAGCAGTAGCCAGACCGAGCGGCCCTGACGCAGCCACAGCCAGGGCAGATAGCAGCCCACGATCTCGGCCAGGGCCGTGAGCACGAAGAGTCCGAAGGTCTTGAGCAGGTACACGGCGGCCATTCTGCATGGCCGTGCTTCGCCAACTCCACCGCCCGCGGCTACAGCACGACCTCGTCCACCCGGTACTTGAACAGCCAGTGGTAGCGCTCGTGCACACGCTCCGGCCGCCACTCGCGATCCACGTACGCGGCCGCGCCGGAAGCACTGGCCAGTTCGGGGTTGTGGAAGCGGCGTCCGTTCTCGGTCGACTTCTCCACGATGCGGGTCGTCCGGTCGAGGCGTGCGGCTTCGTAGCGATGCAGCGCCTCAGGCGCGTCGTCGATCTCGGCCAGTGCACGGCCCAGCACGAAGCCGTCCTCGATGGCCATGGCGGCGCCCTGCGCCAGAAAGGGCAGCGTGGGATGCGCCGCATCGCCCAGCAGCGTCACCCTGTCCTGCGTCCAGCGCGCAAGGGCGGGCCGCGCCATCAGCGCCCAGCGGTACGGCACGTCGATGTGGCGGATCAGCGCGTGCACATCGTCATGCCAGCCTTCGAAGTCGGCGTGGCATTTGGCATGCGTGCCGCGCTGCGTCCACGATTCGGCCACCCAGCGGTCGGTCTCGACGATGCCGACGAAGTTCATCAGCTGGCCGCCGCGCAGGGGGTAGTGGATGACATGACGCCCCGGCCCGACCCAGTTGGTGCCGACCGGGCGTATCAGTTCCACCGGCAGGCGGCCGATCGGGATCACGCCGCGCCAGGCCATGCAGCCCGAATAGACGGCGGGCCCATCGCCAAAGAGCTGGCGGCGCACGGCCGAATGCACGCCATCGGCGCCGATCAACACACGTCCGCGGTGCTCCGAGCCATCGGCCAGCGTGAGCGTCACGCCGTCGGCCGTCTGGGCAAAGCGCTCGCAACGCGCGCCCAGGCACAGCGCGTCGGGTGCGAGGGCGCGGATCGCCTCCACCAGCACCCGATGCAGGTCGGGCCGGTAGAGCGTGTAGTAGGGATGGCCGTATTCCGCCACCGACGCATCGCCCAGGTCGAAGAGCTTCCAGGTCTGGCCGGTGCTCCAAAGCCGGATCTCCTTGCCCATCGGCTCGGCCGCGACGCGTGCCAGCGGCTCGGCCAGGCCCAGCAGATGCAGCGCGCGGGTGGCGTTGGCGCTCAGCTGGAGGCCCGCG
Source organism: uncultured Pseudacidovorax sp. (assembly GCF_913773995.1). Lineage (GTDB taxonomy): Bacteria > Pseudomonadota > Gammaproteobacteria > Burkholderiales > Burkholderiaceae_C > Xenophilus. The sequence goes on from NZ_CAJYES010000077.1 coordinate 6,611, forward strand.
CCCACCTCGCCAAGCTGCGCGGCCTGCTCGAAGACGCGCACGGCATGGCCGCGACGCAAAAGCGCCAACGCAGCGGTCAGGCCGCCGAGGCCGGCGCCGGCGATGAGGATCGGGTCAGGCATCGCTCACTCTCCCGTCACACCGGCCTGCTGGATGATGCGCGCCCACTTCGCGGCATCGGTGGCGATGACCTGGCCGAAGGCCTCGGGCCCATCCACGCCGGGTTCCACGCCCTGATCGCTCAGTACCTGCCGGATCTCGGCCGTGCGCGATACCTGCGCCATGGCCTTGCGCAGCGTCTCCAGCACGGCAGGCGGCGTTTCCTTGGGCGCCACCAGGCCGAACCAGGAGTAGGCCTCATACGGCTTGCCGAGGGCGGACTGCAGCGTCGGCGTCTGCGGCAGCGGCGCGTAAGGCTGGGTGCCGCCCACACCAAGGGCGCGCAGCTTTCCCGTCTTGACGAAGGGCTGCAATGCAGCCGCGGTGTCGAACACCAGGTCCACCTGTCCACCGATGGCATCGGTGATCGCCGGGCTGCCACCCCGGTAGGGCACATGGGTCAGCTTGATGCCGGCGACGTCGGCATACAGCTCGGTCGAAAGGTGGCCGATGGAGCCCGTGCCGGCCGTGCCCACCGTCAGGCGCCCGTCACGTGCCTTGCGGGGCAGGTCGGCCAGCGAGGCGATACCGCTGGCCGGCGAAGCCGCCAGCATCATCGGGCCGCGCAGGGCCATGCCGATGGGCACGAAGGACTGGGCGTCGTAGCGCAGGTTCTTGTAGAGGCCCGGCGCCACGGCAAGCGTGCTGGTGCCGCCCCACAGCAGCGTATAGCCGTCGGCAGGCGCGCGAGCGACGAAGGCGCTGCCGACGGTGCCGGCGGCGCCCGCACGGTTGTCGATGACCACCGGCTGGCCCAGCGTCTCACCCAGTGCCTTGCCGTACACCCGGGCACTGGCGTCGGTGGGACCGCCCGCCGGGAAAGGCACAACGATGGTGATGGCGCGGGAGGGATAGGGAGCCTGGGCCAGCGCCGGCACAACGGGCAAGGCCATCAGCGAGGCCGCGAGGGCGCGGCGCACAAGGGAAGTCATGGGTCTGTCTCCTGAAGGGGCGACCGGCACATCCCGCCGGTCCGATTCCCGATTGGAAGCGGCATGGCCAGCAAAGTAAAAGTCAGAAATAAAATCAATTGATGACTGATCTTTATCAAGGAAACGTCGGACCATGAACCTTTCGGCTCGGCAGTTGCGGGCCTTTGTGGCCGCCGCGCGGGTGCAGAGCTTCACCCGCGCGGCCGAGCAGTTGCACGTCACCCAGCCGGGGCTGAGCGCGATGCTCCGTGAGCTGGAGGCCCAGCTGGACTGCCGCCTCTTCGAGCGCACCACGCGCAGCGTGGCCCTCACGGCCCAGGGCATGGCCTTCCTGCCCACGGCCACGCGCGTGCTGAGGGAGTTGGACGATGCCGCTGCATCGCTGGGCCGCATCACGGCCACGCAGAAGCGTCGGCTGTCGGTGGGTGCCACGCCGGTCATTGCCTCGTCGGTGCTGCCGCAGGCCTGCGCGGTCTTCGCGCAGGCGCATCCGAACGTCGAGGTGGAGGTGCAGGACCTGGACCGCGCGCTGATCTACGAACGGGTGCAGAGCGGCGTGCTCGATGCCGGCTTTGGCGCCTTCCTCACCACCTCGCGGGCGGTGCGCCGACGCAAGCTGCTCGATGCACAGTTGCTGCTGATCCTGCCGGCAAACGAGT
>NZ_CAJYES010000078.1 GCF_913773995.1 uncultured Pseudacidovorax sp.
CGGACTTGCCGACGCCGCCTTTTTCGCCACCGATGAAGTTCAGGGTGCTCATGTGCAGGAGGGGAGGTGGTGGAGAAGATGCGCGCCGCGCGGCGCGGAGGCCGGGTTTGCACGGGTTGCGCGGCGCATTCTAGAAAGCGACCTGTGTCGGTGGTGTGCAAAGACGGGCGGCGCCAAGGGGCGGCGCGACGCGCCGGCTCAGCGCGGCACCATGGCCAGCAACGGCCCCAGGTTGCCCATGAGCCAGTTCTGCCCGAAGTCCAGCGCGGCGCGGCGGTACTTCTCGTCGGCCTGGGCGGCCAGCAGATCGAGCCGCGCCACCACCTTCGACAGTTCCCGGTCCACCAGCAGGTTGCGGCCGCGCTCGCTGATCTCGGTGGACAGCAGCAGCGGCTGGCCGTCGGCCGCGGTGCGCGAGGTCAGCAGCCACAGCGAGATCTCGAAGTTGCGGGCGGCGCGGAAGGCGTTCTCGGCGCTGACGCCGTCGATCATGGTCTGCCGCCAGGTGTCGCCGTTGGCCTGCTTGAGCATGGCGGCCCAGCCGGTCACCAGTGCCGCCACGCGGTCGCCCGCGTAGGTCTCGGGCGGGGCGAAGGCCAGGCGCACCGCCTCGATGCCGGTCGCGCCGCGCAGCCAGGGCAGCGGCTGCTCCTGGTCGATGGACTGCCAGGTGCGGGCCACCGCGTCGTCGGCGCTGGTGGCCCATTTGCGCCACTCGCGCGGGTTCCGGCGGTAGAGCGACAGCTGCACCCGCCGCACCGACTCCAGGTTGTCGCGCAGGGCCAGGTTGGCCACCCGGTTGGCGCCGGACTCCATCCATTCGCCCTGGGTGTAGGGCTCGGCCCGCTTGGTGTCATGGAACATGCCGCAGCCGGCGAGCAGGGCACAGGCACCGATCAGGCCGGGCAGCAACAGGTGCGGCACGTGCACGGGCGCGAGGGAAGCGGGCAGGGGAAGGCGCATGGGCGCACGTTATCATCCTGCCCTTGCGCGGCAAGGCACGGGCTGCGCACTTTTTCCTTGAATATCAACATCTTGGCCTTGCTGCCCGTCTGCGGTGCGTCTCAACTCCATCAAGCTTTCCGGGTTCAAGTCCTTCGCTGAGCCGACCAACTTCATGCTGCCCGGCCAACTGGTGGGTGTGGTGGGTCCCAACGGCTGTGGCAAGTCCAACATCATGGACGCGGTGCGCTGGGTGCTGGGCGAGTCGCGCGCCTCCGAGCTGCGCGGCGAGTCCATGCAGGACGTGATCTTCAACGGCACCACCAGCCGCAAGCAGGCCAGCCGTGCCAGCGTCGAACTGGTGTTCGACAACGCCGACCACCGCGCCGGCGGTCAGTGGAGCCAGTTCACCGAGATCGCGGTCAAGCGCGTGCTCACGCGCGATGGCAACAGCAGCTACTTCATCAACAACCAGCCGGTGCGCCGCCGCGACGTGCAGGACGTGTTCCTGGGCACCGGCCTGGGGCCGCGGGCGTACGCCATCATCGGCCAGGGCACGATCAGCCGGATCATCGAGTCCAAGCCCGAGGAGCTGCGACTCTTCCTCGAAGAGGCCGCCGGCGTCTCCAAGTACAAAGAGCGCCGCCGCGAGACCGAGAACCGCCTGTCGGACACGCGCGAGAACCTGACCCGGGTCGAGGACATCCTGCGCGAGCTCAACGCCAACCTTGAGAAGCTGGAGAAGCAGGCCGAGGTGGCCGCGCGCTACAACCAACTGCAGGCCGAGGCCACGCGCAAGCAGCACCAGCTGTGGTTCCTCAAACGCGCCGACGCCGAAGCCGACCAGGTCCGCGTGCAGGCCGAGGGCCGCCAGGCCGTCAACGACCTCGAATCGCGCATGGCCGACCTGCGCCACATCGAGGCCGAGCTGGAGACCATCCGCCAGGCCCACTACGGCGCCGGCGATCAGGTCAACCAGGCCCAGGGCAAGCTCTACGAGGCCAGCGCCGAGGTGGGCCGGCTGGAAGGCGAGATCCGCTATGTGGTCGAAGGTCGCCAGCGCGTGCAGCAGCGCCTGGCCCAGTTGGCCGAGCAGATCCAGCAGTGGGACACGCGCCGCGCCGACGCCGAGGTCGAGCTGGAGAACCTGGCCGGCGCCGGCATGGACGCCGAGGAGCACGCCGCCATCCTGGCCGCGCAGCTCGAAGAGCAGGAAGCCCGACTGCCCGAGTTGGAAGACGCGCGCCAGCGCGCGCAGGAAACCGCCAACGGCCAGCGCGGCGCCGTGGTGCAGGTGCAGCAGCAGATCCAGGTGCTGGCCGCCGACCAGCGCAACATCGACGACCAGGTGCGTCAGCTCAGCCAGCGAAGCGACCGCCTGCGTGCCGACCGCCAGGCGCTGAATGCGCCCGACGAGGCGAAGCTGGACGCGTTGCGCGAGGAGTTCGCCATGGCCGAAGAAGCGGCCAGCGAGTCCGAGGCGCGTCTGATGGACCTGCAGGAGCGCGTGCCACAACTCGACGATGACCGCCGCGCCCGCCAGCAGGCCGTCAACACCGAGGGCGCCCGCCAGGCCGAGCTGTCGGCCCGGCTGGAGGCGTTGCGCGCTCTCCAGGAGAAGGTCAAGACGGACGGCAAGCTGCGCCCCTGGCTCGCCAAACACGGGCTCGACGGCCTGCAGGGCCTATGGAGCCGCCTGCATGTGGAGCCCGGCTGGGAGGCCGCGCTCGAAGCCGCGTTGCGCGATCGCATGGGCGCGCTGGAGATCTCGCGCCTGGAGATGTCCCGCGCCTTCGCCAACGACGCGCCGCCGGCCAAGCTCAGCTTCTACACGCCGCCCGCCGCGCCGGTTGCCGCCAGTTCGGGCGCCATGCCCCGTCTGGCCGACCTGCTGCGCCTGCACGACGCCGGCCTGCAGTCGCTGATGGCCGACTGGCTGCACGGCTGCTTCACCGCCGCCAGCCTGGACGAAGCGCTGGCCGCCCGCGAGCGCCTGCAGCCCGGCGAGGCCATCTACGTGGCCGCCGGCCATGTGGTCACGCGCCACAGCGTGGGCTTCTATGCCCAGGATTCCGAACAGGCCGGCCTGCTGGCCCGCCAGCAGGAAATGGAGAACCTGGAGCGCGAACTGCGCGCCCAGGGCCTGATCGCCGAAGAGGCCCGCACGGCCCTCGTGCGCGCCGAGTCGGCCTATGCCGAGGCGGCTGGCCGGCTGGTCGGCGCCCGCCGCGAGGCCGACCAGACGCGCGCCCGCGCCCACGAGCTTCAGGTGGAAACGCTGCGCCTGTCGCAGCAGGCCGAGCAGGCTCGCGCCCGCAGCGAGCAACTCAATGCCGACCTGGGCGAGGTCGAGGCGCAGCTCGAAGAACTGCAGGAGCGCCGCGTCGCCGCCGAGGCCCGCTTCGAGGAGCTGGACCTGCAGCTGGCCGACAGCCAGGAGCGCCATGCCGAGCTGGAAGAGCGGGTGATCGAGGCCAGCCGCAAGCTCGATGCCGCGCGCGAGCAGCACCGCAGCCTCGAGCGACAGGTACAGGAATCGACCTTCTCGCAACGCACGCTGGAGGCGCGCCGCGCCGAACTCGGCCGCGCCATCGACACCGCCCGCCAGCAGACCGTGGCCCTGGCCGACGAGCGCGAACGGGCCGAGGGCGAGCTGGCCCGCCTGTCCGACGCCGCCGCGCAGGCTGGCCTGCAGGATGCCCTGAATCTCAAGGCCGAGCGCGAGGCGGCGCTGGGCGCCATGCGCAGCCAGTACGACGACCTGACGCAGAAGCTGCGCGCCAGCGACGAGCGGCGGCTGCAAATCGAGCGCGCCCTCGACCCGCTGCGCCAGCGCATCACCGAGATGCAGCTCAAGGAGCAGGCCGCGCGCCTGGGCCTGGAGCAGTACGAGCAGCTGCTGGCCGACGCGCAGGCCGACCGCGAGGCCATCGCCGCCTCCATCGAGGCCGACAAGGTGCGCCTGACCGGCCTGCAGGGGGAGATCGACCGCCTGCACCGCGAGGTGGCCGGCCTGGGCGCCGTCAACCTGGCGGCGCTGGACGAACTTACCAGCGCCCGCGAGCGCAAGACCTTCCTCGACGCCCAGTCGGCCGACCTGAACGAGGCCATCACCACGCTGGAAGACGCGATCCGCAAGATCGACGGCGAGACGCGCGAGCTGCTGGGCGGCACCTTCAACACGGTCAACGAGCACTTCAGCCGAATGTTCCCGGAGCTGTTCGGCGGCGGCAATGCGCGGCTGATCATGACCGGCGACGAGATCCTGGACGCCGGCGTGCAGGTCATGGCCCAGCCGCCCGGCAAGAAAAACCAGACGATCCACCTGCTGTCAGGTGGCGAGAAGGCGCTCACGGCCATCGCGCTGGTGTTCGCCATCTTCCAGCTCAACCCTGCGCCCTTCTGCCTTCTTGACGAGGTGGACGCGCCGCTGGACGACGCCAACACCGAGCGCTATGCGCGCCTGGTGTCCGCCATGAGCCGGGGCACGCAGTTCCTCTTCATCAGCCACAACAAGATCGCCATGGAGATGGCACAGCAGCTGATCGGCGTGACCATGCAGGAGCAGGGCGTTTCGCGCATCGTGGCCGTGGACATGGAATCCGCCGCCGGCATGGCCGAAGTCGGCTGACGCGCGGCCACGCCCGCGCGCCTTACAACAAGAACTCGGAAGAGCAATCCCAATGAGCAATCTCACGATCGCCGTGGCCATCGCCGGCGGCCTGGTGCTGGCGGCCCTCATCGCCTACAACACCTGGACGCTGCGCCGCAACGCCCCGCGCCAGCCCGAAGGCGACGGGCCGCATTCCGGCCTGGCGCCGCTCGACGGGGGGCAGGGCGGCCCGGACGATCCGGTGCTGCATGCCGACCCCAACGACGTGCATTCGGCCGACCGGCACGAGCCGCTGTTCGACCCCGACCTGCCGCCGCCCAGCGGCCAGCCGGGCGCCGCCTCGCTGCTGGGCATCCGCCGCGGCGGGCTGGATCCGCTGATCGACGTGATCGCGCCCGTGGCGCTGGAAGGCCTGGTCTCCGGCGCGGCCGTGCTGGCGGCCATGCCCGCCACGCGCCGCGCGGGCAGCAAGCCCATCGCCGTCGAAGGCCTGCGCGACGGCGCGTCGGAATGGGAGGCGCCCGTCTCCAGTGCCCGCTACCGCGCGCTGCAGATCGGCGTGCAGCTGGCCAACCGCACCGGCGCACTCAACGAGATCGAGTATTCCGAGTTCGTGGTCAAGGCTCAGGCCTTCGCCGATGCGCTCAACGGCGCGCCCGAGTTCCCAGAGATGCTGGACGAGGTCGCCCGCGCCCGCGAGCTGGACCAGTTCGCCAGCGCGCACGACGCGCAACTGGCCTTCGTGCTGCGCGCTCGCCACGCGGCCTGGAGCCCCGGCTACGTGCAGCAGAACGCCGCGCGCCTGGGTTTCGTGCCCGGCATGCTGCCCGGGCGCATGGTGCTGCCCAACACCGATGCCGGTGCGCCGCCGGTGCTCGGCCTGGTCTTCGACACCCAGGCCGCGCTGGCCGACGACCCGGCCCAGTCGGCCATCCGCGAGCTGATGCTGAGCCTGGACGTGCCGCAGGTCGACCGCGCCCTGGAACCCTTCGCCCGCATGCGCGAGATCGCCGAGGCCCTCGCCCGCGAGATGGATGGCGTGGTCACCGACAGCGACGGCCAGCCCCTGCGCACCGAGACGCTGGACGCCATCGGCCAGGATCTGGAACAGCTCTACGACACGCTGGATGGCCGCGAGCTGTCCGCCGGCTCGGCGCTGGCGCGCCGGCTGTTCTCCTGATCCGCGCTGCTACCGCACACCGACCGCGATGACCGACACCGTTCCCGCAGCGGTGGCCCAGGAGGCCGCCAAGCTGCGCATTGCCCTCAACCATCACGCGCATCAGTACTACGTGCTGGACGCGCCGCAGATTCCGGACGCCGAATACGACCGGCTGTTCCGCCGCCTGTCCGAGCTGGAAGAGGCGCATCCCGCACTGCGCACGCCCGATTCGCCCACCCAGCGCGTGGGCGGCGCCGTGCTGCCCTTCTTCGCCAAGGTGCGCCACCGCGTGCCCATGCTGTCGATCCGCACCGAGACCGACATCGAGGCCACCGGCGCCGAAGCTTTCGACACCCGCGTGCGCCGCGAGCTGGGCTTGGCCGCCGATGCGCCGCCCGTCGAATACGTGGCCGAGCTCAAGTTCGACGGCCTGGCCATCAACCTGCGCTATGAGGACGGCACGCTGGTGCAGGCCGCCACCCGCGGCGACGGCGAGGTGGGCGAGGACGTGACGCAGAACATCCGCACCATCGGCCAGATTCCTTTGAAGCTGCCGAAGGACGCACCGCCCGTGCTGGAGGTGCGCGGCGAGGTCTACATGAAGCGGGCCGACTTCGACCGCCTGAACGAGCGGCAGCGCCAGAAGATCGAGGCCGGCCGGAAGAACGAGAAGACCTATGTCAACCCGCGCAATGCGGCGGCCGGTGCGGTGCGCCAGCTCGATCCGGCCATCGCGCGGCAGCGCCCGCTGTCCTTCTTCGCCTATGGCTGGGGCGAGGTAACGCCGGTGGAGCAGGGTGGGCCGGATTTCGGCACGCAGTACCAGGCCTTGCTGACGCTGCGCTCCTGGGGCTTTCCGGTGTCGGACCGCACGCAGGTCTGCAACGGGCCGCAGGAGCTGGCCGAGTTCCACCGGCAGATCGGCGCGTT
>NZ_CAJYES010000079.1 GCF_913773995.1 uncultured Pseudacidovorax sp.
CTTTTCTGCCGCCCGACACGCTGGCCCAGGTGGAAGATGGCCCGGGCTGGGTGCGCATGGCGCCGCCCGACCTGCCCGGCAATGCGCCGGCCGGCCCCGATCTGGCCGATGTGAAGGGCCAGGCCGCCGCCCGCCGCGCGCTGGAGATCGCGGCCGCGGGCGGCCACAGCCTGCTGATGGTGGGGCCGCCCGGCGCCGGCAAGTCGATGCTGGCCCAGCGGCTGGCCGGCCTGCTGCCACCGATGGATGTGCAGGAGGCGCTGGAGAGTGCGGCCATCGCCAGCCTGGCCGGCCGCTTCGATCCCCAGCGCTTCATGCAGCGCGTGGTGGCCAGCCCGCACCACACGGCGAGCGCCGTGGCGCTGGTGGGCGGCGGCTCGCCGCCGCGGCCGGGCGAGATCTCGCTGGCGCACCACGGCGTGCTCTTCCTGGACGAGCTGCCCGAATTCCCCCGCGCCGCGCTGGAGGCGCTGCGCGAGCCGCTGGAGACCGGCACCATCTCCATCGTGCGCGCCGCGCGGCGGGCGCAATTCCCGGCGCGCTTTCAGCTGGCGGCGGCGATGAATCCCTGTCCCTGCGGCCACCTGGGCTCGCGCCTGCATGCCTGTCGCTGCTCGCCCGACCAGGTGGCGCGCTACCAGGCCCGCATCAGCGGCCCGCTGCTGGACCGCATCGACCTGCATGTGGACGTGCAGGCCATCGATCCGCGGGAGCTGCTGGGCGCGCCGCCCGGCGAGGCGAGCGCCACGGTGCGCGAGCGCGTGGCCGCCGCGCGCGCACTCGCGGTGCAGCGGCAGGGCGGCGCCAACCAGTCGTTGGCCGGCCAGGCGCTGGACGCCCACGTCCGGGCCGATGCCGCCGCCCTTGCCTTTTTGCAGAAGGCCGCCACACGCCTGGGCTGGAGTGCACGCGCCACCCACCGCGCCCTGCGGGTGGCCCGCACCATCGCCGACCTGGCCGGCGCCGAGACCGTGGGCGCCCTGCATGTCGGCGAAGCCATGCAGTACCGGCGCACGCTGAGCGCGGCGCCCTGAGTCGACGGCCTCAGCGCCCCGTCGGCGCGCCGTGTCCCGGCGCCGCCCGCACACGCGCCACTTGCGCAGGCAGGTCGGCCCAGGCTGGCGCCTGCGGCGCGAAGCGGGCGCGCATGTAGCCGGCCAGTTCGGCGATCTGCGCATCGTCCAGCGCCTCGCGGAAGGCCGGCATGAAGCCGATGTCCCGCGTGGGCGGCGTGCGCACGCCGTCGAGGATGGTGCGGATGAGGTTGTCCGGCCGCGCGCTGGTGAGCTGGCTGTTCAGGGCGAGCGGCACGTTCGCGCCCAGCAGCGTGGGGCCGTCGCCGTCGTGGTGGCAGGCGGCGCAGGCGGACTCGAACATGCGCTGCGGCGCGCCCAACAGGGCACCCTGCCCGGCGGCGGCGCGGTGCACGGCCTCGGCGGCGAGCGCCTGCGGGTCGGCCGCAGGCACCGGGTTGAAGCTGGCCAGGTAGGTGGCCATGGCGCGCACGTCGGCATCGGGCAGCTGCTGCAGGCCATGGACGACCTCGGCCATCGGCCCCCCCGCGATGCCGTGCCGCGGCGAATGGCCGTGGCGCAGATAGGCATAGAGGCCGTCGGCATCCCACGGCACGGCGTTGGTGGACCGGGCGGTGAGGGCCGGCGCCTCCCAGCCGTCGATCAGCGCGCCGGACAGGAAGTCAGTGCCGGCTTTCTCCGCACCCAAGCCGTTGCGCGGGCTGTGGCAGGCGGCGCAGTGGCCCAGGCCGTTGACCAGATAGGCGCCGCGGTTCCATTCGGCGCTCTGGCTGGCCACGGGCTGATAGGGCGTCGCGTCGTGGAACAGACCGTTCCAGCCGGCCATGAGGGGGCGCAGGTTGAAGGGGAAGCGCAGGTCGTTGGCCGGCATCACGGCCGCGCCGCCGTCCTCGCGCGCGCCGGCTTTCACCGCCGGCAGGGACATGAAGTAGGCGTAGAGCGCCTGCAGGTCGTCGTCGCTGGTCTTGGCGAAGGCGGTGTACGGGAAGGCCGGGTACAGGTGGCGGCCGTCGCGCGAGATGCCTTCGCGCATCGCACGCTGGAAGGCGGAGAAGGACCAGCGGCCCAGCCCGGTCTCGGCATCGGGCGTCAGGTTGGTCGTGTGGATCGTGCCAAAGGGTGTGTGCATGGCCCGGCCGCCGGCATTGGGCAGGCCGCCTTCGGCCGTGTGACAGACGGCGCAGTCGCCCGCCGCGGCCAGCTGGCGGCCGCGCTCGATGGTCTGGGCGCTGTAGGCGGGTGCGCTGAAGCTGACCGGCGCGATGGCCGGGCGCCAGCCGAGCAGGCCGGCAATGGTGCCGATGCCGCCGACGAGCAGGCCGGCGATCAGAGCCGGCCAGGCCTTGCGGCGGGGCGCCGTGGTATTGCTCCTTCCCCCTCTGGGGGAAGGTTGGGATGGGGGCCGCGGCGCTTCATCAGACGACGGCGTCGGGGACCGGCCCCCACCCCCGCCCTCCCCAAGCGGGGGAGGGAGTGAAGCTAGGGCCGCCAGCACCTTCTCCGGCGTGAACGGCGGCTCGCGCAGCCGCACGCCGGTGGCATCGAAGATGGCATTGGCGATGGCCGCCGTGCCCGGCACCGACGCCGACTCGCCAGCCCCCAGCGGCGACTCGCCGGGGCGTGGCATCTGCAGCACCTCGATGACCGGCACCTCGCGGAAATGCAGGATCGGGTAGCTGCCCCATTCGCGTGTGGCGACCACGCCGGCCGGCGGCATGCCGGGCAGCGGCGTCTTCACCGGAAGCTGGGAAGCCGCACTGCCGGCCGGATTCGCGGCGGGCGCGAAGCGCACCTCCTCCTTCAGCGCCCGGCTGGTGGTCTGGATGACGTTGCCATGCACCTGGTGCTCGACCCCGGCCGGGTTGACCGTCAGGCCCGCGTCGTGGCCGACGACCACACGGCGCACATGCACCTCGCCGGTCCGGCGGTTGACCTCCACGTCGGCCACCCACGCGGCCCAGGCCGCGCCGAAGCCCGGCCACTTGCTGTGGATGTAGCGGGCATACGCAAAGCCTTGACCGAAAAGGACATCACCGCCGGGCCCTACCCGCGACTGCGGCGGCCGAGAGGGATGGTCGCCATGCGCATCCTCCTGCGGCCCGGTGCGCCAGCGCCAGCCGGCCTTCTGCGCCGTGGCCTCGATCAGCTCGCGCGCCCGCTCGTCGGGCAGATGGCGCAGGCGGAACTGCACCGGGTCCACGCCCGCGGCGGTGGCCAGCTCGTCGATGAAGCTCTCGTGCGCGAAGGAATTGGGCAGGGCCGAGACGCCGCGCAGCCACGAGGCGCGCACGATGGGCGCCATGTCGCGCACCTGCACGCGCAGGTGGTCGTAGGCATAGGGCGGCTGCGCGGTGCGGTCGCCCATCTCGTAGGCCTGGGCCAGCGGCTCCACGGTGCGAGTGAGCAGCAGGGCCAGCGTGGGCGCGCCGTTGCTCGGGTAGCTGGTCTGGAAGTCGTAGGCCGCGATGCCGCCTTCGGGCGACAGCGCGCCGGCCACTTCCATCAGCTGTGCGGTGCCCTTGGGCTCCCACAGGTGCTCCTGCTCGCGGCTGAGCTGCACACGCACAGGCGCGCGGGCCGCGCGGGCCAGCAGCGCGGCATCGGCCGCCACGTCGTCGGCGCCGTTGCGTCCGTAGCAGCCGGCGGCCTCCAGGCGGACGACGTCGACGTCGACGTCCTTGAGGTCCAGCAGGCGGGCGAGGTCCGCACGCAGCACATGCGGGTTCTGCGTACCGGCCCAGCAGCGCAGTCGCACGGGGCGGGGTCCGGGGCTGGGCGCGCCTTCGCGGCCTGCGCCCTCCTGGCCACCACCCGCGCCACGCCCATTGGCGCTGCCCTGCCTGCTGTCATCGCTCTCCTCCGGCTCCCACTGCGCCACCGCGCATGAAGGCCCGATGGAGGCATGCAGCTGGTACGGCCACAGATAGGTGCGACGCAGCGTGTTATCGCCCGACAAGGCGGCCTCGACATCGCCCTCGTCCACCAGCGTGCGCGTGGTGGCGGGGTTGGCGCGGATGGCATCCGCCACCTTGCCCGCACCGGCCAGGTCGGGCATGCCGGGCCAGGGCTTCCAGGTGACGCGCAGGTCGCGCATGGCCTGTTCGGCCTGCTCCTCGCGCTCGGCCACCACGCCGACGAAATCGCGGATGACGACCACGGCGCGGATGCCGGGGATGTGGGCGATGGACGATTCGTCCACCGACTCCAGCGTATTGCCGATGAAATCGCCGTGATCCGCGCCTGCATAGGGCGGGCGGATCACGCGGCCGTGCAGCATGCCAGGCAGGCGCATGTCGTGCACGAAGGCCAGCTCGCCGGCCAGCTTGGCGGGGATGTCGATGCGCGGCTGCGGCGTGCCGACGATGCGGTAGTCCTGGGGACGCTTGAGCGGCGTGGTCGGGTCCAGCCGCAGCAGGGTGCGCTGGCCGGCCAGCAACTCCGCGAAGGGCAGCGCCACACCCTCGGCCAAGATGCGTCCGCCATCGATGGTCAGTTCGCTCGCCGGCCGGCCGAGCCTCTCGGCGGCGCGCGCCAGCAGCCACTGCCGCGCCTGCGCCGCCGCCAGTCGCAGCGGTTGCGCATGGATCTGGATCGACGCGCTGGCAATGGTGGCGCCCTGGTTGGGCACCTGCGCCGTGTGGCCCAGCGCCATGGCGATGCAGGCCATGGGCACGTCCAGTTCCTCGGCCACGATCTGGGCCAGGGCCGTCTGGATGCCCGTGCCCAGGTCCACATGGCCGTTGAGGGCCGTGACGCTGCCGTCGTCCCAGACGGCGAGCAGGACTTCGTCGCCCTCCGCCGGATTGCCGGGCACGGCGGCGGGCTGGCCCTTGGCCGGCGGCGGCGGAACCGGCGTGTTGCGCACGACGACCAGCACGCCCTCGGCACCGAGGCAGTCGGCGCGTGTGCGAGGCTGCGCGGCGCGACGCGGGTCGGCGGTCAACGCGCGGCCTCCTGTGCGGGCGCTGCGCAGAACCGCGCGGCGGCCAGGCTCACGGCACGCAGGATCTCCACATGCGTCCCGCAGCGGCACAGGTTGCCCGACAGCTCGCTGCGGATACGCGCCTCGTCCGCCTGCGGCTCACGCGCGAGCAGTGCCGCGGCCTGCATCACCATGCCGTTGAGGCAGTAACCGCACTGGGCGGCCTGCGCCTCCTCGAAGGCCTGCTGCACGGGATGGAAGTGCCCGCGCCGGCCCAGGCCTTCCAAGGTGGTGATGGCGCGCCCCGCCACGCCATGCGCGGGAATGACGCAGGCCCGGGCCGCGGTGCCGTCCACATGCACCGTGCAGGCGCCGCACTGGCCCAGACCGCAGCCGTACTTGGGCCCGTTCAGGCCCAGGTCGTTGCGCAGCAGGTGCAGCAGCGAGGTCTGGCGCGGCACGTCGCCCGTGAAGGGCTGGCCGTTGACGGTGAGATGGAGCGCGGGCAAGGACGCAATCAGGCCACGTCGGCCGACTGGATGCGCTTGACGCCCTTGGCCTGCATCTGCTGCCAGGCCTTGGCCAGCGAGCCGTTGAGGTCGATGGCGCGGGTCGCGTCCTCGATCACATAGACGTTGAAGCCGGCGGCGCGTGCATCCAGCGCCGTCCAGGCCACGCAGAAGTCGGTGGCCAGGCCCGTGACGTACACGGTCTTGATGCCGCGCGCCTTGAGGTAGCCGGCCAGGCCGGTGACCGTCTTGCGGTCGGCCTCCTGAAAGGCCGAGTAGCTGTCCACGCCCTTGTTGTAGCCCTTGCGGATGATGAGCTGCGCAGTGGGCAGCTTCAGGTCCTTGTGCAGGGCCGCGTCGTCGGTACCCTGCACGCAGTGGTCAGGCCACAGCACCTGGTTGCCGTAATTGAGCTTGATGCTGTCGAAGGCCTTGGTGCCGCTGTGGGCGCTGGCAAAGGAGGTGTGGCCTGGCGTGTGCCAGTCCTGCGTGACGACGATGTTCTGGAACTTGGGCGCCAGCGCGTTGATGACGGGCACCACGTCGGCGCCGCCCTTGACCGGCAGCGTGCCGCCATCGACGAAGCAGTTCTGCACGTCGACCACGATCAGCGCGGCCTGGGCGCTGGGGCTGATCTTCCTGGCGTCGGCCGCGAGCAGCGGCGGCGCGATGGCGACCGCGCCGAGGGCGGCGGCGGCCTGCAGGAAATGGCGGCGTGGGTTGGCGGTGCGCAGCATGGTCATCATCAGTCCCTCCGAGGACAGGTTTGGAAATCAGACGCTGAGGTAGGCCCGTCGCACTTCGTCGTTGGCTGCCAGCTCGTCCATGGTGGCCTGGTAGCGGATCTGGCCTTTTTCCAGCACGTAAGCACGGTCCGAGACGAGTTCGGCGAAGTGCATGTTCTGCTCCGACAGCAGGATAGACACGCCCTGGGCCTTGAGCTCCAGGATCATGTGGGCCATCTGCTCCACGATGACCGGCGCGACGCCTTCGGAGGGCTCGTCGAGCAGCACGAGGTAGGGGTTGCCCATGAGCGTGCGCGCGACGGTGAGCATCTGCTGCTCGCCACCACTCATGCGGCCGCCGGGGCGGTCGGGCATCTCGCCGAGGTTGGGGAAGAGCTTGAAGAGCTTCTCCGGCGTCCACAGCGGCGCGGCACCGCCGTCGGCCCATTGGCGGCCGGCTTGGCGGCCGACTTCGAGGTTCTCCATGACCGTGAGGTCGGTGAAGACGCGCCGGTCCTCGGGCACGAAGCCCAGGCCCAGGCGGGCGGCGTGGTGCGGTTCGGTCCTGGAGATGTCGTGGCCCAGGAAGCGGATGCTGCCGCGGCGCTTGGCAAGCATGCCCATCAGGGCCTTGAGGGTGGTCGACTTGCCGGCGCCGTTGCGGCCCATGAGGGCGACGACCTCGCCGCGGCGCACTTCCAGGTCCACGTCGTAGAGGATCTGGGCGGCGCCGTACCAGGCGCAGAGGGACTTGGCTTCGAGCAGGACGGGCGGGGTGCTCACTTCTTTGGCCTTGTTTGGGTCTTGGCGATCGTCAGGATCGTTGGGGTCTGAAAGACGGCAGCAGTGGCTTGTGTGCTCGCTGCGTCACTGGGGATAGGAGCGGCGCAGTCGGTACGAACGGCGGGGGCGGCGCGGCGGGGCCGGGCTGCCAGGAGCTCAGACGGTGGCGGTCGATGCTGCGCATCGACTCCGCTGCGATGCTCGGTCAGGGGGCGCGTCGCATAACTCGCTGCGCTGCCTGCAGCAGCTCCGCTCAGACAAATGCGACGAGTCAGATCACGAAGCGCGCGTGTCTTCGCACGCGCGCCGCCCCCTGCCCTGCGCTTCTCGCCACCACCGAAATCGCCCCTGGCAGCCCAGCCCCACCGCGCGGATACGTTGCGCTCGATGGGGCGCACAACTGCCTGCGCCTCTGGCGAGGCAACAGCGCGAACTGAGGTCGGGGCCGGGGCGCAGGTGGGGGCGGAGGAGGAAGCGCCGATGGGGATGGAGATGGCGGCGAACGCAACGGCCCGCGCCGACGCACGCACATGCACACGCACCTGGGCGCAGACAGAGGCGGAAGCGCCAGCGTCACCGCCGGAACTGGCCGCAGCGTGTCTCGCCCTGGGCGGGGCCTGGCCTGGGGCGGCTGCGTGTGCGTCGCCGAGAAGCGCAGGGTGGCCGGGCTGCGGGCCTGCCGGAGGACAGGCCCGCTTCGTGAACTGACTCGCGGCGTTTGTCTGAGCGGAGCTGCCGCAGGCAGCGCAGCGAGTTATGCCGCGGCCCGGCTGCCCGAGCATCGCAGGGGAGTCGGCCCGTTGGGCCGACCGACGAACTCGCAGCCGCCCCAGGCCAGGCCCCGGCCAGGGCGCGCCCCGAACGAAACCAGCACCAGAACCGGCAGCAACCGACATCAAGCCGCCTTTTTCTCGAAAGTCTTGCCAGACCCGAAGTACACCTCCTGCACCTTCGGATGGTCCCGGATTTCCAGCGGCTTGCCCTCGGCGATCAGCCGCCCGCGCGCCAGCACGATCATGCGGTCGGCATACGCGAACACCACGTCCATGCTGTGCTCGGTGAACAGCACCGCCATGCCGCGGTCGATCACCAGCTGCTTGGTCAGCGCCATCAGCGAGTTGCGCTCCTTGGGCGCCATGCCGGCGGTGGGCTCGTCCATCAGCAGCAGCTTGGGGTCGTTGGCCATGGCAATGGCCAGCTCCACGCGCTTGACGTCGCCATAGGCCAGCACGCTGCAGGGCCGGTCGGCCTGCGACTTCATGCCCACCTGGTCCAGCAGCGCCAGCGCCTCGTCGCGCTTGTGGTCGCAGGCCCGCCGCCACATCGCGAACAGCTTCGCATCGTGCGACAGCAGCGCCATCTGCACGTTCTCGACCACCGTCAGCGACGAGAAGGTCTCGGCGATCTGGAAGGTGCGGCCCACACCCAGGCGCCAGATCTCGCGCGGCTTCTTGCCGACCAGCTCGGTGCCGTCCAGCGTGATGGAGCCCTGGTCGGCCTTGAGCTGGCCGTTGACCATGTTGAAGGTGGTCGACTTGCCGGCGCCGTTGGGGCCGATCAGCGCCAGCAGCTCGCCCTTGGCCAGCGTGAAGCTGATGCCGTCGACGGCCTTCACGCCGCCGAAGGACTTGCCCAGGTTCTGGACATGCAGCAGAGACATCAGAGCACCTCCAGGCCGGTGAAGAACAAGTTGAAGGGTCGGTTCATCGCGCACCCTCCCCTGCCGCAGCCGCGGCCTGCATCGGCGCCGTGGCCGCCTCGTCGGCCGCCACGTCGTCGCGCCGGCCGCGCCACTTGTCGGCCAGCTGCTTGATCGAGCCCGCGATGCCCTGCGGGAACAGCAGCACCAGGATCAGGATGATGGCGCCCAGCATGGCGCGCCAGTAGTCGGTGTTGCGCGCCACCATGTCGTGCAGCCAGGTGAAGGTAAAGGCGCCTACCACCGGGCCGGCCAGCGTCTGGATGCCGCCCAGCAGCACCATCACCAGACCATCGACCGAGCGGCCCACCGCCAGCGTCTCGGGTGAGATGCTGCCCTTGGAATACGCGAACAGCCCGCCCGCCAGACCCGCCACCGCACCGGCCACCACGAAGGCGGCCCACTGCATGCGCTTGACGTCGATGCCGATGGCGTCCGCGCGCAGCACCGAGTCGCGGCCCGCGCGCAGGGCATAGCCGAAGGGCGAGAACAGCACGCGCCGCAGCCACCACAGGCCCCCGCCCACCAGCACCAGCGTGAGCCAGTAGTAGTTGCGCTTGTCATTGAGCCATTCCGACGGCCACACGCCCGTGAGGCCGTTGCTGCCGCCGGTGAAGCTGTCCCACTGGTAGACGATGGCCCAGGTGATCTGCGCGAAGGCCAGCGTGAGCATGGCCAGATACACGCCCGACAGCCGCACGGCGAACCAGCCATAGACCAGCGCGCCCAAGCCCGCGACCACCGGCGCCAGCACCAGCGTCAGTTCCATCGGCAGGCCGGCGGCGCGCGCCAGCAGCGCCGCGCCATACGCGCCCAGGCCGAAGTACGCCGCATGGCCGAAGGAATGCATGCCCGCCGGGCCCATGATGAAGTGCAGGCTGGCCGCGAACAGCGCCGCGATCAGCAGGTCGATCATCAGCACCGTGGTGTAGGGCGAGCTGGCCGTCAGCACCGGCATGGCGGCCAGCACCAGGGCCAGCACGCCCACGGCAGCCACATAGGACCCGCCCGCGCGGCGCAGCGGCTCTTCCTGCATGCCCACATAGCGGCTGGGCGCCTGCGGCCGGCCCATCAGGCCCCAGGGCCGCCAGACCAGCACGGCAGCCATGACCAGGAAGTCGACCACCAGCGTGAGCTTGGAAAAGGAGATGGCGATGCCCGCGATCTCGACCACGCCCAGCCAGATGCACAGCGCCTTGATCTCGGCGATGAGCAGCGCCGCCACATAGGCGCCCGGCAGCGAGCCCATGCCGCCCACCACCACCACCACGAAGGCGGCGCCGATGGTGTTGAGGTCCATCTCCAGCGTGGCGGGCTCGCGCGGCAGCTGCAGCGCGCCGCCCAGGCCGGCCAGCAGCGCGCCCAGCGCGAACACGGCTGTGAACAGCCAGGCCTGGTTGACGCCCAGGGCGCTGACCATCTCGCGGTCCTGCGTGGCGGCACGCACCAGCGTGCCGAAGCGCGTGCGGGTGAGCAGCAGCCACACCAGGCCCAGCACCACCGGACCGACGACGATCAGAAACAGGTCGTAGGCCGGGAACTGCCGGCCCAGAATTTCCACCGAGCCGCGCAGGCCCGGCGCACGCGGGCCCAGCAGCTCGTCCGGGCCCCACAGCCACAGCACTGCGTCCTTGATGACCAGCACCAGCGCGAAGGTGGCCAGCAGCTGGAAGAGCTCGGGCGCCTTGTAGATGCGCCGCAGCAGCACGACTTCGATGACCGCGCCGAGCACGCCCACCGCGATGGCCGCCAGCGGCAGCGCCACCCAGAAGCCGGCGCCCCCCAGCTTGTCGGCCAGGGTGTAGGCGACGTAGATGCCCACCATGAAGAAGGAGCCATGCGCGAAGTTGACGATGCGCGTCACACCGAAGATCAGCGACAGGCCCGCCGCCACCAGGAACAGCGAGGACGCAGACGCCAGCCCGTTCAGGAGCTGGACGATCAGGCCGGAAAAACTCATGGCAAGGCTCTCTTCAGGGGGCAGCAGTCGTCAGTCCGCGCTGCGGGACTTCTTCACCTCAGCCGCGGGCGGCTGGAAGCGCGCATCGGCGCCGTCGTAGTAGACGTAGTCCACCATCACGCCCTTGCCGCCGTCGTTCTTGGTCTTGCCCACGAAGGCGCCCATGGTCGACTGGTGGTCTTCGGCGCGGTAGCTGATCTTGCCGAAGGGGCTGTCGACCTGCAGGCCCTTGAAGGCGGCGACCAGCTTGTCGGCGTCAGTGCTGCCGGCCTTGGCGATGCCGGCGGCGGCCGACTTGATCATGCTGTAGCCCACCACCGAGCCCAGGCGCGGATAGTCCTTGAACTTGGCCTGGTAGGCGTCGAGGAAGGCCTTGTGTTCGGCCGTCTTGATGCCGTAGTACGGATAGCCGGTCACGATCCAGCCATCGGGCGCTTCGTCCTTGAGCGGATCGAGGTACTCGGGCTCGCCGGTCAGCACGCTGACCACCGTGCGGTCCTTGAATAGGCCGCGGGTGTTGCCCTCGCGCACGAACTTCGACAGGTCGGCGCCGAAGAGCACGTTGAAGATGGCGTCGGGCTTGGCATCGGCCAGGGCCTGCACCACGCTGCCGGCGTCGACCTTGCCCAGCGGCGTGGCCTGCTCGGTCACGAACTCCACGTCGGGCTGCGCGGCCTTCAGCAAGTTCTTGAAGGCGGCCACGGCGGACTGGCCATACTCGTAGTTGGGGTACACCAACGCCCAGCGCTTCTTCTTCTGCTTGACGGCCTCGGGCACCAGCATGGCGGCCTGCATGTAGGTGCCGGGGCGCAGGCGGAAGGTGTACTGGTTGCCACCCTGCCACGTCATCTTGTCGGTCAGGGGTTCGCCAGCCAGATAGAAGAACTTCTTCTGCTTGGCGAAGTCGGCCAGGGCCAGGCCGGTGTTGGACAGGAAGGCGCCGG
Source organism: uncultured Pseudacidovorax sp. (assembly GCF_913773995.1). GTDB lineage: Bacteria > Pseudomonadota > Gammaproteobacteria > Burkholderiales > Burkholderiaceae_C > Xenophilus. Next base: position 11,577 of record NZ_CAJYES010000079.1, read on the forward strand.
CCAGCACGTCCACCTTCTCGCGCGAGACCAGTTCCTCGGCCATGCGCACCGCATCGCCGGGGTTGGCGTTGTCGTCGCGGGTGATCAGCTCGATCTTCTTGCCGTTGACGCCGCCCTTGGCGTTGATCTCGTCCACGGCCAGTTCCATGCCCTTCTTGTAGGGCTCCAGGAAGGCGGGCTGGGCCTTGTAGCTGTTGACCTCGCCGATCTTGATGACGTTCTGGGCATGGGCCGGCATCAGCGTGCCGGCGGCCAGGGCCAGCGCCGCGGCGGCACCGAAATGGAGGCGGAAGGGTTGCATGGGGAACTCCTCGTCGGAAGGGATGGAAAACCGGGGGAAATGAAGCAGGCGAAGAATAGCCGCGCCGCGTTCAGCGAAGACCGTCCACGCCCTTGATTTCGGACACCTGCAGGCCGCCGATGCGCGGCAGCGGACGGCCGCTGTCGGTGACGGCCACGGCCACCACGATCTCGCCCGCGCGCGGGGCATCGCTCACGCGGGCCTCGACGGCGTCGAAATGGCTGCGCACGAAGGCGGCGTCCTTGTGGCCCAGCGGCACGTCGATGGCGGTGCCCAGCGTGCCCTGCTTCTTGGCCGAGGGCACCAGCGCGGCGCCCTTTTCGACCGCCACGCGCAGCGGCGCGCCCAGCTTGGGATGCAGGATGGCGGCGGCATGCTCCAGCTCGCCGGCCTCGCCCACGATGGCGGCCTTGCCGTAGCTCTGCGCCTGGCCGGGCTCGATGCCCAGGGCCTTCACGGCCTTCTGGCCGAGCAGGCCGCCCAGCTCTTCGCCGATGGCGATCAGCTCATCCAGGTTCTCGCTGTAGCGGCCGGCGTAAGGGTTGGCGATGACGGCGATGGCGACGGCACGGCGCGTGGGCGGGTCGATGGTCTGGCCCATCTCCTTGCGGGTCTCGTCGACTTGCACGATCAGTTTGCGGATGTCTGCTGGCATGGGTTCTCCTTGGTCTCTTCGGTGCCTCAGCGCAGGCCGTTCCATTGGCTGATGTCCTCGGCCTTGAGGCCGCCGACGCGGGCATGCACACGGTAGCCGGTGGTCATGGCGAGGATGAAGACGATCTCGTCGGCCGCAGGCGCGCCGGGCACGCGTACCTCGATGGCATCGAACTGGCCGCGCACATAGCTGGCGTTGATGTTGGTGAGCGGCACATCGAGCGCGGCGCCGGGGGGGCCCACCTTCTTGGTGGACGGCACGATGGACAGCGCGTTGCCGGGCTGGCCGCTCTTGGCCTCGCCCTGGCCGGCGGTGTAGGCGGCACGGTCGCCCTTCCAGCCCAGCAACTCGCGCATCGCGTAGCCGCCGGGCACATGCCACAGCGCGCCATGTTCCAGCTCGCCCGCCGCACCGACGATGGCGCCCTTGCCGTAGGTGGCGATGGCGTCGCGTGGCACGTCCATGGCGGCCAGCAGGCGCTGGGCCATGTCCACGCCCACCGGGTCCAGCAGCGCCATCATGGGCAGGATGTCCGGCTCGTAGCGGCCGGCGAACGGATTGGCGAGCACGGCACCGATGGCACCGCGCACCAGCGGCTGCTCGGCGCGCGGGCCGAACTCGTGGTGGATCTGCTCGACCTGGGTGAAGACGCGGCGGATGTCGATCATCGTGGTGAAAGGGTGTGCGATTCGTTAAGCAAATACTGAACCAACGGACGGCGCCGCCAGGGTCTGGTTCCGTGCCGACAGCACTCTCCATTGGCCTTGGCACACGATCACGGCCGCGTGGATAAGGCCGCGCGACTGCAGCGCCTCAGCACGGCGCAGGCCCGATTCGACCGCATCGCGCACCACGCTGGGGGGCAGCGGCGGCACCTGCACGGTGACGGGCAGCGCACCGAGGTCGCTGTCGTCCTTGCATTCGTTGGCGGGGCGACGCCCGATGGCAGAGTGGTCCGCATCGACGGCGTTGGCGACGATGGACGCCGCCGCATCGGCCTGCGCCGCGGTCGCCGCGAGGATGGTCACGCTGTCGGCGATGCCCAGCGAGAAGCTGCGGCCGCGCCAGCCGCTGGTGGCGACGCCGCGCACCGGGTCTGCCGCAGCAACGCTGAACTGCCCGTCGGTGCGCAGGCGCTCGGCGTCGCGCGGGTCGAAGCGGGCGAGGTCCGCATAGAGGCCGACCCGCGCCTCGGTGCCAGGCGCCAGATGCAGCGCAATGTCGCCGCCATTGTTGATCCAGGCCCGCGCGATGCCCGGCCGCTGGTAGAAGGCGATCAGCTCCTGCGCCACCGAGCCGGCCACGGCCGCCATCGGCGTGATGAAGGCCGGCAGGAAGGGCAGGCAGCCGGCCTGCATGCGGCGCGCGACGGGCCCACGCAGGGCCGCATGCTCAGACACCGGCCTGCGCAGCGCAGGCAGCTCGGCGACGAGTTCGTCCAGCAGGCCTTCGAAGCGCGCCCAGGCCGCCTCGTGCGCCTCGGCCACGGCGCGCGGCTCGCCCTCGGCCTGGACCACGAGGTCCATGGGACCGTGGTGCCAGTGCCAGCGCTGGGCATCGAGGGCTTGGCGTTGGGCGGGCATGCGTCGCTGCGGCGCGAGAGATCAGCCCAGCATGGGCTTGTGGCCCAGGGGCCAGGGGTTGTCGCTGGCCTGCCCGACGAAGCGGCGGGCGAGCGGCGCGCCGTCGTCCTGCCAGGCGCCGCGGCGCAGCGCCTGCTCCAGCGACATCACATGCTCCATGTGGCCACCCAGGTCCGCGTAGTCCTGCAGCTTCATGCTGAACTCGATGGGCGCAATGATGGCTGGCGTGGGCACGGTGCCGAAGCTGTTGTCGGGCATGCGCATCACGTCGGCCATGACGGTGATGCCGCCGCCCGGCCACACGTAGGCCGGCGCGCCGCCGCAGGTGACGTTGACCAGCGCGCGCTTGATGGCGCGCGTCAGCAGGATCGGATTCTCGGTCACACCCGCACGCAGGCTGCCGCCCGCACCGCCCAGGAAGAGCACCGTGGTGAGCGAGGGCTCGCAGTTCTCGCCGATGCGCTCGACCACCTTGCGCACCGCCTCGGGCATGGGCTGCGGCACGGGGCGCAGGTCGTCGTCCAGCACGTACCACTCGGCCTGCTCGCCGGTGGTGGAGGTCATCAGCAGCTTGAGGCCGGGCCTGGCCACGCCGGGCTCCCAGCCTTCGATGATGGCCAGCGGGTCGGCGATGTCGGTGCCGCCCCAGCCGCTGCCCGGATTGGCCACCTGGAAGTAGCGCCCCGGCGTGGACTTGCGCCCGCGCATCTGGATGCCCGAGGGCGGCATGGCCAGGCAGCGGCCAGCCTGGTGTTCGGTGAGCACGCCGGTGATGTGGTCGTCGACCACCACCACCTCGTCGGCCAGGCCTAGCAACTGTTTGGCGAAGATGCCCACCGTGGCCGAGCCGCAGCCCACGCGCATGCGCTGCTCTTCCACACCGTTGACGATGGGCGCGCGGCCGGCCTGGATGACCAGGCTGGCGCCGCCGTCGATGGTGCATTCGGCCGCCTGCTTGTTGCACAGCCGCTGCATCATCTCCAGCGTCATCCGGCCTTCCTTCTTGCTGCCACCGGTGAGGTGGTGCACGCCGCCCAGCGACAGCATCTGCGAGCCGTACTCGGCCGTGGTCACATGGCCCACCACCTCGCCCTTGTAGCGCACGTTGGCCTGCTCGCTGCCGAGGAAGCGGTCGGTGTCGATCTTCACCTTCACGCTGCAGTAGCTGAAGATGCCTTCGGTGACCACGGTGACCATGTCCACGCCCTGCGCCTTGGAGGCCACGATGAAGGGCGCGGGCTTGTAGTCGGGGTAAGTGGTGGAACTGCCGATGCCGGTGACGAAGACCTGGTCGGCCAGCAGCAGGTCGCCGTTCCAGTCGTCCTGCGGTGCATCGGCCGCGGCGGCTTCGACGGTGTCGGCCGCCGGCCGGGCGAAGGGCACCAGGGCCGGCTCGGGCGAGTCGAGCTCGCGCCGCAGCATCACCACCGGGTCGGTGCGCACCAGCACGCCCTCGCGGTTGGCGTAGCGGTCGCAGGCGCCGGTGCGGCCTTCGGAGATCTGGCACAGCACCGGACAGGCATTGCATTCGACCTTGCTCGTGCTCATGCGCTCGTTGCGGGCGGGCGCGCGGCCCAGGCCATCGGGCGTGGTGGGCAGGGCTGGCACGTCGATGCCGGGCAGGCCGTCGGTCTTGGTGTGTTCTGTCATCGTGGGCTTTCGTGCAACGCGGCCTGTGTGTGCAACAAGCATGCCGGAAATCGGCTTGGCGGCGATGCACCGTTTGTGTAGCATCCGCTCCATATTCATGTTGTGATCGCTACATGAAACGAATCTAGCGGCCCGGCGCGATGCTTGCATGGGTGTTTTCCAGAGTGCACGCCGCCCCCTCCTGGTGCGTCGTGAACGAAAATGGGCAGCACCAGCCAGTGGCGCCGCAAGCCTCGCGCGCATGCCCTCGTGCCACCCGCCAGCTTCCCTTTCATTTGGTTATTAGCTTATGAGTGCCTTTGCCGAAGAACGCGTCCTGACCGTCCACCACTGGACCGACCGCCTGTTCAGCTTCACCACCACACGCGACCCTGCCCTGCGCTTTTCCAACGGGCACTTCACGATGATCGGCCTCAAGGTCGACGGCAAGCCGCTGCTGCGTGCCTACAGCATCGTGAGCGCGAACTACGAGGAGCACCTCGAGTTCCTGAGCATCAAGGTGCCGGATGGCCCGCTCACCTCGCGGTTGCAGCACATCAAGGTCGGCGACACCATCGTGGTGGGCCGCAAGCCCACGGGCACGCTGCTGATCGACTACACCCTGCCCGGCAAGCGCCTGTACCTGTTCGGCACCGGCACCGGCGTGGCACCCTTCCTGAGCGTGATCCGCGACCCCGAGACCTACGAGAAGTTCGAGAAGGTCATCCTGGTGCACGGCGTGCGCGAGGTGGCCGAGTTGGCCTACCACGACACCATCACGCAGGACCTGCCGCACCACGAGTTCCTGGGCGAGATGGTGAGCGAGCAGCTGCTCTACTACCCCACCGTGACGCGCGAGCCCTTCCGCAACCAGGGCCGCATCACCGACCTGATCACCAGCAACAAGCTCACCGACGACCTGGGCCTGCCGCCGCTCAACCCCGCGGAAGACCGCGTGATGCTGTGCGGCAGCCCCATGCTGCTGGCCGACATGAAGCTGATCCTGGAGCAGCGCGGCTTCCACGAGGGCAACACGACGACCCCGGGCGACTACGTGGTGGAACGCGCTTTCGTAGAGAAGTAATCCAGGTGGCCACGCGCAAGACGCCCGCCAAGCCGCAGCGCAAGACCGGCGTGCGCGAGGCGCAGGCGCAGGCCTCGCGCGAGGCCATCCTGCGTGCGGCCACCAAGGTGTTCGCCAAATACGGCTACGAGGGCGGCAGCGTGGAGAAGATCTCGCGGGCGGCCAAGTCGTACGACCGGATGATCTACTACTACTTCGGCAGCAAGGAAGGCCTGTTCGTGGCCGTGCTGGAGGGCATCTACCAGCGCATGGACGAGGCCGAGGCCGCCATGGCGCTGGACATGGCCCGCCCAGTCGAGGCGCTGACCGAGGTGATCCGCTTCGTGCTGGGCTATTACCGGCGCAACCCCGACTTCGTCACGCTGCTCAACACCGAGAACCTGCACAAGGGCCGGCACATCGCCAAGTCGGTGCGGGCGCGCGAGTACTCGTCGCGGGCGGTGGCGGTGATCGCCTCGATTCTGGAAAGCGGCGCGGCGCAAGGCCTGTTCCGCCCCGACCTGGCCGCGCGCGATGTGTACCTGTTGATCGCGGCGACGGGCTACTTCTACATGTCCAACCGCTACACGCTCGCCAGCTTCCTGGGCGAGCAGCTCGACGCCCCCGAGGCCGCCCAACACTGGGAGGCCTTCGTCACCGAGACGGTGCTGCGCGCCGTGCGGCAGGACGACAGCACGGAATCTCTCCCACCCCACGAGGAAACCCAAAAATGGCAGAAGTCGCCGCCGCCGGCAAGTCGGGCAAGGTCGTCATCCAGAACATAGGGCTGCTGCTCTCGGGCGACATCGACCAGCCCATCCTGCAGGCCGACACCATCGTGGTCCAGGACGGCCTGATCGCCGCCGTGGGCCGCTACAAGGACTGCGATGTCGAAGGCGCCACCACCGTCATCGACGCGCGCCAGACCTGCGTCGCGCCGGGCCTGATCGACAGCCACGTGCACCCCGTGGCCGGCGACTGGACGCCGCGCCAGAGCCAGCTCAACTGGATCGAGTCCAGCATGAACGGCGGCGTGACCACCATGATCTCGGCCGGCGAGGTGCACTACCCCGGCCGACCCAAGGACATCGTCGGCCTCAAGGCCCTGGCCATCACCGCGCAGCGCGCCTTCGACGCCTTCCGCCCCGGCGGCGTGAAAGTGCTGGCCGGCGCGCCGGTCATCGAGAAGGGCATGGTCGAGAGCGACTTCAAGGAACTGGCCGAGGCCGGCGTCGGCCTGCTGGGCGAGGTGGGCCTGGGCAGCGTCAAGGCCGGCTACGAGGCCAAGGAGATGGTGGCCTGGGCCCGCAAGTACGGCATCCAGAGCACCATCCACACGGGCGGTCCGTCGATTCCCGGCTCGGGCCTGATCGACAAGGACGTCGTACTGGAGGCCGACGCCGACGTCATCGGCCACATCAACGGCGGCCACACCTCGCTGCCCGAGGCGCACGTGTGCGAGCTGTGCGAGAAGAGCACGCGCGGCATCGAGATCGTGCACAACGGCAACGAGCGCGTGGCCATCGCGGCGGCCAAGGCCGCGCTGGAGCTCAAGTGCCCGCACCGCGTGATCCTGGGCACCGACGGACCGGCCGGCTCGGGCGTGCAGCCGCTGGGCATCCTGCGCATGATCGCCATGCTGTCCTCGCTGGCCAACATCCCGGCCGAGCTGGTGTTCTGCTTCGCCACCGGCAACACGGCGCGCATGCGCAAGCTCAACTGCGGCCTGATCGACAAGGGCTACGCGGCCGACTTCGTCTTCATGGACCGCGCCCAGCACACGGCCGGCCGCACGCTGCTGGAAAGCGTGCAGCTGGGGGACCTGCCGGGCGTGGGCATGGTGATGATCGACGGCATCGTGCGCTGTGGCCGCAGCCGCAACACGCCGCCGGCCACGGATGTGCCGGTGGTCGTGTCCGGCGGGCATTGAGCCGGCGCGCCGCCCGGCTCAGCGCTTGAAGACCAGGTAGCGCGCCGACAGGTAGTTGACGCCCATGCCGGCGATGCTGCCCGCGGCCACGCCGAGCAGCGGTGCCGCCGGGCCCTGCAGCGCATGCAGCACGGCCACGTAGGCCGCATAGTTGACGAGTGCGCCGCCCAGCATCGCGGCGAGGTAGCGCAGGTATTCGTGCCACAGCGGCAGCCGCCGCGCGCCATCGGCGAAGGTGAAGCGCCGGTTGATCAGCCAGGTGGCCGTGGCTGCGCCCCAGAAGGACAACACGCGGCCGGCATACCAGCCCACATGCGGCGCCAGCAGGTACAGAAGCCCCGCATCGACCCCGAAGCCGATGACGCCGGCGATGCCGAAACTCAACAGACGGCGCAGCAGCGGGCCGGAAATCACCACGGCACTTTCGCAGGAGCGTCCGGGCGGACGCTCACTGCACGTTCCCCGCTGTGGCTAGCCGCGCCGCGCCGGGAATGGCCAGGTAGGCGATGCGCTTGACCTCGCGCCGCCCCAGCGTCACGGTGCGCAACACCGCGCCGCAGCTGGCCGACAGCATGGCCGCCAGCATCATGCCGGTGGCCAGTACGGCGGTAGGCAGACGCGGCACCAGGCCGGTCTGGATGAAGGTCACCAGAAGCGGGACAGCCAGGCCGATCGAGGCCGCGGCCAGCACCCCGGCCACGATCATGAAGAACAGCAACGGCCGCTCGCTCACGAACAGCTTGGTGATCGTGACCAGGATGCGCCAGCCATCGCGGTAGGTGGAGAGCTTGCTTTCGGAGCCTTCGGGACGCGAGAGATAGCGCACCGGCACCTCGCCCCACGGCATGCGCAGCTCCAGCGCGTGCACCGTCAGCTCGGTCTCGATCTCGAAGCCCTGGGACAGGGCGGGAAAGGACTTCACATACCGCCGCGAGAACACGCGCAGTCCCGACAACATGTCGCTGAACTCGCCGCCGAACAACTGCACGACGGCGCCCGTCAGCATGCGGTTTCCGAGGCGATGGCCACGACGGTAGGTCTGCGCATCCTGATGATCGTCCTGCCGGGCTCCTACGACCATGTCCAGATTGCCCTGGACCAGCATGTCGATCATCTCGGGCAGCCGGGCCAGGTCATACGTGGCATCGCCGTCGACCATGATGTAGATGTCGGCCTCGACGTCGGCAAACATGCGTCGAACCACATTGCCCTTGCCCCGCAGTCTCACGGCGGTCACCCGTGCACCGTGCGCACGCGCTACCACCGCGGTGTCGTCGGTGGAGGCGTTGTCGAAGACATGCACCTCGGCCTGCGGCAGGTGCGCGCGGAAAGCGCCGATCACCTGCCCGATGGCCAGGGCTTCGTTGTAGCAGGGGATGACCGCGGCGATACGCATGGGCTGGGAGATGACGTGGCAGAGAGAAGGGCGGCAGCCTGAGGCGCCCGTCAGGGCGCGTCCGGCAGGACGCGGTACGCCTTCACGCCATCCTTTTCGAACAGCAGCTGGAAGTGGCGCTCGAAGCCCGGCTTGCCATCGACAAAGGGCCCGAGTGCCGTCTGGATCACGATGGTACCGAAGCCCTCCTGCGCCAGCTTGCGCGCCATCTCCGGCGCGGGGAGCAGGAGAAAGTCAGAGTAGCGGTAGTGGCCGAACACATCGCCCCAGACCGGGTTGGGCGCGAAGTAGATGGCATCGCTCAGACCCACCTGGTAGAGGCGTCCCGGCTGTGGGTTGGCGCGCAACCAGCTCAGCACGGCATAACCAGGCACATTGCGGGCCAGATACGCCTCGCGTGTCTCGGGCGTGGGCGAGATCTGGCGCAGGTGGTTCCACAGCCGCGCACCGCCGGCCACCAGCAGCACCGCCACCAGCGCCGCTCCCAACCCCGCGGCCATCCGGCCATGGATGCGCTCGCCACCGCGGCGCCGGAGGGCTGCGGCCGCCCACCGCCACAACTGGCACCAGCCGATCGCACCCAGCCAGGCCAGGATCGGGAACGAGGCCGCCATGTAGCGCGGATAGCGCGACGTGGCCAGCCACACCAGCAGCGACCAGGCGCCGAAGAGCGCCGCGGCGCGCACCGCGGGCCGCGTCTTCCAGACTGCCGCGAAAGGCACGAGCAGGGCGGGCCACAGCATGACGTTGGGCAGCGCGGCATGCGCGCGCACATCGTCGACCTGGCGCTTGTAGTCGTCCGGGTTCCAGTTGGTGAAGCCGAACACCTTGGCACCGATGGGATTAAACGGGTCGCCCGTCTGCAGCCAGTTGCGGCCGAACCAGTAGATGCAGGGCAGCAGAAAGCAGCCCAGGGCCAGGAGCCAGGGCGCCGGTCGGCGCTCGCGCCAGGCCACGCACACGGCCACCAGCGGCAGGAAGGTGAGCGCCTGGTACTTGCTGCCCGCGGCCACGCCCAGGTAGAAGGCCGCCAGCGCCAGCCAGCATGCGGGCCGCCGCGGCTGCGTCGCAGTGACCGGCGTGCTCCACCACAACCACAGCACGGTGAAGGCCCCGACGACGAACAGGGCCACGCCCATGTCGATGAGCGCGTTGAAGAACTCGCCCATCATCAGCCAGGCCGCCAGCGCGATGGCCGCGCAGACACGATCGGTGTGGGTCACGGCCAGGCGCCAGACCAGCGCCGCCGCCAGCCAGCCGCCCAAGGCATGCAGCAGATGCGGGAACACGTCGCCCGCCAGCGGCAAGGCCGCCGCATAGAGCAGGTCGTAGTTGTACGGGAACCAGGGGTAGCGCAGCCAGTCGTGGATGCCCAGCGCGCCGCTCTCGGCCACCTGCCGCGCATAGGGCAGGTGGTACATCATCTCGTCGAAGGCATGCGGCGGCGCCATCGGCTCGAAGAGGCTGATGAAGAAGGCGCCGATGGCGACGAACGTCGCCACGCGCTCGGCGCGGCCGAGCGGCGGCCCCGGCGGGAGCGCCCGCAGCAATCGCCACTGCGCGGGCAGGCGCCACAAGGCCAGCGCCAGTCCTAGGGCCAGCAGCGCCAGCGTGCCGGGTGGCCGAAGCAGGCCGGCAATGCCCAGGACCTGCAGTGCCACGATGGCCAGGCCGAGACCGGTCGTGGCGGAAAACGCCATGCGCAGCCATGGGTCGTCACGGCCCGGCGTGTCGGGCGCGCCGGCCCACAGCCGCCGCATCAGCGCGTCGCCCGCGCCCCAGAGCGCCAGCAGCACCACGGCCAGGCCGGCCAGGTGCACGGCCGTGAAGCTCAGCTTCTGCAGCAGGAGAAGAATGGCGGTCTCCGGTTCAGAGGTTCGGTGCCAAGAGCCGCTCTAGCTCGGATTCCGCGAGCCGGCGACGTGCTGCCTGGTCCTGCAGCTGGTCATGCCCGATCTTGCCGACGTTGAAGTAGCTGCTGTCGGGATGGCTCAGGTAGAAGCCCGAGACGCTGGCCGCCGGCGTCATCGCCAGCGAGTCGGTCAGGCCCATGCCGATCTCGGCGCACTGAAGCAGCTCGAACATCGGGCCCTTGACGCTGTGGTCGGGGCAGGCCGGATAGCCGGGCGCCGGGCGGATGCCGCGGTATTGCTCCTTGATCATCTCGTCGTTGCTCAGCTGCTCGTCGGCGGCATAGCCCCACAGGTCCAGGCGAACGCGGTGGTGCAGCGCCTCGGCGAAGGCCTCGGCCAGGCGGTCGGCCAGGGCCTTGAACATGATGGCCGAGTAGTCGTCCAGGTCGTCGAGGAAGTACTTCTCGCGCTTCTCGGCGCCGATGCCCGCGGTGACGGCGAAGGCGCCCACATAGTCGGCCACGCCCGATTCGCGCGGCGCGACGAAGTCGGCCAGGCAGCGGCTGGGGCGCATCGCGCCGTCCACCGCCTGCTTCTCGGTCTGCTGGCGCAGGCCGTACCAGGTGAGCAGCGGCGTCTGGCGCGACTCGTCGGCGTACAGCACGATGTCGTCGTCGCGCTCGGTGTTCGCGGGCCAGAAGCCCACCACCGCATTGGCCGTGAGCCAACGCCCTTCGATCAGCCGCTGCAGCATGCGCTTGCCTTCGCTGAAGACGCGCTGGGCCTCGGTGCCCACGATCTCGTCCTTCAGGATCTGCGGGAAGGGCCCGGCCAGGTCCCAGGTCTGGAAGAAGGGGCCCCAGTCGATGTACTTCGCCAGGTCCGCCAGGTCGTAGTTGCGGAACACGCGCCGGCCGATGAACTTCGGCTTGGGCGGCTGGTAGCCGGTCCAGTCGATGGGCGTCTTGTTGGCGCGGGCCTTGGCCAGGGGCCACAGCGGCACCTGCTTCTTGTTGGCATGCTGCTGGCGCACCTTGTCGTAGTCGGCGTTGAGCTCGGCGATGTAGTTCGCCGCCTGCTCCGACAGCAGGCTTTGCGCCACGCTCACGCTGCGCGAGGCATCGGGCACATAGACCACCGGGCCCTCGTAGTGCGGCGCGATCTTGACGGCCGTGTGCACCCGGCTGGTGGTGGCACCGCCGATCAGCAGCGGGATCTTCCTGACGCGGAAGTGCTCGTCCTTCTGCATCTCGCCGGCCACGTATTGCATCTCTTCGAGGCTGGGCGTGATCAGGCCCGACAGGCCCACGATGTCCGCGCCCTCGACCTTGGCGCGCGCCAGGATCTCGTGGCACGGGACCATCACGCCCATGTTCACCACCTCGAAGTTGTTGCACTGGAGCACGACGGTGACGATGTTCTTGCCGATGTCGTGCACGTCGCCCTTGACCGTGGCGATGACGATCTTGCCCTTGGAGCGCACGTCGCGGCCCGCGGCCTCGTCGCGCTTCTTCTCTTCCTCGATGTAGGGAATGAGGTGGGCCACGGCCTGCTTCATCACGCGGGCGCTTTTCACCACCTGCGGCAGGAACATCTTGCCGGCGCCGAACAGGTCGCCCACGATGTTCATGCCATCCATCAGTGGCCCTTCGATGACGTGCAGCGGCCGGCCGCCGGGCTGGGCCACGATGGCCTGGTAGGCCTCTTCGGTATCCTCGACGATGAAGTCGGTGATGCCGTGCACCAGCGCATGGGCCAGGCGCTCGTTGACATTGCCGCCGCGCCATTCGAGCTTCTTGCTGTCGTCCTTGGCGGCGCCCTTGGCGCTCTCGGCGATCTCCACCAGCCGTTCGCCGGCGTCGGGGCGGCGGTTGAGCACCACGTCTTCCACGCGCTCGCGCAACTGCGGCTCCAGGTCGTCGTACACGCCCACCATGCCGGCGTTGACGATGCCCATGTCCATGCCCGCCTGGATGGCGTGGTACAGGAAGACGGTGTGGATCGCCTCACGCACCGGGTCGTTGCCGCGGAAGCTGAAGCTCACGTTCGACACGCCGCCCGACACCTTGGCGCCCGGCAGGTGGGCCTTGATCCAGCGCGTGGCCTCGATGAAATCGACGGCGTAGTTGTTGTGCTCCTCGATGCCCGTGGCCACCGCGAAGATGTTGGGGTCGAAGATGATGTCCTCGGGCGGAAAGCCCACCTCGTCCACCAGCACGCGGTAGGCCCGCTCGCAGATCTCGATCTTGCGGGCATAGGTGTCGGCCTGGCCCTGCTCGTCGAAGGCCATGACCACGGCGGCGGCGCCGTAGCGGCGGATCAGCCGCGCCTCGTGCTTGAACTTGTCCACCCCTTCCTTCATGGAGATGGAGTTGACGATGCCCTTGCCCTGGATGCAGCGCAGACCGGCCTCGATCACCTCCCACTTGGAGCTGTCCACCATGATCGGCACCCGCGCAATGTCGGGCTCGCTGGCGATCAGGTTCAGGAAGCGCACCATGGCGGCCTTGCTGTCCAGCATGGCCTCGTCCATGTTGACGTCGATCACCTGCGCACCGTTCTCCACCTGCTGGCGGGCCACGGCCAGCGCTTCCTCGAACTGGCCGTTCAGGATCATGCGGGCAAAGGCCTTGGAGCCGGTGACGTTGGTGCGCTCGCCGATGTTGACGAACAGCGTGCCTGCGTCGATGACGACCGGCTCCAGGCCGGACAGCAGCATTGGGGGAACGGAAGGGGCGGAAGAACTCATGGACGGCACACCTGGTGGCGGGGATCAGCAGGTGAGCGTCGTTGCAGCCGGCGCCTGGCAAACGGCGGCCGGCCCCGCCAAGCCTCACGGGCCGGGCCGCTCGGGCGCCACCAGGGGCGGTGTGCCGGGGCCCGCCGTTGCAACGCTCCTTGCGCGGGGAGCGCGGATTTTATAGGGCTCGACCCGGGATAACCCCGAAATACCGGCGCGCGCTCCGGCCCTCCGTCAGCACTGCGCCGCGGCCCTCAGGTGGCGCTGACCGGACGTGCCGCCGCCGAGGCCGGCAGCCCGAACACCGCGTCGAACACCCAGTTGAAGACGAAGGTGTAGACCAGGAAGAACACCACCAGCGCCAGGTCCATCACCAGCGCTTCCCACAGGCTGATCTCCAGCCACCAGGCGATGGTGGGGACCAGCAGCATCACCAGCCCGCCCTCGAAGCCGATGGCATGCGCCACCCGGCGGCCCAGGCTGCGGCCGCGCTTGGCCTGGCGCGCCTCCCAGCGCTCGAACAGGCTGTTGAACAGCAGGTTCCAGGCGATGGCGATGGCCGAGGCCATCACGGCCACCACGCCCGAATGGCCCACGCCCTGCCCCGACATCCAGGCCAGCCCCAGGCTGGCCACCACGATGGCGATGCCTTCGTAGAGGGTGATGTAGACGACGCGGCGCTTGATGCCCTGCATGGCTTTCTTCTTTCTGTTGGGGATACCTTGGATGACGATGTCACTGTATTTCTGTCGTACTGACACATAAAGTCAGCTTCTTTCAGATTCACTGAAAGATCGCCATGCTCAGCAGCGACGACATTGCCCTCTTTCTTGCGGTCCTCGACCACGGGTCCTTCTCGGCAGCCGCCCGCGCTTTGCGGCGGGTGCCCTCGGCGGTGAGCATGGGCATCGCCCAGCTCGAGGCCGAGCTGGACCTGCAGCTCTTCGACCGCAGCGGGCGCGAGCCGCGCCCCACCGCCGCAGCCCGCTCGCTGGAACCGCAGGCGCGGCTGCTGGCCGCCCAGCTCAAGGCGCTGGAGGTGCAGGCGTTGGCCCTCACGCAGGGGCTGGAGGAGCGGCTCACGCTCGCCATCGCGCCCGAACTGCTCAGCGGCCCCTGGAGCCAGCCGCTCGCAGCGCTGGCCCAGTCGCATCCCTCGCTGGAGGTGGAGGTGCTCGCCGCGCCCCAGGCCGACGCGCTCGCCCTGCTGCACAGCGGCCGCGCGCAACTGGCGCTGGTGTTCGAACGCCCCAGCCTCGACGGCCGCGAGGGTTTCCAGGAAGTGGCGACCGAGACATTGGTCGCGGTCATGGCGCCGGATCACCCGGTCCTGATCGCTGCCGGCGGCCGGCTGCGCGAGCAGCACCTGATCGACACCCGCCAGATCGTGGTCGCCGGCCGCGATCCGGCCCTGCGCGACCCGCGCACCGTGTTCGCGCGCCACACCTGGCGCACCGATAACGCGCTGGCGGCGCTGAGTCTGCTGACGGCCGGCCTGGGCTGGGGCTGGTTGCCTCGGCCCTTCGTGCAAGCGCACGTCGCGGCGGGCGCGCTGGTGGAGATCCCCTTCGAGAACCTCAGCAACCGGCTGGACCTGTGGGTCGACGTGGTCTGGTCCAAGGAGCGCCCGCTGGGGCTGGGCGCGCGGCAGGTGATCGAGGCGCTGCGGCGCAAGCGGCCGGACGAGGAGGAGAGCGGCGGACGTTGAAGGCGTCCTTCGCCAACGCTTCGGGACGTGAGGTCAGGCCGGTCGGGCGTCGAGCGCGGAAACGCGCCTTGCTCGGGCTCAGCGGGGCGGATTGATGTGGGAACCGGACTTCCCGCCGTGCTTCTCCAGCACCTGCACGCCGTCGATCACCATGCCCCGATCAGCGGCCTTGCACATGTCGTAGACGGTCAGCAGCGCCACCTGAACGGCGGTGAGCGCCTCCATCTCGACGCCCGTCGGGCCGACCGTCTCGACCGTCGCCCGGCAACGCACGGCGGGCACGTCGCCCGGCTCGGTGGCGAACTCCACCGCCACGCGGGTGATCGCCAGCGGGTGGCACAGCGGGATCAGGTCGCTGGTCTTCTTGGCCGCCTGGATGCCGGCGATGCGGGCCACGCCCAGCACATCGCCCTTCCTGGCGGTGCCCGATTCCACCAGCGCGAGCGTCGCCGCCTGCATGCGGATGCGGCCCTCGGCAATCGCGATGCGGTGCGTGGCAGGCTTGGCCGCCACATCCACCATGTGGGCCTGGCCCTGGGCGTCGAAGTGGGTGAGGGGTGAGGACATGGGCTGAACGATCCGGCGGGAGGCGCATCATACGGGCCGGAAAAAGCCACCGATGCCGCATCCGATGTCCTCTCACTCTGCTTTGCGCCGCGTGCCCGCGCTGCCTCCGGCCGACCCGCGCCGCGCCCGCCCGCCGCTGCGCCGCCGGCTGCAGGTCGCCCTGGCGGCCTTGCTGGCAGCCGGCCAACTCACCGCCCTGCCCGTCCAGGCCCAGACCGCCACGCCCGCGCGCCCGCTGCCAGGCCTGGGCGACGGTGCCGAGATGAGCGTCGGCACCGAGCGGGAACTCGGCGACCGCATCGCCCGCGAGCTGTACCGCGACCCGGACTTCGTCGACGACCCGGTGCTCGCCGACTACGTCCAGGGCATCTGGCAGCCGCTGCTGGCCGCGGCCCGCCAGCGCGGCGAGCTCACGCCCGAGCTGGACGAACGCTTCGCCTGGGTGCTGATGATCGGCCGCGACCGCAGCATCAATGCCTTCGCGCTGCCCGGCGGCTACCTCGGCGTGAACACCGGGCTCATCGCCGTGGTGGGCAGCCGCGATGAGCTGGCCTCGGTGCTGGCGCACGAACTCACCCACGTCACGCAGCGGCACATCTCGCGCATGCTCACGCAGCAGAGCCGGCAGATGCCGCTGATGCTGGCGGCCATGCTGCTGGGTGGCCTGGCCATGAGCAAGAGTGGCCGCAGCGGTGGCGACCTGGGCTCGGCCATGATGGTGGGCGGCCAGGCCATGGCCATGCAGAAGCAGCTGGACTTCTCGCGCGACATGGAGCGCGAGGCCGATCGCATCGGCTTCGGCGTGATGAGCCAGGCCGGCTTTGCGCCGCAGGGCGCCGCCGCCATGTTCGAGAAGCTGCAGTACGCCTCGCGGCTGAACGACAACGGCAGCTACCCCTACCTGCGCAGCCACCCGCTGACCAGCGAGCGCATCACCGAGATGCAGGCGCGCTTCCAGTTCCGCGAAGGCGCGCCCGCGCCGACCATCGCACTGACACCCGAGCACGCCATGATGGCGGCGCGCGCCCGCGTGCTGAGCCGGCCGGGCGTGGACCTGCTGCGCCAGTGGGTTCAGGCCGCGCAGGGAAGCACCGCGCCAGCGAGTGCCGCAACGGCCGGCACGCTGTATGCCGGCGCCCTGGCCGCCAGGGAACTGCGCGACCTGCCCGCGGCCCGCGGTCTGGCGCAGAAGCTGCGCGCGCAGGTCGGCACGAGCGGCGAGCCCGCCCGGCTCGCGCGACTGCTGGCGGCCGAGATCGAGATGGGCGCCGGCAATGCGGTTGCGGCCGTTGCGCTGCTCGACGTACGAGCCAAGAGCCGCGGCGAGATGCTGATGGCCGGCCAGGCCGCCCTGCTGACCCGGAGCCATGCCGCAGAAGCCGCGCCGGTGCTACGCGACTGGGTGGCCACGCATCCGCGCGACGCCACCGTATGGCGCCTGCTCGGCGGGCTGTACGACGTGGAAGGCGACACCCTGCGCGCCATCCGCGCCGAAGCGGAATCCCAGGTGGCCCAGTTGGACTATGTGGCCGCGCGCGACCGCTTCCGTGCCGCGCAGGACTACGTGCGCGAGACCACCGCCAAGGGCGGCCGCATCGACCACATCGAGGCCTCGATCGTGGACGTGCGCGCACGCGAGATCGAACGCCTCGCCCGCGAGCAGATGGAAGAGAAGCCGATGTAGGCTGGCCGCGTCAGCGCCGCAGCAACAAGGATCGAGTGGCCGCGGAGCAGGCCATGCCAGGGCACCCGAGGAACCGGCTTTGCCGGGCCGGGGGGTGCGCCCCCCTCCAAGCCGAAGGCGCCAGGGAGCAACTGTGTTCGAAGTCAATGCTTAGTTCAGGCATTGGCATGTTGTGGATAACTAGATTGCCAGGGCACGCCCGACTTGATGACCGCATTCATGATGGTCAGCAGCTTGTGCATGCACGCCACCAGCGCCACCTTCTTGGGCTTGCCTGCGGCCACCAGGCGCTCGTAGAACGCCCGGATCGTCGGCTCGTGGCGCACTGCGCTCAGGCTGGCCATGTACAGCGCCGAGCGCACGTTGGCCCGTCCGCCCCACGTCGTGCGCCGGCCCTTGAAGCTGCCGCTGTCGCGGTTCAGCGGCGCCACGCCTACCAGCTTGCCGATCTCCCGGCGCGTCAGGCGCCCAAGCTCTGGCAGCGCGCCCATCAGCACCGCCTGCGTACCAGGTCCCACGCCCTTGAGCCCCTTGAGCAGCTCCAGCTTGTCCTGGAAGTGCTCCTTGAGCATGCGCCCCGCGTCCTTGTCCAACTGCGTGATCTGCTGCTCCAGCGCCTTGAGCACCGCGCGGATGCTCTTGCGCTGCGAGACATGCATGCTGGCCAGGCGATTGGTCTCGGCCACGTGCATGCCTACCAGCTGGCTGCGCCGCGTCACGATCGCGAGCAACTCCTGCTGCTCAGGCTCGGTCGGCTTGAGCAGCAGCTTGTCTCGCTTGTCGCTGCCATGCAGCGTGCGGGCGAACAGCGCCAGGGAGCGCGCGTCGATGCGGTCGGTCTTGGCCAGATGGCCCAGCGCCTTGGCGAAGTCGTGCGCCTGGCGCGGGTTCACCACCATGACGGCATAGCCCTGCGCGCACAGCGCGGCCGCAGCCGGCTGCTCCAGCCCGCCGGTGGCCTCCAGCAGCACGGCCGCCACGCGCTCGCGCACACCTTCTACATAGGCCAGCAGGGCGGCAAGCCCCGCCTCGTCGTTCGCCCAGCTCGAGCTCTTGGGCTCGCTGCTGAGCGCCACCTCCAGCGTGGCCTTGGCCACGTCGATGCCGATGAACACGGGTTCGAGTGCTTCTGTCATTTCCCAGCCTTGCAAATACGGGGTCTGTGTTGGCGCTGCTTCGAAAGATGCGTCAACCCAGCCCTCCAGCAACTGTTCGGGTTGCGGCACAGAAGGTCGGCTGTCCACGCCAAAAGCTCTCTGCCGGGATTCATTCCCAAGGGGGCAACGGGCTGTGGACAACTTCCCAAACCTTTGGTCTTCGACATCTTGGATGGAAGATACAAGGGGGCAGCCGC